>CAZODR010000043.1:0-1102 GCA_964578645.1 uncultured Candidatus Saccharibacteria bacterium | reverse complement strand
ATAAGATGCAACCGCGTTCTGATTCTTCAAGCAGACGCGCTAGCGCGTCTTAAGGTCCTTAAGAGTCAGAACACCAACTATTCTAAGGGGGAATATATTATGAAGAAAATGGTAAAAATGGCAACTATCGGCGCAGCACTGGCTGTGGCTCTGACCGTAGTCGGAGGAAGCAGTCATGCAGCGTTCGCTGACGCGGCGACGAGCGAAGAGGTGAATAACTTCGAGGTTTCACCGTTCGGCGACTACAACGAGTCGGCAACCTTCGACTGGATGGTGGAGCATGATTCACCGATACAACTTGTCGGAGTTTGTCCGCCGGAGGACCTCATTGAGCGCGATGGCTTTAGCTACTATAGGCTCGAACGCAGCGAGATCTTCGGTCCGTACGACCGCATGCCAAAGATGAAAATCCCGGTGAAAGGAACGGACATTGTCCTCGACACCTCAGTTTTGGACAATTATTATGTGGACTATCTGTCCGATACATCCATTAGCCGGTCGCCGTTCGTAAAGGACTACTTCACGAAACACTTGGCGGTATGTCTGCACTGCGATCGCTATGCCGACGGTGAAGCCTACGTTGTCGTGAGCTATTTCCGAAACGTATCCGACCTCGGCATCAGTGCTAAGGAGTATGTCGCTGGCGAGACCCGAGAAGCAATCCGCTTACGGCAGCAAGCGCTGAACAATTGCCAGCGCTACCAGATCTTCCCGCCGAAAGGCTTAGTACGCCTACCTGATGCGCTGATTGGCGGCGGGATCGTTAAACCTACCGATGACGGCCTATTCAGCTACGATGCTCCGGAAGCCAACTTTTTCGAGGAATATTATAAAAAAGATCGCGTAATATACGATGATCCACACCTTCAGTAGCAGCGCGTGTTTGACTCTTCTCTACGATACCCAGGCGTCTGTGCCTGGGTATTTTCATTTCCCCGGACTAATTTGTCTCGAATTAGAAAATCTGCCAAAATTCCTCTTGACGCTACGTTTCATCTGCGTTATTATAAACATAAGCTGGTACGCTTCACAGGGGTTCCACTGCAAGTTTAGTGGAGTGTGGAGACTTAACAAAAACAAAAACAGCGGATTAAAACAAACC
>CAZODR010000042.1:0-1110 GCA_964578645.1 uncultured Candidatus Saccharibacteria bacterium | reverse complement strand
GAGAAATATCCGCGCCTCAATGCCACCCAGATCCATATCCGCCTTGTGCAGGACGGTTTCATCCCGGCCAGCGTCAGCGTGGACGCCGTACAGCGTTTTATCAGGAACAACGGCCTGAAATCTTCCCTGGAACGGAACCACAAGGACAGGAAAGCCTTTGAGGAGGATTCCTTTGGCCGGATGTGGCAGGCCGATACCTGCCATTTCTGTTACATCAACGATGCCGCGGACAAAAAGGCCCATAAGGTCTATCTGGTCGTCATCATCGACGACCATTCCCGCATGATCGTCGGCGCAGGATTGTCCTACAGCGACAATTCCTATGGCTTCCAGAAAGTGTTGAAACAGGCTGTCTCCACCTACGGCATCCCCGACAGGCTTTATACCGACAACGGCTCCCCCTACATCGATAAACAGCTCTCCCTGATCTGCGGCTCCATCGGTACCGTTCTCCTGCACGCACCGGTCAGGGACGGCGCCGCCAAAGCCAAGGTGGAAAGGAATTTCAGGTCCATGCGGGAAAGGTTCCTGTATGGCCTTGACCTTGATAAGATCCATTCCCTGGATGAATTTGAGGCGCTCCTTAAGGATTACATCCGCGCCTACAACACCGGATACCATTCAGGCATCGGCTGTTCCCCCTTTGAGCGCTACCAGGCCACAAAGGACCACGTGAGGCTTGCACGCTCACGGGAATGGCTGGAGGAATGTTTCTTGAACCGCGTCACCCGCAAGGTAAGGAAAGACGCCACCGTCCCCATCGACTGCAGAAGCTATGACGTCCCCATGCAGTTCATCTCCCAGAAGGTGGAGATCCGCTACCTGCCCGAAGACATGGACTCGGCGTTCATCCTTTATGAAGGGGAGCATTTCCCCATCCGGGCCACGGATAAGAATGAAAACTGCCGCACAAAACGGGAAACCAGTCTCCCTGTCGATTATACGAAGATCGGAGGTGGAAACTGATGTTCACGGATTATTACGGCCTTTCCTTCAATCCTTTTGACAAGCAGTGCCAGAAGGAGAAGGACTGTTTCCTGTCCAACGATTTTAAACAGATGTCCTCCCGCCTCTCCTATGTGCGGGATGTCAGGGGCATCGGCGTCTTTA
>CAZODR010000041.1:0-1164 GCA_964578645.1 uncultured Candidatus Saccharibacteria bacterium | reverse complement strand
ATCGTAAAGGAATGGCAGGAACGCCCCTTAGAAGAAGTTTATGCTGTCGTCTTCATGGATGCCATCCACTACCATGTCCGCAGTGAGGGACGGATTGTAAAACGCGCGGTCTATATCGCTCTTGGAATCGACATGAGTGGGAAAAAGGATGTGCTTGGCATGTATGTGGGGGAAAACGAGAGCGCCAAGTTCTGGCTCTCCATTATGAACGGTCTTAAGAACCGGGGTGTGGAGGATATCCTGATCGCCTGTGTGGATGGGCTTACCGGCTTCCCGCAGGCCATAGAGGCGGTATACCCGCAGACCGAGATCCAGCAGTGCATCATCCATCAGATCAGGAATTCAACGAAATTTGTCTCATACAAAGACATCAAAAAACTGATGGCAGACTTAAAGCTGGTGTATGCCGCCCCATCGGAAGAAGCCGCTTTAAACGAACTGGAACTGTTTAAGGATAAATGGGATTCCAAATATCCAAAGATTTATAAATCATGGCATGACAACTGGGCAACGCTTTCCACCTATTTTAAGTATCCGGAGGCAGTCAGGCGGCTTATTTATACTACAAATGCCATTGAAGGGTTTAACAGGCAGCTTCGGAAAGTGACGAAAGCAAAGACCGTATTCCCAACGGACGACAGCCTGTTAAAGATGCTGTACCTGGCGATGATGGATATCACAAAGAAATGGACAGGCCACAGGCAGGACTGGGGCCAGATCCATTCCCAGTTAGAGATCTATTTTGAGGAACGGCTTTCCGGCAGGAATCTGTAACAGGAAAAGTCATATCCGTTTTTATTGACAGCATGGAAACAGCCTGTATAATACAGGTAAGGGGCGGAGCCCGAAATCCGGCATCCACCCCTTAAGTAACTATTAACCTATCTTATATCAGTTTTTGAGTTTACACAAAACTTGAAACGCTCTCTTTGCGAGCGCTCAGGCACATCACATTTCTTCCCATACATATCGTCCACCGATTTCCCATACGCCTGTTTTTCCATTGCACCTTAATACTAACATTTCACAATCCAGCTCCTCTTCATCTTCCTCTCCACTCTCTTTATTTCTTAATTTTGTTTTTATCGTGACCTCAAAGAGATAACCTGACTGTACTTTTACTTTTTTATCCTCATCAACATACTCGCTGATGTCGCTCTGATA
>CAZODR010000040.1:0-1423 GCA_964578645.1 uncultured Candidatus Saccharibacteria bacterium | reverse complement strand
ATACAGGTTTTCCTCTCCGCTGCCTGGCTAATTAGAGTATATGTAGCATAAAATCCCAAACTCCTAGAATTTAATAATTTTACTAAAATCGCAAACCCCTAAAACTAAATATTCCTCGTAAAATCCCAAAATTTCCCCAGAACTTGGTAATTCTGTCAAAATTCACTTTGATGATATTGAAGAAAAGTAGAAACTCTGTTAAAATAAAATCAAGCGCCAGGAGAGGCTCTTAGCACGTTTATAGCGAAGGAGGCGATAATTTAATGCAAAACTGCGTCCTCTCGGCGCGCTGAGCTAAACTGTTTGTCAGAAATTTCAAAAATCCAATTTAAAAAGGGGGAATTATATGGAAACGAAAGTAAAACAGAAAATTCTTGATGGATACCAGGTTAAAACTGATTGGCATTCTCTGGGAATTATTACTGGGCTGAGTCCGGCTTCATCAAAAGAATATTATTGGCAGCTCTGCGAAAAAGCTCGTGAACATTTTGGCGGTCATAATTGTCCGGAATTCCTGACCGCGAATGTCAACTTTGGTTACGTTGAGGCGCTAATGGAGCTTGGTGAATGGGCGACGCTCGCGAACTATATTGCAGACGAAATGATTAAGCTGGAAATGTGCGGCGCCCGCGCATTTGCTGTTTGCTCAAACACTATCCACAAAATCCTGGAAAACCCAGCAATCATTTCCCGCATCCGTAAGCCTGTCATCCATATTGGGGATTGCGTCGCCGAACAAATTGCTCGGCTGGGGCTGGAGCGCGTGGGGTTCATTGGTACGAAGACTACCATGTCGGAACATTTCATTCTCAACCGACTGGCGCAGTCGTATGCTACAGTCTATACTCCTCCGGCGAAATGGCAGACCCAGATTGACAGCATTATTTTTAATGAGCTCTGCAAGGACATATATTTTCATGAGTCTCGCCGCTATCTTCTCTCGGCGATTGACGAGATGGTGAGTCTCTATGATATCCAGGGAGTAGTTTTAGGCTGTACCGAGCTTCCGCTGAGTATTACTAGCGAGCACCAGCGAGCCTATTGTGAAAAGCATGAAGGCAAGTTCCATTTCTTTGATTCCGAAGAAATTCATATCAATGCGCTGCTGGACTTTTGCGCTGACGGCAAGCTGCCGGGCGTGAACTGAGGATGCTAACTCTAGGGGAAACTATTAAAGCGTCGGCTTCGGCCGGCGTTTTTGCTTTCGTTAAAATTTCTTCGCCAAAAATCCAAATTTCTCTTTACATTGTCCTAGAAATCATATATTATATAAAGGTAGAGTCGGAGCTGGTTATTATTAGTGCGCCGACAAGATAATAATTAAAAGGAGAAAGAATGGCAGAATTTGACCGTTCCAAGCCACATATCAACGTTGGTACGATGGGCCACGTTGACCATGGTAAAACTACCTTGACGGCTGCGA
>CAZODR010000039.1:0-1423 GCA_964578645.1 uncultured Candidatus Saccharibacteria bacterium | reverse complement strand
TGATCTGTCAACCTTTTTTACAACAATAAAATAACGTAGTTGTATAAAACAGGGTAAGGGTGGATTTAAGGTGCTGCGAGGCAGGGGTTTGATAGCCGAGACTACTATGTAAGCGTTCATGATTGTACCAATGAATATAGCAAGAAAGTTTTGTGCGCAAGCTAGCAACGCTATCAAACCCCTGCTGGTAGATAAACTCGGTTTTGAGAGTTTTATTGGTGGATTCAATAACGGCATTATCATGAGGGCAACCCTTCTTAGATAAAGAACGTCTAATCTGGAAGGTGTCTAGAACGTCATCAATGAGTTTATTATCAAACTCTTTACCACGATCAGTATGGAAAAGACCAATCTGATCCAAAGCGTAGGGGATACTATAAAGTGCTTCTTGTACTAATAAAGCATCTTTATGCTCTCCTACGCTCCAGCCAATGATTTCTCTATTCCATAAGTCTGTGATCAAGCAAATGTAACACCATTTCTCACCTACGCGTACATAAGTCAAATCACTAACCACGGCTGCTAGCGGAGTACTTTGCCTGAACTTGCGGCTAAGAAGATTTGGTATACTAGATTCATTGCAGCCATTCTGGGCTGGCTTATAGCGCTTTTTGGTGTAGTTGCTGGCCAGATTATGTTTTCTCATAATCTGGCCAATCTTCCGCCGAGAGACCTGGTAGCCCTTCTGATGAAGAACCTGTTTAATTCTCCTAGTACCGTAATTATTCCCGCTTTCTTTGAAGCAATGTAGCACTTCATGCTCAATTTGGGGATCGATTTCTCTTCTGCGTGGTTTATAATAATACTTACTCCTATTAATATGGAGTAAGTTACAGATAGCGCTGATGCTATACTTAGGGGTTAGTTCTTGAATAAGTTCTCTAAGTTTTGCGGGGTCTCGACTCCGAGCATCAGCGCGACACGTTTTCCTTCGGAAAACAAGGCGTCGACTCAAAAAAGTTCGAGCAAGCTCGACTTTTTACTCGTCTCCTGTTGTTTTAGGATATCAATTTCCATTTCTAGGCGCTTGATATACTCGCTTTGTTTCTCAGACTCAGTCTTATTCCTTTCCCGAATAGCTTGACGATCAAGTGTACCATATTTATCGTAAAGACGTTTCCATTCGTAATAAACACTTTCTGGAATACCGTACTCTTCTATAACATCTCGTACAGTGGTATTTCCTTTTTTGGCTGCGCAGAGTTGCAGTATTTGCTCCTTGAACTCCTTAGTATACCTTCTGCGCACCTGTCTTGGCTTCGTGATTTGCTTAAGCGTTTCCACTTATCTTCCTTTCTGGCGTATATGCCTACATTTATAATTATTACTATACAGCCACACCATACAAAACTATGTTAAATGGCTGTTGTAATAAGTGTAGACGGTCCATCTGCTACATATACTCTAATTAGCCAGGCAGCGG
>CAZODR010000038.1:0-1540 GCA_964578645.1 uncultured Candidatus Saccharibacteria bacterium | reverse complement strand
GCGGTGTCCCGGATTTCCGTCAGGGTCTCCCGCACCTGCTGAGGACTACTCTCCCGGAAGGATGCAGGCAGGCGGCTGAAATTGTAATCTGAGACATCCACCCCATGCCGCTTGCACAGCAGATAGGAAGCGCTGTAGGCGGAAAAAGCGGCGTCGCTGCGGTTGTAGTCCTGCCGTGTCCCTGCCAGCTCTGCGTGAGCCAGCTCCTTGGAAACACTTCTGAAAATGTCCTCCGCGCCCATGCCCCGGCAAACAAAAATCACCTGCTGATTGTGGTCATACATGGCACCCATATTGTTGGGCAGAGAGTCTACTGTCTGGATAGGAACGGGGGTGCGGTGAATCAAGGCTTTCAGCAGCACACGGTCATCCAGCTTCACAGCGGGGGCAGAGCGCACACGCCCTCTGGTCTGGGACACATCGTAGACCCGCTTTACCTCAAAAGAGGTGCCCCGGGTGCCGTCCTCCCGGTCATACTCCTTGCCGGGTTCCAGAATTTTCACGCTTTTGGGTTTGCGCTGGACGGATACGCCAGCTTCCTTCCAGCCATCGAAATCTTTGAGCTGGGTGGCTTCCGGCATTTGCGCCAGAATCAGCAGCGCATTGGTGGGTGTGTACCGGCTGAACCGGGACTGCACATCCAGATACTGCCGGAATCTGTCACCGTCTTTGCTGACCTCTGCTGCGGTGGAATCGGCAAGGGCATAGAGTTCCTTGCGCTCCTCCTGCTTTTTTGCCGCCCATGCTTCCTTGTCAAAGGGCTGATCGTTCCATCTGGAATTACCGCCCTGACCGCTGAAAATATCATCGAAATTGCTCATGGATTACCTCGCTTTCTGCTTTGGCATTTTCTTACCCGGATGGATATGGGGCTGAATTTCAGGCTGCTTTACAGGAGTTGTGATATCCTGCACCTTGGGCGGTGCAGCCTTTTCCTGCCGTGCTGCCTTAATCTCCCGCAGTTCCTCCCGGACGGAGGGACGGGATTCCTTAGCAGTACCCTCGGCGGTTTTCCTTGGCATCCCGGAGGTAGGCTCGGACGGAGGGCTTTTTTCCGTCTTTGCCGCTGTAGGGTTTTCCGGGGCAGGCTGCTCCTTTTGAGTAGGGGCACCCAGCAGCTCATCCAGCAGAAAATCTGCATCGTCCTTCTGAGGTGCGGCCTTTTCGGGAGCGGCAGGGGCGGATTCCTTTTCCTGACGGGTCTTTTCAATATCATGCTTGATGGAAGCGGTGTCCACAGTAGCCAGCTTAAAACGCTCCACGATCCGGTTGATTTTGGACGCATCCTCTGCCCGGACCATAACATCCACCATACCGTCAGCAGAGCGTTCCTTACCCCGAAGGGCGCAGTAGACAACACCATACCGCTTTGCCTCCTGGGCGAAGCATTTCAGATGCTCCTCGCTGATGGTGAACACCTTCAGCTCCTTGCCGCTTTTCAGCATGGTGCTGAGCCGCTGATGCCCCTTGGTCTTGTTCCTGTCGGCGTTCTTCGCAATGGTGTAGAGCGCCGCTGCGATGTTCTTTGCCGCAGAGCCGG
>CAZODR010000037.1:0-1753 GCA_964578645.1 uncultured Candidatus Saccharibacteria bacterium | reverse complement strand
CTAATAGTAATTATTACACCTTCCTTACTATCTAAGATATTAATATCTTCTTGATTTATAGTAATTTCATTCTTATCAAGATTTTTAAAGAATAAGACCAATAAAATAATTGTAATAATTAAACCTATTACATCTGCTATAGGTGCCGCATATAATATACCTTCTACACCCATATAAATTGGAAGTATTATATGTGGGAACACTTTTTGTCTCAACTTTTTTTATACATTTTAAAAGGTCAAAATAAAACTCTTCTTATTGGGCTTATTTTGACCTTTTTTCTTTACTTTATTGTACAACCTCATTTATAATTAAATTGTAAAAAAATAAATAAAGGTGGTTGTACAATGTCTAAATTATATTATAAAAAATCTATTAATTCAATTCCTTTTGTGAATATTTATAATAATATTTTTAATTTCTTTCTTGAGTTTTCTAAATCTTATCCTCTTCCTTTTCTCAAAACTTTACCTCATGTTTGTCTTGCTATTGCTTCTAGAGAATCGGTTATTATTAATGACTTAGCTTCTTTTATTGCTCCTAAACTTGGCATTTCTTTAAAAGGTGCTTCTCTTAAAATTGATAGATTCTTAGAAAGCGACTGTAATGATTTTTCTTCTTTTTATTCTTCTTTTATCTCTAAAATTATTTCTAATTTTAAAATTAAACACCCTGATAAAAGAGTTCACATATCTCTTGATCATGGTGATGTTGAAGATAGATTTACTGTTTTAATGTTTACTTTAAAAATCGGTAGACAATCTATACCTTTATGGTTTAAATCTTTTTCTTTTCATGATAAAGAAGCTTACTCTCTTGACTTATTTAAAGAAGCTGTTTCTTTTTGTCATAACTTAATTAAATCTATTGATGATGAGGCTGATATTATTTTTCTTGCTGATCGTTTTTGGTCTACTCATTTTAAATTCATGGATTACATTGATAGTCTTAAAGATACTTATAATATTAGAACTAAAGGTAATACTGTGGCTTTCGTTTATGATAAAAAAGAAAAGCATGTTATTAAAAAAACTATTTCTACTTTAAATTCTAAGCAATATCACTCTACACTTTTTGAAAATATTCCTATTTCTCAAAAAAGATATAATATGAATTTAGCTATTTCTAAAAAAGATGGTCACTCTGAGCCTATGCTTGTTTTAACTAATGGTGATGTTACCAGAGCTCTTAAAGATTATGGCTTTCGCTATGGCTCGATCGAGCATCTTTTCAAGTCTTTAAAAACTAATGGTTTCTTTTTAGAAGAGACTCAAATTGATAATTTATATAAATTTAATTCCTTATATACTTGCTTATGTATTACTTATACTTTAATGACTATGACTGGCATTGATTACTCTAAAAATGGTAAATGTTATAAATATAAAATTCATAATTCTTATATATGTAATGGTAAAAGAAGAAAATCTCATAGTTTCTTTAAAGTTGGATTGTTTTTATTACAAGCAGCATTAGATGGTGTTGTTAAAATATTTCAAAGATTTATTCTTTATGATGTTTAATCCTACATTTTATCCAGAAAAAACACACTTTTAAGTGTGAGATTTTCGCGTGTAATAAATTACTTAAATTTCTCTATATTTTTTTGATTCCAAATAAAGGTTTCAATGTTAGCATACAGAAGTTCTTTTTTATAACTTTTTTGATACTTCTGGACGTAATATTTTAGTGCTTTTTATACCATTTTTGCCAGTATTTATCTAGCTTTGCCAAAAAGTGTTTAATCATTTAC
>CAZODR010000036.1:0-2278 GCA_964578645.1 uncultured Candidatus Saccharibacteria bacterium | reverse complement strand
GTATAATGTTCAGCGATTTAAAGCATATTTTTAGTATTTAAAAATATGGTGTAAATCTATTGTACCAAATTTCTAACGAGCTAATATTATCTATAAGGGAAAAGTATTATTCTTTTTTTTTGAATTTTAAATTATGATAAAATATAGTTATATTTTTTAATAAATTTAGAATATAATGCTTATTTAAAGCTCTAAAGCCCCTTACCCCATAAGCTAAGTTATGAAGAAAAATGCAATATATAAATTTAATTATAGGATCGTCTATAGTAATAGTTATAATTAAATGTTTTACTACCACATGTAGGGCAAATAAATTCATGTAATTTTCTTTTAAGTGAAATAGTAAAATCATTAAATAATTTTTGTCCTATAAGAATACGACACAATTTAATTAATGAAGTTTTATTTCTGTTGGTAAGAATACCATAATGTTTAATTTTGGTGAAATTATCAGGTAAAATATGCATAAGAAATCTTCTGATAAACTCAACGCCTGTAATAGTCATTTCTTTGATTTTAGAATTATCTTTATAATCTTTATATTCAAAAGTAACTTCATTGTCACTTATATTTTTAATTCTTTCATTAGAGATAGCAACTCTAAAAGAATAACGACCAATATATTCAATAACATTTTCAGGAGAGCCTTTAGGTGGTTCAATATAAGTAATCCAAGTTTTATTATAAAGAGGTTCTAAAAATTTATTAAGTTGTTTAATATTTTTAAGATGAGATAAAGATTTAGGTAAGTTTAAGTCTAAATGTTTTAATTTAGATAAGAACTTACCTTTAAATAGAGAACCTAGAACTTGCACTTTAATTAAGTAATCTTTATCAGTTTGAACCCATTTATTATTTTTAATACCCCCACCAGTGACAATAGAATGAATATGAGGATGAAATTCAATAGTTTGGCCCCAAGTATGAAGAATAGAGGTAAGACCTACTTTAGCACCAAGCCATTTAGAGTCTTCACATAATTCAAGTATAGCTTCACTAGTAGAAGAAAATAAAATATTATAAAACTCTTTTTGGTTATATAAAGCAATTTCATTTAACTCATTAGGAACAGTAGTAACAATATGAAAATAAGGACAATCAAGTAAGTTAGAACTTTCTTTTTCTATCCATTTTTCACGAGCATAACTTTGGCACATAGGGCAATGACGATTACGACAAGAATTATAACCAATAGTGGTTTCACCACATTCTTCACAAGTAATAGTATGAATGCCTAATTCTTTGGTTTTACATTTAATAATAGCATTATAAACTTTCCAGTGTTCCTTTGATAATTTATGTGTTTTGATGTATTCTTCACCAAATTTTAAGAATATATCTTGAATAGAAAAATTATTTTGCATAATTTATGCCTTTAATGTTATTGAAATCTCTAGCTAAATGAATATATATTTCAGTAGAAGCCAAAGATTTGTGGCCTAACATTTCTTTTAAAGTTAATAAATCTCCACCATTCATCAAATAGTAAGTAGCAAAAGAGTGCCTTAATGAATGTTCAGTTATACCTTTGATATTAAAATTTTTAATATAATTAGTGAAATAATTTCCTATAGTTCCCGGATGAACAAAATCTTTTCCACCTGTGCCTTTAAATAAATACCCACTTGTAATCATATATTCTTTACAATAAAGCCTTAAAAATTTAATAACAATATCAGGAAGAATAGTAAATCTATCTTTATTTCCTTTACCAAAAACTTTAAGTTTATGATTTTTACTATCGACATATTCAACTTTAAGATTAGCAATATCTATACATCTTAAACCAGAACAAAAAGAAAGTAATAACCAACATTTATATTTTAAATTCTTTTCGTTATTAAATAGCATTAAAAATTGTTCTTTAGTTATAATGGTTGGATATCTATATCTTTGTTTAAAATTAGGAAGTAAAATTCTATTTAGTTCTTTATTAAAGCAAACTATAAATAATAATCTAATTCCAGATAAATTAACATTGTAAGTACTTCCAGATTTATTTTGACTTAAATATTCCTTTTTAAAATATTTAATAATGTCTTCTTCTTTAAATTTGCTAATATTTGTTTTTTCATTATAATAATTTAAGAACTTTTTAATAGCATAGCAATAATTATCTATTGTTTCAAAAGATCTTCCTCTCATTTTTAAATTAGTAACACACATTTCAAGCCATTTTTTCTTATTTTTTTCTGTATTCATAAAAACCTTCTTTCTTGACTAAGAAACAAGATTTTTCTCTTTTAAAAAAAATTCTTTTCGTGTATAATATTAATTA
>CAZODR010000035.1:0-2302 GCA_964578645.1 uncultured Candidatus Saccharibacteria bacterium | reverse complement strand
CTGACCTCGTCTACGTCAAAGACGCGCTCTAGCCAACTGAGCTAACCGCCCGCTACATTTATAGTAGCACAACGGGACAAGCGAGTCAATATTTATAGGCTAAATTCGCTACTGCGAATCTCGCTTTTCGGCTTTCTCGGCGGCAATCAAAACATGCTCAAAAAGCGCCGTAACCGTCAAAGGTCCGACACCTCCGACCTTCGGAGTAATGGCGCCAAGATCACTGCGAGCATGCACGGCCTCGTCCGCATCACCGACCAAAATCCCGCCTTCGCTAGCCGTCCCCGCATCGACGACGACCGCCCCCGGAGCCACCATACCGTCTTTGATTAAATGCGGAACGCCCGTCGCAGTAACGATAACGTTAAAATTCCTCAATTCATTCAGGTCACTATGCGAGCGAAAAACCGTGACATCATAGCCAGAATTTTTCCACATCTTTTCTAGCGGCGCCCCGACGAGTCGCCCGCGACCAACCAACGCTATATGCTTATGCTCGAGATCGACATCATACCCCGCAAGCAGCCAGTTAATCGCCGTTGCCGTCGCCGATTCGAACTCCGATTGGTCGCCCGCCAGCCCATCGACATCTTTTTCGGGCGCAATCAGCCGAACGACTTCATCCGTGCGATCCCTATCCTTTAGCGGTAGCTGCACGATAATGCCATGAACGCTCGGATCATCATTCGCCAGCCGAACCGCCTCGTCGAGATCCTCGCGCAACCAATCTTCGACTTCGACCCCAATTTCTTCGCCGTAACGCTTTTTTAACGCCACATATTTTTCAATCACCGGACTATCATTGTCGCGAATAATGACCAACTTCGGCCGTATTTTTCGCGAACGCAAACCGCCCGCCAATCTCGCTTGGTTGGCCTTCATATAATCTGCTAATTCCGCACCATTCAAAATCTTCATATTTTCCTTTCTCTTTCGGTTGATTTTTGACATCTCGAAGTTAAATCATACCTACTCCGTTGGGATTTCGACCGGCTCCTGCTCGAGCTCATAGCCAAATTGATTCTTCACCGCCTCGATAATAGCAGACCGCGCCCGATCGAGATCGGCATAGCTCTTCGCCGAACGGTTGATTAAAACCAGCGCCGCCTTGTCGCTCACTTCCATACCGAACAAATCTTTGCCTTTTAGCCCGCAATGCTCGATCAGCCATCCAGAATTCACTTTCCCCGTCCCGTCCGCATTATGCCAGACCGGAATCCTTTGCGCCTCAGCCTCCGCAATCGCGTCCGGACTCAGGATGACATTCTTAAAGAAACTCCCGGAGCTAGCAATTTTTTCCGGATCAGGGAGCTTTTCGGCACGAATCTCGCTCACGATGCGACGAATATTTTCGGGCGAAAAGTCCGACACGGAGTGCTCGTCGATATAGCGCTGAAGGGAATTATAAAATGGCGGCTTCAGCTCAGTTTTTTTCAGGCGCAGGACCACCGCAGTGATGAAAAATCTTCCCGCATCCTCACCGTGGTTGAAACGAGTATGGCGATATTCCATTCCCATTTCAGGTTTTTCCAGAGTGACCAGCTCGCCAGTTTTCGTATCATAAGCTTCGACGCGCTCGATGACTTGCGCAATATCCTGACCATAAGCGCCAATATTCTGCACCGGAGCAGCGCCGACCGTCCCCGGGATTTTGCTCATGGCTTCGATCCCGGAATAACCGCGCGCCGTGGCGAAAGCGACCAAATCGTCCCAGTTTTCTCCCCCCATGGCGCGAATTTCGATTGTCCCTTTGTCTTCGGACAGGATCTCTATGCCCTTCAAGCTGTTCAGCAGAATGACGCCAGCGAAGCCCGCGTCGCGGCCAATCGTATTCGCGCCACCGCCCATAATCCAGGTCGGCAGGCCCTTTTCCTTCGCAAAACTAAACGCTTTCGCGACATCTTCAGGAGTTTTTATAGTCACAACATATCTCGCTGCACCACCCAGGCGCATGGTCGTCAAATCCGCAATCGGCACATTTTCTCGCAGTTCCATCCTCTTATTCTACCACGTTCAGAGACAATGGAAAAGTTTATATCGGAAATACTATTTTATAATTTTTATCACGATCAAGCCTCGTAGCGCTTAGCCCCAGATTTGCCGTTTTTCAGGAAACGCCTTCCATTTTTCGCACAACGTGGTATAATGACACTATTCTGGGTTGTAATTCCGGATAATTAATAATCTGGGTCGGTAGCTCAGCTGCTGTCCGAGGCGCTTGTCGCCGAGAAAGATCTAGATTAAGCGCTGCTCTAACCAGCTGAGCATAAAAATGCTGGAAAGGTAGAAGCATAACCTTCAT
>CAZODR010000034.1:0-2791 GCA_964578645.1 uncultured Candidatus Saccharibacteria bacterium | reverse complement strand
TTACGTTGATGTCCTCAAACTGCACATCTTCTGCTACGGTGTTGAGTTCTGAGGTAGTGATGGATGTTGTAGCCAATGCGGTTGCGGTGGTTGTTTCCATTATGGAGTAAGTGTTATTGATTGCAAGGACGATAACTATTATCATCAAATCAATCTCGTTGCCTATATTTTGGATAGGTTAATTCTCCGCTATGTTAAACCGGTTTTAATTCCGTTTTCCTTTCTATCATGGGGAGGGGGACTTTTTCAGGGTGGAATCGCATATGAATGTCTCTCCAAAATTTTTTAGGTGTGCATTAGATATGGGAGGGGGATATTTTTAAAATTGCCGTACCTTTCTGCTCGGAATGTCTTATTTATAGAATGACTGAAAAAGGTACGTTTTGACTTGACAGATTTTATAATGTCGGGAATGTCACTCGGAGAATGAAATTGCAGGGTGCTATTTACAAAAATTACGGGGTGGCTATTCTTCGATTTGGAATGAGGAAAATAAGGCGTTATCCACCTATGCCGATTCTTCGGACTCGCATAGCATCAGGGAACAAGCGTCAGCGATGTATCTGGTTCAGTTTTTAGTGATGTGCGATATTTATTTGGCAGTGAGCCGAAAGTTGATTAAATTTGCCTATGAGTAATTCGGAATCAAAATGCCTCCACCACATTCATCCCGCATTGCTTTCAATATATCCAACTGATGCCTGACATCGAAATGAAGCCGGAATTTTGCCGTTTCGGTTTTATTTTGGTTCGGGGTGTCCAAAAATCTCTCCACACGCCCTATATTAAAGAGATGAAAGTCCTGAAAAATTGGACGGCAGAATTAAAGATGCGTTTTTGTAACATCGTATTTAATTGCATGAAATGAAAATTTTTGATTTGAATGTCCCGAATGGGATTTCATATTTGAACGAATGGAAAGACGGGAACGGTCAGACGTTCAATCTTCCCTGCGGAATCCTCGACAAAGGGATTCCCAATTGTGGTGCTACAACACTGGCTTTGGAGGACAGCCACAAGACAATCATATGTAGCCCCCGTAACAATCTTGTTGAGAATAAGCACGCCCAGCATGAGGGCACACTTCTTGTCATTGGTAGGATGAGCGAGGATGAGATAAAGCGGTATCTGTCAGAATCAACACTCCCGAAGATATTGGTGTCGTATGATTCCCTGCCTAAAGTGGCTCGGTGCATAGCTGACAAATCGGATTGGCGAGTAGTTATAGATGAATATCAGTATCTTCTGACAGACAGCGGTTTTAAGTCGGAAGTAGAAAAACGATTGGTCTCTGTCGCGCGGGAATTTGATTATGTGACGTATCTGTCAGCCACACCAATATTGGATAAGTATTTGACGCACATAGATTTCTTCAGGAATATCCCGTACTACCGTCTGCATTGGAAGAATATTGAAAAGGTCAGGGTTATTCGCAAGCGGTCATCTAATCCGGTCGGCACAGCTTTGGAGATAGTCAAGGCATATAAAGACGGTCATTATCCATGCATTGAAGTTGACGGCAAAACGATTTACTCTACAGAGTGTGTCATATTCCTGAATAGTGTTGACAACATTACCTCCATTATAAAAAAGTGTGAGCTTGTTCCCGACGAGGTTAATATAATTGTCGGAAACTCGGAAGAAAACGACAAAAAGATTTCGAAGATAGGCAAAGGATTCAGTAGAGGACGATTGCCGTTGAAAGGCGAACCACATAAAAAATTCACATTCTGCACATCGACCGCTTTTGCAGGATGTGACTTCTATTCCACCGTTGCATCGTCATTCGTAATCTGTGACCCTATGCGAAGCAACACCACTATTGACATCGCAACGGATTTAGTGCAGATTGCAGGCAGGCAACGGTTGCAGGAGAATCCATTTCGCAGATTCCTGACGATGGTATATAAGGTTGGGGATTTTGAACGGTCAGAGGATGAGTTTATCGCAGATATGGAACGGCGACGCAGATTGACGGATTCTGAGATTGCGGATGTACTTGGAACCGTTGACCCCGAATTAAGGGAAAAGAAGATAAAGGACATCGTGCGGTTACAGAGGATGTGCAATTTCAGCGAAACATTCACGATGTATGATGCCGATTCAGATAATGTGTGCTTTAATGATTTTGCCTATGCAAGCCAGCGGTATGTGTACGATTTGCAGAAGCACAATTATGCCAATGGTATAGCCGTCCGCAATATGCTTGAGAGTAGCGGTTTTGCCCTGCAAGGGAATCAATCCTACGAGGCATCGGATGATTATGCACAACAAATGGAGCAGATGGTTACTACAGAATCCTTTGCCGACAGAATAAAGAACTACTGTGAACTGCGCGACAGCAATAGCATTTATGCCTTGACATTAAATAATATAGAGAGCCGCTTCCCACAGCTTAAATTATTCTATGAGGAACTTGGGAGTGAGAGAATCCGGGCATTGGGCTACAAGGAGAAAGAGCTGAAAAACGAGGTCAATATCAGGCATCTTAACAAACGGCTGACAGAGGAAATGTGCCGTTGTTTCCCTATTGGGGATAGGCTGTATTCCCGTGAAGAGATAAAGGGAATAATGGAGGCTGTTTT
Organism: uncultured Candidatus Saccharibacteria bacterium; assembly: GCA_964578645.1. Taxonomy (GTDB): domain Bacteria; phylum Patescibacteriota; class Saccharimonadia; order Saccharimonadales; family Saccharimonadaceae; genus Nanosyncoccus. The sequence continues at coordinate 206 of CAZODR010000034.1, read as the reverse complement.
TACGAAAGCCGGAATAAAGAAAATCGGCAAAATCACCGAATTGGAGGAACTGTATAAGGTGAAAATGCAACTTGTGAAAGCAACGGTTAGTGTCGGTGTACGCAAGAACCGATATAAGGTAGTGGGGCATCTTGTCTGATGCTTGCCGTCATTCGACTGCCTCCCAAGTGTTAAAATATAGTTAAAGTTACACCCTTGACGCACAA
>CAZODR010000033.1:0-3595 GCA_964578645.1 uncultured Candidatus Saccharibacteria bacterium | reverse complement strand
ATTAACCTGCTGGTTTTCAAGACCAGTGCCATCAACCACTCGGCCACCCTTCCAAGCATGATTGTAACATATCTTGACTTTTTGGACAACCTGTGCTACAATGAAAGCATAACCCGCTTCGAGCGGTGAGGATTTTGATGGCTGAATAGTCTGAAATAATCTTATCTAGCGAGAAAAATAGTACCAATCAAAAGAAATTCTCTAAAAATTTCCCAAAATTACCCAAAATCACTGTAAAATCTTCAATAACGATCGTGCTTGATTTTATATTTCCTGTCTGCTAAGATGAAGTAAAGAATAAGGAGGTAAGCTGAGATGAAGGGTGAATATCGACCATATGATGAGCGTACACCAGATGAGCAGTACAAGAATCTGATTCGTGCAATTCTGAAAGATGGCGTGAAAAGCCCTTCGCCAATGGTTGATGCCGATGGAAACGAAGTCGCTGCGGTTGATTTGTTGGGAGCGCCAGTGATAAGATTCGATCTCTTGAAGAATGGCGTGCCGGTATTGACAGAGCGCGAGATTAAGTTTTGGCGGACGCCGATTGGGGAAATGCTAGCTTTTATTAACGGGGCGCGGACACAAGAAGAGCTGGAGAAATTCGGTTGTAAATGGTGGAAAAATTGGTGTACGGAGAAGAAATGCCAGAAGCGAGGGCTTGAGACCGGCGATTTAGGACCAGGATCGTATGGCGCGGCTTTCCATGATTTTCCGACAGCCGAAGGCAAAACGTTTAATCAATTTGCGGAAATTATTAAGCAGATGAAGGAACGGCCGGAGCTAAAGGCGCATTTTATCTCTCCCTGGATTCCGCAGTATACGATTCGGAATAAAGATTTCCAGCAGAAAGTAGTGGTATGTCCGTGTCATGGATGGATGCATTTTCGGATTTTGGGAGATCGGCTGAATCTAGTTCTCTTCCAGCGCAGTTGTGATGTCCTGATCGGCTGTCCGAGCAACTGGGTGCAATACTCAGCCTTGTTGCTCGCTATGTCTGAGGTGCTCGATCTTGAGCCGGGAGAGTTTATCCATATGATTTCGGATGCCCATATTTACGAAAATCAGTTGCCTTGGGCAGATGAAATTTTGGCGCGCGAAAGCAGAGCGTTCCCGACCTTGAAGATTACCAATTCGCACGAGAGTATTTTTGATTATCGTATTGATGATTTCGAATTGAGCGACTACGATCCGCACGAAGCTATTAAAGGGATTCCGGTGGCGATATAGCGAGGCTATATGGACGACGATACTTGGCTAGCAAATGCGAAAATTGCTCGGAAAAATGGCAAGACAATTGGCCTAGTTCAGGGCTCATGGGATCTGTTTCATCTTGGTCATTTGCGATACATTATGAAGGCGCGCGGATTGTGTGATTTTTTGATAATTTCCATGGACAATGACGAAAAGATTCGTAAACGCAAGGGGCCGACGCGTCCGGTGATTCCGGAGCAGGAGCGATTTGAATTCATTTCGATGCTCAACATTGCTGACGCGGTGGTCGTGAAGAAAGCACAGGATCCGAAGTGGCATTTGATTAAGACGGTGAAGCCGGATGTATTGATTGCGATTCGCGATACTTATGATGATGAACAGCTGGAAAAATTAGGGAAATATTGCGGACGAGTAGCGATTTTGCCAAGACAAGCAAAGACATCGACTTCGGACAAAATTCGAAAAATCACGCTTAATAGCCGGTTGCGAAAGGTCGAAGGTGTGGAAGAGAAAGTCGCCAAGGCGACGGCGGGCGCAAAGCGGCGAGTAAAATATTCTAAGGGTATGCCAGAGCCGATCCCGGGGCTGTTTAAGGAAATGCGCAACTCGACGGACGATGTTTGCCCGGTCGCGGCGGCATGTTTTTGGAACGGTCAGTGGATTTATGCCTCAAACCAAATTGATTTTACAATCCCGGAATATGATATTCAAAATCGGACAGAGCTGTTTTATGATACTATGCAGCACGCAGAGATAAACTTGCTACGGAAGTTAGGGAAAGTTAAGGAAATTGATGTGCCGATTTATGTTACGCTCTTCCCTTGCGATCGCTGTATGAAAGTTCTGGCGGATAAAGGCGTTAAAGAAGTTTATTATCTCGAGGATCATACAGAAAGAAATTGGAGTAAACGCTCGCACGCGCGAGCCGAAAAGGCAGGCATAAAGACGACTTGTATCGGAGTAAAAGAAAAGGACTCGGAGGAGCAGTAGCGAAGTGGGCGAATTTTCCAAATATAAATATATTTATCCGCAAAACGCGCGCGAGCAGGAACAATTGGATATCATGTTGCGAATGGAAAAAGCCGACCGAGATCCGATGGCGGAGGAGAATATCGATCAGGATGCTCAGCCGACGCTGTTTCGGACGGAACATTGGTATGTTTCGCACAACCGTTATCCGCGGCCGGGAAGCGAACTGTCGTTTTTGATTGTTGCGCGCGGACCAGTCTATGAAGTTAGTGATCTGAGTCCAGAAATGTGGCTGGACTTGCAAAAAATTTGGCAGCGCTTAATCGATGAGTATAAAGTAAGCGGCGGGGGGATTTGTATGCGATTTGGCGATCCCGCGAAGTCGGGCGCATCGTTGACGCGGCTGCATGCGCATGTAATAATGCCTAAAGATGGCGAGAAAGTGAGATTTCCGATCGGCGGACAGAGGGAACTAGACGAAGGCCTGCATCTTTAGACTTGGCAGGACGGCTTCGCTGGTTCCGACTATCGGTTTTGGATGCGCCGAGCCACTATTCGGCGTTGGTGTGTACAGCGGTCACATCATCAAGGTCGTCGAGAGCATCGAGAAGTTTTTCGAGCTTCTCGGCATCAGCGCCTTCGACAGCGACAGTGCTAGTGGGAAGATAACGGAGCTCGGCAGTGGTCACGGTGAGCCCAGCATCAATCAAGGCTTGGCGAACTTTCATAAGATCGCTAGCTGCGGTAGTAATTTCCAGCCCCTCCTCGCCCTCTTCAACATCTTCAGCGCCAGCATCAAGCACAACCATCATATTATCCTCACCCTTTTCGGACACTTCAATCCAACCTTTGCGCGCAAATTGGAACATGACCGAACCAGGGTCAGCCATCCGCCCACCGTTCTTAGAAAGAGTGTTGCGCACGTCGGGCATAGTGCGATTCTTATTATCGGTCGCAACTTCAATAATAATACCAACCCCGCCAGGACCATAACCTTCATAAACCTCTTCGTTCAGCGCCGCGGCATTTTTGTCGGAAACCCGCGCAATAGCACGCTCGATATTCACTTTCGGCATATTGGCTTGACGAGCCTTTTCGAGCATCATCGCAAGCGACGGGTTCATACTCGGATCGGTCCCGCCACGCGCGGCGATGGCAATTTGGTTGGCAATCTTCGTAAACAACGCGCCCCGTTTCGCATCGACGACGGCTTTTTGACGTTTTGTGGTCGCCCACTTACTGTGTCCGGACATAATAATTCCCCTTTCGTTTAATAATTGCAGAATATTTATCATTATTATATCATAAGTTATCGACTTAAGAAATAATTACCCATCCTCTAAGAAACGCCCTTAATTCCCCTACCCAACTCCCAGGTATTTTGGTTTGGTAGATATTCTCCTAAAATGAC
>CAZODR010000032.1:0-3710 GCA_964578645.1 uncultured Candidatus Saccharibacteria bacterium | reverse complement strand
GCGCGATAATCGCGACCAAGCCCCGCGGCGGCAGATGGCGGCACGCCGCAACGGTCAGCGCCCCCCCGCACAGCGGGGGGGTCGGGGGGGATGCAAAACCCGCCCGCCAAAGCGGGGGGGCAGAACCCCCAGCACAGCACCGACTGAGCGGGGGCGGCCGCGCGCGGGCAGGACGCAACCGGAGCCACCGACACAACGCGCGCGCGCAGAGGGCGGCACCACGCCCCGCCCCCACCGAAGCCGGGGCCGCGCAACCCCGCCGAGCCACAGCACGGCAACCGCGCGGGCCAAGCACAGGCGGGGGCGGGGCACGCAACGACCAGCAGGCCGCAGCAGCGCAAGCCCGGACGCGGGACGCGCGGGGAGGGCGCAGCCCACCGACCCCAGACCACGCGTAGCGGGCGGCCGCGCTGGGCGCGGGCGCAATGATTGCACTACGCTAATTATTTTGGGATGACTGTACACGACTGTACATGATTGTACATGACTGTACATGGCAGGGCGGATGTTAGTCCATTGTGATTGTGACCGTAACACGCAGGGCGGGGGTCTGACCGGCTGGGGGATTGGCTGGCGTGTTACTGGCGAGCAGGGCGAGCACTCCCTCGCGGAGCGGCATTGTGCCGCCCTGTGTGATGCGCTCAACCTCCTCTGATGTCAGTCGGATTGTGCATGGATTTGTCATTTTTGGGCACCTCACAATTGCAGATTTTGGGTGTATACAGGCGTACACACCCCGACTATGTGCAGATTGACAGTTGTATATTACCGCAGTAGTACGATAACCTATCAAATTTACATATTTTAGGAGATTAGACTGTACAAAATATTAATTTTGTACGGCTGATATTACATCTGTAGTGTAGCGAGATTGTGATTTAATGGGCGGCTGGGAGCCGCCCCGGCCGCCTTGCGGCCGTCCGATCCTATCAGCCGTCAGGCTGTGATGTCAGTCGGCGGAGGACGCGCACGGGAGGGGGAGAGGGGGCCCGCGCAGCGGGGGGAGGGGGGCACACCGTGCGCGGCCATGCCTGGACTGTGCCCCCCTCCCGCCAGCGTCCGGCGCTGGCCGATAATTCCCCCCCTTGCGGGGGGATGTATCAAAAATCGGATGATATACAATCACAGGTGATGTGTGGCGGTCTGCTGCCCCCGCCTACTGTGACCGCCCACAACAGCAGACCGCCACACCGTCCACGGCGACACCGCGCCCCGGCCGCCGTCCGGCCGTGCTCGCCGGATACCGTCACGCGCTGTGACGGGGTGGACTCTATAGCATCGGCTCACCACACCTGCCCTGGGAGATGTCTGTAACACGTTGCCGAGCTGCCAGAGCGCTGTTGCAGAGCAGAGCGGCGGCGCGGATGTGTTACAATGGCGGGACGGCGGGCGCATAGCCGCCCCTGGTTGTCAGGTGCACAGCTGGACATAGCCCGACCTGCACACGACCCGGCGCTGTGCTGTGCCGAGCCGCCGACCGGTGCGGAGCGCTGCCAATCGGCAGCGCCACCAGCGGCAGAGCGTATCATGCAGGGCATGTCCTATGGGCGGGGGCGGTGTGCTGTCAGTCCTCAGCCCCTGCACCGCCAATGCAGGAGGGTTACTCCGGCCGCTGGTGCCCGGCACGTATGCCGGGGGCGGTCGGATGCGCAGCACAGGCGCACGCACAACACCCCGGACGGCTAACAGCCGCCCGGGGTGAATGAAAACACCGACCGTGCAGCAGCTCGGCCGGTGTATCATCCGGCTGAGCTCCTACCCTCAGCCGGTGATATCGTATATTATCCAGGATGTGCCTGGGTTATACGTGATGTCATCGGCAGCTAGTAGGAGTTAGCTGACCATCTCCAAATTATCATATTTTGATGAGCTTGTCAATCGAACAATTGTACGATTTTGTACAAAAATCGACAAAATTTGACTGCAATCGAACAATTGTACGATTTTGAACCAAAAATAATGCTATGATGCCTCTGCTATGGTGTCCTGGGCACTGTCCAAGTAGTCGAGCGCCACATAGAGCGCGGCGCGTGTGGTCTGCCCGTCAACGCCGTCCACGCCATATCGGGACAGTGCGGCATATACGACGCAGACGAGGGCGGCGGCGGTGTCTACGTAGTGGGACAGCGCGGACACGTCGAGGGGCTGGGGAGTGGATTGCATGGCGATAACCTCCTATAATCTGGATGTTATCAGTGTAACACATTGCCGGGGTAATATCTAGCCCCTATGTGGATAATCTTGTGTGTGCTGTGTGCTGTGCAGGGTGTATAGATCATCATAGCCGCCCTGTGACAGGGCGGCGGCGGTCTGCGCTGGGGATACCAGCGCGCGCAGCTCTGCCAGAGGGTCGGGGTGCATCTCCCGCCAATTAGGGACTGGAGGACATTGGCCGGCGTTGACCATCTCTTTGTAGCGGCGGTGGATGGTGCTATGAGCGCCCAGGGACCGGGGGATCTGTCCCCAGCCGCAACCGGTCCGGCGGCGGTAGTCGATGGCCGCCAGGACTACGGCATCCGGGATGCGGGGGCGGCCAGCCCCAGGGGCGCGCTTGTACTGTCGATTGGGGTCACGTGGCACGGGGTTACCTCCAGTCTAATTTTGGGATGAGTGAGTGTGAGTATAGTCTAGCATGCTAGACGGGTGGTGTCGTGCCCCCCGCGGGGGGCACGTGTAACACAATCGGGGGACGGCTGCGGCGTCGGCCAGCGCGGAGCGGTGGCGCGGGCGTGTTACGACTGCGCGCTGGTGATGTCGGTCAGCATCCGGTTGAGCGTCATGAGATGTTGTTGGATGATGTCGAGTGTGTGTTGCATCTCTATTGTCTGCATCGTCAGGTCTGCGACTATGTCGCGCCGGGTGGCTATCTGACGGTTGAGGTGCTCCAGCTCGGCCTGTTTGTCTGGGAGCTCCAGGTAAGCAGTGGTTACCAGCGTGGCCCATTTGTCCGACCATGTAGCGCCGGGTTGGCTGTCAACGAGGTTGTACAGCTCGTCGGTCATGCGGATAGAGCGGATGCGGGACTTTGGGGCGGCGTATTGGGGCATTGGTGTACCTCCTCTAATTTTGGGATGGTCGAGCGGGGAGGGTTTCCCCCGCTCGGGGGTGTGTAACACGTCCGAGCAGCTGCTCGGCGCGGATGAGCGCCGCAGCAGTTCGGGGCTTGTGTTACCTGTCCAGATCAGACCACTGCCAATCCGGCGCAGGCGTGTACACGTTGCGTATACGTGTGATGTTGTCGATGTTGGCGAGCATCCAATCTACTGCCATCTGCGGATGTGGCGCAACTACGTGTTGCCAGGATGATTGTAACTCGTCTCCGATTGTGTACTCGACTAGATAGCGTGTGTCCATGGTGTTATCCTCCGTATCTCATAATATTCACTTTTTTGTTTCCCCCGCAGGGGGGAAATAAAAAATCATAAACATCTTAATTACCACGCGTGCAGCTGGGCGGGCGCTTGTCAAGGCCTTGAGGGTGGAGATTTTTTGCCCCGACCCCCGCAAGGGGCAAAAAATACTACCCGTGCCTTGACAAGTGACTGACCAGGTGCAATGTAACCCATACCAACAGCCGCGCGCGGGCGCGATAATCGCGACCAAGCCCGCGCGACCCCGGAGCGCACCACAAAACCCGCATGAGGCAGACCGAGCCGAGCACCAGCCGCGGGGCGCGATAATCGCGACCAAGCCCCGCGGCGGCAGATGGC
>CAZODR010000031.1:0-3811 GCA_964578645.1 uncultured Candidatus Saccharibacteria bacterium | reverse complement strand
AGCGCACGAACGGAGTTCGGCGCTGAGGGCTCTGCCCCGAGGTAGTTTATTTAGCTAGGCAGCGGAGAGGAATGCCATCGGGGCGATAGATTGAAAGCTTTAAGCGGAGTCCAGGACTAGCATCTATAGAGTTTGCCCATGAGGAGTAATCAAAACCAGCCATACCTGGCGCCCAAATATTACGAGAGCGAAAGTTAAGTCCGCCGCTGCGCACAAAGTTTGAAGGTTCGTCATGCGGTGTATAAGGCTAGGGGGTTGTCGCGCATTTTATTAGTTAGCGAAGCTGGTTACGAGTTTGTATGAGTTTTACGAAAGCTAAGGCAGTTGGTTACGAACTAGTTATAAGTGTTGTGGAAACTGAGGAAGTCGGTTACGAATCAGTTATGAGTTTTATGAGACTGAGGAGTTTAGGGGGATTTTTGCGAAGTGAGGGATGCAAAAAGATTACTTTCGCTTCGGGCGAAAGTAATCTATGATCATAGACATTCTTATTTTCGCATTGATTATATGGGAAGTCAATACTTTTTTCGAAGATTATTTGGCGGAATGGGGCTGAACAAAAAGTCACCCGTGTGAGGGGCGGCTTTTTGTGTGTGAGTAAAAGTGAAATAAGTGGATTTTAGCTAATTGGGATGCTGCGGACGCTTTCGGTTTGCTCTTTGTCAAACATGATCGTCAGGACGCCGTCTTTGAGCTCGGCTTTCACAGTTCCCTCGTCTTCTTTGACGGGGACAGGCAGCGCGATGGTACGCGAGAATTCGCCCCAATAGCATTCCTGGATGTGCCAGGCTGTGGTGCTTTCGTCTTCGCCACCGCTGAGGATGCCGGAAATGGTGAGGATGTTGTCGGAAATCGTGACGTTCAGGTCGGATTTCGAGATCCCGGCGGTGCGCGCTTTTACTACTAATTTCTCGGCGGTTTCGTAGACATCTACGGCGAGTTGTCCCGGAAAGTCGTCGGTATTTTCCCACTCATCATTCCCCCCGTCTGATGGTTCAACGGTACCTGGAACAGCTTTTTCGCTACGGTCGATAGCCGAAGTTGGTTCGGTTTCGTCGAAGAAAGCAGCTGCTAGTTCATCTTCCATCAGCATGTCGTCGCTATTGGTACGAGCCATTGCTTGAATTACCTCCGTTATATTGTTATGCTTTATTATAAAGGCAATTTGAGGTAAAATCAATAGTAATTATGGGAAATGTTGTAAAAAACACAACAAAAATTGGTCTTTTTGACCTGCTTTGTCCGTACTCTTGTAGGGGTTGTGGGCAATTGGGAGACGTGCTTTGCGGGTGTTGTAAAGATTACATCATTCGGGAATCGAAGCCGATTTGCCCATTGTGTAAGAAAACGCTTGCCTGTTCGCGTGATGATGATGTAGTAATGAAATGTGATGAGTGCGAAATAAGTTTGGACGGAGTTTTTGTCGGGGGTTGGCGAGAGGGCGCGCTTGCGAAAGTGATTAAGGATTTTAAGTATAGTTCGGTGCGGGCGGCGGGGGAGATTTTGGCGGAAATTCTCGATCACGCAATCCCGCGAGTTTCGGAGCTGGATAAGGTCGTCGTCGTTCCCTTGCCGACGATTGGGCGGCATGTAAGGGCGAGAGGGATGGACCATACGCGAATTTTGGCGAAGAAGTTGGCGGCGCGGAGGGATTGGGAAGTTGCGCGGATTTTGCGGCGAAAAACGGATACGGTGCAGGTCGGGGCGGACATGAAGAAACGGCAGGAGCAGGCGGCAAGAACGTATGAAATCGGGCGGGATATTGATGCAGAGGCGACGTATTTATTATTGGATGATATTTGGACGACGGGGGCGAGCGTTCTCGCCGCCGCGAAAGTCATGAAGGTAGTAGGGGCGAAGAGTGTTTATGCAGCGGTGGTTGCAACTGGGCGAGAACGCGAGCAACACTGAGCCTCTCCAAGTCTGGAGAGGCTCAGCATCATGATTTTAGAACTTCTAAGCGAAGAGATTTAGTAAGAGGAAAGAGGTTTCTGTTTCCTCTTTGGTTTCGGCTGCTGGGAGGCCGAGCGTGTTAAGGACGAAGTTGACAATTGCATAAGCAAGGAGAGCGATGATTAAACCGATGATTGCGTAAAGAATGGTGTTTTTCGCGTCTGTGATTTTTTTGCTGTCGCCGCCAGAAAGAATGTAGCGAAGGCCGCCCCAAATGAGCATGACGACGGAAATGATACCGATGGCATAGAGAGCCGTGTTTGTAATGCGGGTGAAGACGCCGTCCATGCCGACAAGATCCGCGGGCATGCCATCAGCGCGCGCGGCGGCGGCACCTTCTTGGACGGTTAGAGCCATGACATTTCCGGCGAAGAGGCTTATGCTCATGGCGATGGTAGTGATGATTGGTAAAATAATCTTGGTAAACTTTTTCATCCTGAATTCTCACAATTAACTTTATTATGCCGTTTGGCAGATATTTGTTCTATTATAGCATAGTTTTTGAAGTGGGGGTAACTTTGTGGGCGGAAAATTGGGGAGGGGAGAAATTTGGTTGTCGGGAGGGGGCGAGTGTATTATACTGGAAGGATAAGGGAGGTTTTATGAAGAAAACGGGAATTTTGGTTGGAGCGATTTTGGTCCTCGGGGTTGCGGGAATTATTACTTGTGGGGTTTTTGCGGCGATTTTGGGACATGAAGGGGGAGGCGAGGCGCAAATTGATGACACGGAAGTCGTCGAGTTGCCGAAACCAGAGGTTTCTGGGGGTCTGCGCGGGGAGATGGGGATTGATAAGAATGTGAATGAGGAAACGATTGACCGGTATCTGGGACGGCAGGATGCAGTTTATCGGGATATGCGGATGTTGGTCGATGAGGCGAATTATGAGAATATTGGCGGGGATTCGTATCTTTCGGGGTTTGTCAAGGGATTTGAGGTCGTTCCCTATCCGCTGATTGTGAATGTTTCGGGACTGCCGGAAGCGGTGGGCGAAAGCTATACTGGGCCGACGTTGTTTACGGAAAAAGATGGGCAATATACGGCGAATTATGCGGAATCGATGGCGATTTTGGAATATTTGTTTCCGAAAGATAAGACGATTTTTCTGATGTGTGGGGGTGGCGGATATGCGGGGATGATGAAAAATATGCTGGTGGCTCTCGGCTGGGAGGCGGATAAAATATATAATGTTGGTGGATATTGGTATTATGATGGCGAAAATAATGTCGAAGTTAAGCGCGAGAGGAATGGCGAGACGGTGTATGATTTTTGGAAAGTGCCGTATCATGATATAAAGTTTGAGGATTTGCAAAAAAATGAATAAAGTAGCGAAGGCTGGGATTATTGCGGGGGTGATCGCGATGGTTGGTTTCGTCGGAGTTGGCGTCGCGACGAGGCTGGGGGAGAAAGTGCGGAAGATGGGGGGATTCGACAAATTTGAGCTGAGTAGCGAGGTCTATAATGCAGGCGAGTTTCATGAGATTTCGGCGGAAAAGTTTGGCCAGATGATGGAGCGAAAGAAAAGTTTTATTGTCGTTATGCATATGACGGTGTGTCCGGCGGAGTTTCCGATCACGGAAGTGGCGAAGAAATTTGCGCGCGAGGACGGGATGATGATTTATGGGTTAAAGGAAGATGAATACAAAAAGACGATCCTGGCGGATGAAGTGAAATATTTGCCTTCGGCGGCGATTATTCATGAAGGCGAGGTTGTGGATTTTTTGGATGCGGAAGATGATGGGGATGTGAAGTTTTATCAGAGTGTTGGGGGGTTTAGGGAGTGGGTTGAGGGGTATGTGCTTTAGGGGCTCGTTATCTTCGCGCATTGCGGCGTCAGTGGTTTGCGGTGCGCGCTCTCCG
>CAZODR010000030.1:0-3906 GCA_964578645.1 uncultured Candidatus Saccharibacteria bacterium | reverse complement strand
TGGACATTTTATAAAATGTCCAGTACCTAGCTAGGTACTGCTGGCTTTTCGGAGCCAGCATTTTTATTGCAAAACCGAGGCTAAACGAGGTTTTGCTTGATTTTTTGGCTTTCAGAGCCACAGGCTATTGACTTTTTTAAGCATGTGTGCTATAATGGAAGTATAGGCTAGTTTTTGAGACAAATCTAAAACTAAAATAGAACATTAGGAGGAATGAATATGGAAGGTTTAAAGTCATTGAAAAACTATCCGATGGCGGAGGCGATCTATTATTACGTCTTCGAAATCTCGGAAGAGGAGCTGAAAAATAGCTCCCCTAGTGATATCATTAGGGACTATGAACATCTCAAAGAGAATGTACAGGAGATCCTCTATTCGCTTAGAGACCGGGACCGCGTAATTCTCCAGCAGCTCCTCGAGGACAAAATGAGCACGAGCGAGGTCGGAAAGCGGCACGGTATATCCCAGGCGCGTGTGTCAGAGATCGCGAGAAAGACTCTGCAGAGGCTCCGCCATCCATCCCGTAAGCGTTTGCTGGATGGTACTTTGCGGCAGGCTCGAGCCGAGGCGAACGCCAGAAGAGAGCATGAGACCATCGTCGATGCGCTCTGGGATAAGGTCAGCGACGAGATCGAACGCCAAAAAAGTAAGCAGGCAGCCCACATGGACACGGTTGCGTTGCTTGGAATCAAGGATCTGTCTCTGACTCCGATTTGCGAGCGGAAGCTCGAAGGCCTGGAAATCAGGACTATTGGTGAGCTGCTGGAAAGGTTTCCGTATGATTCGGAGACGAATGGCCTGACCGGGCTCGCAATCGCAGACGGGATTGACGAGGATGATTACCGCGAGATCTGGGGCGCACTCTTTCTCGCTGGAGCGCTTGTCCATACGCCAGAGTTGCCGGATTTCGAGGCCTTGAAAGAGGCGGAGCAAGCTACAATGGCGCAGGATGAGGCGCTGCCTGTGGAATGCAAAATAGCCGTTTCCGAGCTCGGGCTATCGGTAAAGAGCTATAATTTCTTGATGCGTGGAGGAATATCGACGCTAGGAGAATTACTCGATAGACTACGCGTCGACGCAAGCCGCATATTAGAGCTGAGCGTCGATGACGTCGCCGAGGGTATATATAAACTTAAGATCTGTCATGCCGATCGCAACATAAAAGAGATTGCGACCTGCGTACGGAAAAAATTAAGAGAAATATACCCAGAGCTCGCGCTCGATGAGCATACCGATCACGTTTTAGAAGAGCTGAACGACCGGGTGAAAAAAATCAGCAATGAGAATAGCTACATCCGGCAATGCTGGCTGGGAGCACATTCTTGTATATACTATCGAACTAGCTACAAAAGTTTTCCTTTTCGGAAGACAAATATGTTCGATTCAAGAAGGCGGAGCGAAAATATTTACGGGAAGAACATGATATATTTCAATCTGCCGGAGGAGCTGGACGAGCTGATTAAATTCGTCGAGCATGACGAGAAGCTCTACCGCGAGGCCCATCCGGAAGGATGAAAAATTTAAACTATCCATACGAAAGGGCAGCCCTCAGGGACTGCTCTTTTTCTTTTCCCGAGTCTAGATAGTCTGATTTGTTTAGGGATTTTGTTGCAAAAACAGGAGCTAAACGAGGTTTTGCTTGATTTTTTGGCCTTCAGAGCCGCAGGCTATTGACTTTTTTAAGCATGTGTGCTATAATGGAAGTATAGGCTTGGTTTCCCCATAAAACGGTAAAGCCAAAAATAGAACATTAGGAGGCGATTTTATGAATTTAAAAGAGTTAAAGAAATACCCGATGCCTGAGGCGGTTTATCTCGCGGCTTTCGAGCTTTCGAAGGCGGACGTACAAGGTAAGACTGCCGAAAAAGTGTTTAAAGATTACGAGCACCTCGGGGAGAATGTCCAAGAGGCGCTCGAAGTGCTGACGGACTGGGAAAGACAGGTCCTGACCTCAGTCCTGGACCAGAAAAGGACGCTTGAAGAGGTTGGAGATGAGTTTCGCATGGAACGAGAACGCGCGAGACAAATCTTGGCAAAATCTTTCAGGAAACTCGGGCAGCCAAGTTGCCAGCAGATCCTGAACGGGACAAAGCGGCGGCGAGAACTGGCTGCGAAAGCCGAGCAAGAACGGCTGGCTGCCGTCGAGGAAAGCTGGAAAATGCTGGCGGTAGAGATTGAGCGCCAAAACGCTGAGCGCCTTGCACAGATGAAGACGAAACTTGCGGTCGATATTAATACCTTAGGATTGTCGCCCGGTTGCGAGCAAAAGCTGCGTAAAATTGTCGGGGTGAACACGATCGACGACCTACTGGAAAAGTTTCCCTATGATGCGACGACTAGTGGCCTGACGGGACTGGCGGTTGCGCCGGGGATCGGAAAGGCGGACTATCAGGAGATTTGGTTCGCGCTGTTCATGGCGGGATTGTTGGTCCACCAGTGGAAGTTGCCGGACTTTGACGCCCTAAGACAGGCCGAGCAAATCGCTATGCCGGGCAGCGACCCGGACGGCATGTTGGGCATATCCGTCAATCAGATGTGGCTCAGCATACGGAGTCGGAACTGCTTAAGCCGCGCCGGAATCAAAACAGTTGGAGACTTCTGCCAGAGGCTGAAAATAAACATAAGCGACATCCTCGCCATGCGGCAGTTTGATTTGGCTCATCAGATTTACGAACTCGAGATTCGTAATATGGGGGTTAAAACTGCCGACGAAATTGCGATGCAGCTGCAGAAAGTACTCCAGGACGAAATTTCGCTTCGCGAAGCCCATCCGGCTGAGAGATAGATTTAGTCTCGAGACAGGATTTGTCCTTTAGCCGAGCTGGAGACAGTTTGCGCTGGCGACAAAACAGTTTGCGCTTGCGACGATTTAATCTCGTAGCTAATCCGACGGCCTGGACTTGCGGCGGTTTAATTTCGGTTCCTCCACCACCAAAAAGCCTCCCTTTCGGGAGGCTTTTTCTCAGCACTAACTTTGCTATTTAATGATGCTGGTCACGACACCAGAACCAACCGTGCGGCCACCTTCGCGGATAGCGAAACGGTCGTTGTTGTTCATAGCGATCGGAGCAAGCAACTTCACCTTAAAGGTGACGGTGTCGCCAGGCATGACAATTTCTTTGTCAGCTGGGAGCTCGACTTCACCGGTCACGTCGGTCGTGCGGAAGTAGAACTGCGGCTTGTAACCCTTGGAGAATGGAGTATGGCGACCGCCTTCCTCTTTCTTCAAGATGTAAACCTGAGCTTCGAATTCGGTATGCGGAGTAATTGTGCCTGGGGCAGCAATGACTTGGCCGCGCTCGATTTGATCGCGCTCAATACCGCGGAGCAACAAACCAGCGTTGTCGCCAGCCTGACCCTGATCGAGAGTCTTATGGAAGGCTTCAATACCAGTCACGACGGACTTTTGCGTATCTTTCAAACCAACGATTTCAACTTCGTCGTTGATCTTCACGACACCCTGCTCGATACGACCGGTAGCAACTGTACCACGGCCTTTGATCGAGAAAACATCTTCGATTGGCATCAAGAATGGTTTATCGAGATCGTGCTCTGGGACTTCGAAGTATTCATCCATCGCTTTGACGAGGTCCATGATCGCTTGTTCGTTCTCAGCATCACCTTCGAGAGCTTTCGTAGCCGAACCCTTGATGATTGGAGTATTATCACCATCAAAACCGTATTGGTTCAAAAGTTCGCGGACATCCATCTCGACGAGCTCGACGAGTTCAGGATCAGCGAGGTCCATTTTGTTCAAGAAGACGATAATCTTCGGAACGTTCACCTGGTGGGCGAGCAAGACGTGTTCACGGGTCTGTGGCAATGGACCATCATTCGCCGCGACAACGAGGATCGCACCATCAACCTGCGCCGCACCGGTAATCATGTTCTTAATGTAGTCGGCGT
>CAZODR010000029.1:0-4907 GCA_964578645.1 uncultured Candidatus Saccharibacteria bacterium | reverse complement strand
TCGGTACGAGAACGTGTCGATGGATTACCTCCTTTCTTGAGAAGGAATTGATGCGGATATGAGCGCGAACAGACGCGTAGCGACTGTGAGCGCGAGCGAGCGAAGCCGAAAGGCTTGGCGAAGCACATATCTAGCTAGGTCGGTCGTGAGTTGTACTGTTACCGGAAGGTGACGCAAGCTTGAAGTATAACATACCCGTATGGGTCGCGACAAAACAAGCTTAGACTACGATGAATTGCACAACTAAGTTGTTAAGTAACCGCCCGAGAGGGCGGTTTTTTGTGAGGGTGGGAAAAGATGGGAGCTGGTCTGGGAGAATGTAGGCTGGAAAATTAGGAGACTGGTTTGGGAGAAGGTCAATGATGTTTATGGTTGTCGATTGGGGGATGGAGGTGTAGAATGAAAGGGAAGTCGCAAGGCAGGAAATCGAGCTTTGAAAGATTATGGTCTAAAGTCAATTAAAAGTTCATGAGAGCCTGGAAGATTATGATTTGGAGGCTAATTGGGCTTTGGAAGATTATGATTTTTAGCGAGGAGAGTGCATGCTGGCTTCAGAGATGCGAAGTACTTTTACACTAATCGATAGGGGGTGAGTATATGAAAAACACAGTCCAGGGATTTACAAAAGATGAGGTAATACGGGAGCTGATGGCGAAAATCGACCGCAATAAGGGGAAGATGCTGAGCCAAAGGCAGCTAAAGAGAGATGTGTTTTTGCCTTATGACGTGGTTTTGCGGCTGATTGGCCCGCAGAGAGGCTATAAGCAGGTTGTCGAGACTTTGATGGCTGAGAAACAGCGCAGAGCCCAAGAATCGCGCGAGAACGCCTCTACGAGCGTCAGGGAGGAAGATCGGGGAACTCCTATGAGCTCAGGCGAGGGGAAAATGCCGGAGAAAATCGTCCGAGAAGAGATGGAAATTGGGCTTCAGGAAGAGGGGAAATGCCCGGAGACGCAAAATAAGGCCGAAATTAGCGAAGATCGGAGCGGATCTGGGTCGGACCAAGGTGAAAAAGTTGATGTAGCGAAAATGCGCGCTGAGGGGCGGAGAAAGCCAAGACTGAGCATACAAGAGCAGGAAAGGCTGCTAAGGGAGTTTATGATTAGTCTTGGTGGGCGGATTCCGACGGTTGCGGAGCTTGAGCGGCAGGCGAATGAAGTTTGGGAGTTTCCGATTTATCGCACGTTATGGAAAAATTTTGGGTCAAAAAAAGGGTGGGGAAAGTTACTCGAAGATTAGTGCAACCCCTGGCGGTGAAGGCTGCTGGGGGAAATTTTTTGTTGTATAATAATAACATGGAAGTGATGTCGGAAGCGGAAGATAGGCGAAATTTGGTCGATGAGTTCAAGGGGCGGGAAGTCGCGGAGATTCGGGCGGAACTCGACGAGAGAAGGAGCGAGCTAGAGATTGCGATCGAGAATGTCGAGCATGATTTTAACCTCGGGACGATTATTCGGAGTGCGAATAATTTTAATGTACAGTGTGTTCACATTATTGGACGGCGGAAGATGAACCGGCGCGGGGCGATGTGTACGGAGAAGTATTTGGAGATGAAATTTTGGACAGATCCTCAGGAATTTTATGCGGATCAGAAGCGGCGTAACAGGGAAGTTGTGGCGATTGAAAATAATATTGTTCAGGCGAAACCGCTTAGCCTTAAAAAATTTGTACAGAAAACGACGCTATTGTTCGGCTGTGAAAAAAATGGGTTGACAGAGATGACGGTTTCGCCGGCGGACGATGTGCGGGAGATTGAGAGTTTTGGGTCGACGCGCTCAGTGAATGTTGGGGTTGCGGCGGGAATTGCGATGTATGAATGGGCGAGGCAGTGCTTGTTGTCCGAGAATGAGCAAATGAAGATTACGCATGGGGATGAGATGATTAGGGGCGAGAGTGATGCGGAGTAAGGGACAGATGGGCTGGAGTCTGAGGGAAATTAATATTGAGATGCCGTGGCTGAAGATTGTCGTCGCGATGGTGGTCGCGATCGCGGCGGGGATTGGGGCACAGCTTGCGATGAAGGAAGGTGCGCAGAAAGAGGTGGCGATTGTCGGGGAAAGTCAGGAGAGGGGAGATGGGGAGGCATCTAGGGAAGAAATAGAGGCGGTACAGCGTAAAGAGCAAGAGAAAGAAGCGGAGAAACGGGCGCTGGAATTAAAACAGGAAGAGGCGGAAAAAGCAAGGAAAGCCGAGGAGGAAGCGAGGAAAAAAGCCCAAGAGGAGGAGGCGAAGGCGAGGGCCCAGACGCCGCGGAGCGATATTCAGGGGAAGAAATTGGTCGCGTTGAGCTTTGATGATGGGCCGAGCCCAGGGACGACGCCGAGGCTGTTGGAGGTTTTGCGGGCAAAAAATGTCGCGGTGAGCTTTTTTGTCCTCGGAAATATGGTGGAGAAAAATCCGGGGATTTTAAGGCAGCAAATCGATGAGGGGCACGAAGTTGGGAGCCATACGGTCACGCATGCGAATCTCGCGCGGTCGACGATCGAGGGGATACGCTGGGAAGAGGCGCGGATGGATGAGATTTTTCGGGAAACTGTGCAGCGGACGCCGGAGCTGACGCGGCCGCCCTACGGAGAGATTAATGACGCCGTGCGGCAGAATGTAGGGCGGCCGCTCATGCTCTGGTCGGTCGATCCGGAAGATTGGAAATATAAGGATATAAATGAGGTCGTGCGGCGAGTCGAGAGCGCGGTTTTTGATGGGGCGGTCGTCTTGATGCATGACATTTATCCTTCGACAGTTGAGGCGGTGGGGCGGATTATTGATGATTTGCGTGCGCAAGGATATGAATTTTTGACGATTTCGCAGCTCGCGAAGGCGCGGGGAGTGACGCTAGAGAAAGGTTGGTCGTATGGAAGTTTTCGGCCATAGGGGTGAGATGTGCTTGAAAAACATGAGGATTTTGATAAAATAGAGGCAGAAGAAGGTCGAAAAAGAAAAGACTTTGGTAAAACACGGTAAAACAAAAAGGTCAAAATTATGAAGAAACAAACACAAAAAAGGGTTAGAACTGTACTGGCGGGGGCGGTGGTTTGTGGGGCGATGGCGTTTGGGGTTCCGATGGCGGCGCCAGAGATGATTATGGGGAGCATGGCGGTTTATGCGGCGGAGAGCGGGGAAGTTTTGACGGTGGACGTCAATACGGCGGATGAGCTGATTGCGGCGATGGCGCCGGATGCGACGCAAGTGAAGCGCGTGGTTTTGCAAAATGATATTGTTCTCCCGACTAGTGTTGGTAATGCTGGCGGAATTATTATGATGGGGGAAAGTAGTGCGCCAGGGGTGATCTTGGATTTGAACGGGCATAATTTGACAACTGATGGCGCATATGCTCTGCATGTGCTTAGGGGGACGGTGAAAGTGACTGGGGAAGGCGTGATTGAAGCGAAGACGATTGCGGTGATTGTGAAAGGGGGTTGGGATGTTCATGAGACGAAATATGCGCGAGCGGAATTTGGATCGGGCGTGACCTTGAAGAGTCGGGCGTATGGGCTAGCGATGATGCATACGGCGGACGGTTGGCCGACGGCGCATGGGACGACGGTGAAGTTTGACGGGCGAATTGAGGCACCATATGCGTTGTATGTCAATGGATCGGTGCAGGAAATGGAGAATCCGCTGACGGTCGAGATTGGCGATACAGCGGTGATTCAGGCGAGCGATACGGTCGCGTATGCGGCGGGGTATGCGGATTGGACGATTGGCAAGGCGGAAATGACGGGTGAGCATGGGATCGGAATGAAAGCGGGGAAGATGACGCTGAATGGGACGAAAATTGCGGTCGATGGCGAAATGCACGACCCGGCGACGGGCGGGGGAGGCATGGATATCGTCGGCGTCGTGTTTCAGGTTGAACATGATAAAGGTTATGCGGACAATGTCGAATTGGTCGTTAATGGTGGAGATTTTCGGAGCGCGAATGGGGATGTGTTTTATGAAAACGGGGATTTGAGCGCGGAAGCGGGGACGAAGCTGGCGGATATTGATATTTTGGCGGGGAATTTCAGCGCTGGCGAAGGGCGAAAAATCTTTGGCGGTACGGTCGAGGAAAATGATGTCTTGATCAAGGGCGGAAAGTTCCAGGGGAGCGATGTGAAGGATTTTGCGAGCGCGGGGATGATTGCGCCGGGACTCGTCATGGGGGCGGACGGTACGGTGGTGACGAAGCCGAAGCCGCCGGTCAAGCCAACGACGCCGACGGTCAAAGGCGATTTTTCGAGCAAGGACGGGAGCGTAACGGTTTCGGGAACGTTTTTCGCGGAAAAAGTCAAGGTCGAGATTGAGGAATATCGGGCGGCGATCGAGGCGTTTAAGGGCCTGAAATATGCGGCTTATGATATAAAAGTGTTGACGATGGCGGGAGAAGCTGCGAAGCCGGATGGGGCTGTCAAGGTCGCGCTGAAGGTGCCGAAGGGGATTGATGGTAAAAAGGCGAGGATTTATTATGTCGCGGATGATGGGAAGGTGAAGAACTTGCCGGCGGTTTATAAAGATGGGATAATGACTTTTGAAACAACACATTTCAGCATTTATGCAATTGTCGAGACGAAGGATGTCACGGCGGGAGTGGTTACCGGGGGAGGAGGAATTATTGATAAGAAAACGGAGGCGAATAAGCCGACATATTTTGCGCCGGGGACGGGGGTGATTGAGGAGCATGGCGGGGAAGCGGTGCGGACTTTCGAGGTTGCGATTGTGCTTACGGGGGCTTGTATGGGCGTGATGACGTGGTTTATGCATAAACGGTTTATTACAGAGAAGCAGCGGCCGGCAGAGAAAGTGACGGAAAAACCGCGGGTTTTTCGCGAAATTGTGGTTGATTTTCTGGACTAGATCGGGTAAAATGGGGGTGTTGGGGATATAGCTCAGCTGGTTAGAGCGCTAAACTGATAATTTAGAGGTCTGTG
>CAZODR010000028.1:0-7358 GCA_964578645.1 uncultured Candidatus Saccharibacteria bacterium | reverse complement strand
TAATGTAGACAACTACTTAAAACTTAGAGGTTGTTCTAAGTTCGTTTATTGAGCCGTTGGCGGGGCGATAAATAAATGTTAAAAGCTTTATGGTTTGGGAGATTTGTGGTACGATAAAGGTATGGTGACGAAAAGAACGGACGCGATTTCTTGGGATGCGGAAGAATATATTTTGCGGGAAAGAAATAATTGGTGGTATGTTGGGCTTGTGGGGGTGGCGTTGGTTTTGGTCGGGATCTCGGTTTTGATTCAGGCGTGGACTTTTATTGCGGTGATTGCGCTGAGTGTGATTGCGCTGATTGTCTATACATTGCGGCCGCCACGGGTTTTGCATTATGAACTGGATAATGTGGGCCTGAAAGAGGGGCAAAAAGTTTATGCATATACGGAGTTTAAGGCGTTTGGTCTATTGCGCGAGGATGGGCATTTCGCGATCGTCCTCACGCCACGGAAGCGTTTTTCTCCGCGGGTGACGGTGTATTTCCCGGAATCGAAAGGCGAGCAGATCGTCGATGCTTTTGGGGCAAGGTTGCCGATGGAAGAAGTGAAGTTGGATTTATTAGATAAATTAATAAAATTCTTGCGCATTTAGAAATGCTTGTGATATAATGATAAATATACGTTATGTAATATAAGGTAACAACAATAAGAAGGTGGGCAATATGAACCAAAATCGAAAAGATAATGACCTGCAGCGCGCGATTGATGAAATTACGCAGAAGGGTGGGTCGAATAACGCTAAGGCTGGTGGTCCAGCGAATCAACCGCCGGCGGGGATGATGCCGCCAGCACAGGCTGCGCCAGCTCAGCAACAGATGAGTTCAATGAAATTGCCGTCGAATCCTGCGCCGCAGATGCCATCGATGGGCGGGATGTCGATGGGCGGTGGATTTGGTCGCTCGATGAGCTATGGTGCGGACATTTCTAAGGTCAAGGAAGCGGCGCTTAAGGAGCTGTTCCCGATCATGGATCGTGTTGAAGTTGAGCCGGAAAAGCGATTCTTGTTGTATCAGGAAATGTTGAATACGATGCGTGATAAGGCGGTGATTGCGCCGGCTTATGAAGCGGCTCGACAGATTCGGGATGATAAGGTGCGGGCGGATTCGTTGCTTTATCTTATTAATAGCATCGATGAGATGAGCTTGTAGCACAGTTATCGTGGCGCACTGCTTTGTCAGATGCTCCAGTACGCAGGAGACGTATGCAAAATACGTCTCCTTTGCGTGCTTCACATCTTTCGCGCATTGCATCCACGCTAACTGCGCTACAATAGCTAATATAGTTCCCTCTTGCGTTGCTCAATTCTGCCTTGTACTTCATCTCAAAGAAGTTCGTTAAAGCTCTTCGTCAAGTTTAGCCTCTTTTTACGATAATAAGCTAAAAAGCAATAAAGCCTTTGGTTTTATGGGGGAAAAGCGGTGAAAGTATTGACTTTTATGGGGATGTGTGCTATAATTGAAGTATGAGAGTATAAAACCTTGAACATTGCAAAAAAAGGGGGACAGAAGATGGGAAATCTTTTAGAGAAAGTAAATGAGGAATTACGGGCAAATGCCGTCCTCGAACAGATGATGCGGATTTCGGGTCGGTTCGACCGAATGGCCGCGGAAGTAACTTGGCGAGGTCAGGAATGCCGGGCGCACGTCGTCTTACACACTGATACAAATTTCGTGAAAGCTGAAATGTGTGTTGATTGCGAAACCGCTGGAGCGTTGGATTTCTTTAGCGGAAGCACGTTGGTCTGCACAATGTTGACAGCTTTGGCGAATAAGATCGGAATGCTTTCCGATGAGGAAGAGTTTGCGCTTAGTAATGGACTCGAAGAAGAAAACGTTTGGAGATTAATAAGAACGAAGAAGCTGGATTTGCCGGACGACATAGCTATGGTAGATGAAAGCTTTTTCGCCGGTATCCAGGAAAACGAGGTGATTTCTTTTCTTGAACCGAAAGATACGGAAGGCTGGCTGGAAGTTTTGCGACGAGCCGGTCGGAATATCTTTGGCGTGGAATGATTTTCCGGTTACCCCTGGGCGAGATTGCCCGGGGGATTTTTTGTGAAAGAGCGGGGGTTGCGGATTTGGAGAATAATAAAAGCCCGAGCTATGAATCATAGCTCGGGCTTGTCAGCGCGGTTTATTTAGTACATGCCGCCCATGTCGGGAGCTGCGGGAGCGGATTTTTCTGGGACATCGACAATCAACGCGCCCATGGTGATAGCCGTGGCAGCGATGCTGGTCGCGCTTTGGACGGCTTCTTTCGTCACTTTCGCAGGATCGATGACGCCAGATTTTTTCAGATCGACTAGACCTTTTTCTGGCTCCATGACGTTAATTCCCTGGCCGGGTTTTGCTTTTTCGACTTCGGCGAGAAGAGCTTGGGAATTCAGGCCGGCGTTTTCCATGATATGGATGAAGGGAGCGGTCAAGGCGCGTTTCACAATCTTTGCACCTTCGGTCTCGGCTTTAAGGCTGCCGGCGAGGTTTACGAGAGTCACGCCACCGCCGGTAACGATACCTTCGGCGAGAGCAGCTTTCGTCGCAGCAACGGCATCGTCGACGCGGAATTTTTTCTCGTCAATTTCGGTTTCGGAAGCGCCGCCGACTTTGATGACAGCAACTTTGCCGAGAAGCGCGGCGGCTCGCTTTTCGAGTTCTTCGCGTTCATAATCGGACTTCGCGAGCTTGGCCTGAGACTGGATGAGCTCGATGCGAGAAGCAACGGACTTTTTGTCGCCACTGCCCTTAATAATAGTGGTTTCGTCTTTGGTCGCAATGACTTTACCGCAGGTACCGAGAACTTCCATGCCGACTTCTTCGAGTTTCATGCCCTTGTCGCCGGAAACGACGGTCGCGTCGGTCAGGATAGCGATGTCTTCCATGACGTCCTTACGGCGATCGCCGAAGGCTGGAGCTTTCAGGACGAGAGTATTAAAGACGCCTTTGAGTTTGTTGAGGACGAGGACCGAGAGAGCTTCACCTTCGACTTCTTCGGCAATGATGACGAGATCTTTGCGGCCGGCCTGGGCACACTGTTCGAGAAGCGGAAGTAACTCGGCGGCGCTGGAAATCTTTTTGTCGGTAATCAAGACGAGAGGTTTGTCGAAAACGGCTTCTTGGCGGTTGGTATCAGTAATGAAGAATGGTGAAGAATATCCCTTGTCATAAGTGAAACCTTCGACAATTTCCTGTTCCATTTCGAGGCCTTGGCCTTGCTCGACGGTGACGACGCCGTCTTTGCCGATTTTGCTAATGACGCTCGCGATCAGCTCGCCGATTTCGCGATCGCCGGCGGAAATGCTGGCGACTTCGGCGACTTTTTTGTCATCGCCGTCAATTTTCTCGGCGGCTTTTTCAATGCCTTGGATGATTTCGGCGCCCGCGGCCTCAATTCCCTTGCGAAGTTCCATAGGATTTACGCCGGCGGCGATGAGTTTGTTGGCTTCGCTCAAGATATTATAAGTCAAGACGGTGACGGTCGTCGTGCCATCGCCAGCGACTTTGTTGAGCTTCTGCGCGGCGGATTTGATAAGTTTCGCGCCGATTTGTTCGCCGAGATTTTCGTCGGTGCTACCGAGGTCGACGGCTTCGGCGACAGTCACACCATCGTGGGTGATCGTCGGGGTGCCGTAGGATTTTTCGATGACGACGTTTTGACCTTTTGGACCGAAGGTGACTTTGACGGCATCGTAGAGTTGTTTTGCACCGCTCAAGACTTTTTCGCGAGCCTCGTCGGCGTAAAAAATTTTCTTTGACATTTTGTAATTCCTTATTTTATTTTCCAAACAAGGTTATTAGTTGGCTTACTTTTCAAGACACGGCGTCGCTCAAACCCGTCGTTACGGGTTTCGCGCGCCTCTTCCTCGGGCCGTTGCCCTGCGGATGGTCTCGAGAAAGTAAGCCACCTACTTCCTTGTTTGGATATTAAATTAATAATTATAAAGTGCGAATAAATTTTTTAGGTTGGTTAGAGGGTGGCGAGGACGTCTTCTTCCTTGACAATGATGTAGTCTTTGTTGTCGATCTTGACATCGGTCGAGGAGTAGCTTTTCGTAATGATTTTGTCGCCGGCTTTGACGATTTTGACATCGGGGCCAACAGATTCGACGACGGCATAGGCGGGCGATTCTTTCGCTGTGCCGAGTAAAATGCCGGATTTTGTGGTTTCGACTGGTTGTTCTTTGACCGCGACAATGCGATCTTGTAATGGTTTTAACTGCATAATTAACTCCTTTGTACGTCTATGATAGCGCAGGGTTTTAGCATTGTCAAGCCTTGAGTGCTAAAAATCGAGAGGGCGAAATAGGATAAGGGAGATAACAGGGGGGCGAGCGATACTTAGACGGGCTCAGACGCATGAAGAACGGGTGCGCAAGGTCTTTGCGGAGCTAGACGAGTGGCGGGAGGGACTTTCGGATGAAACGAAGGAGAAAATTAAGCAATATGCTGGTTGGACGGTTAATCAGCACCATGAATATTATGATAATTTGCCGGAGACGAAGGCATACTTAAAGGAGAAATATGGCGTTTAGAATTGAAGAGTCGCTCGATACGAATATTATTCTGAGGCTGATGCTGAAAGATGTTCCTGGTCAGTGTCGGAGATTGCAGGATTTGTTTATGCGGGCGGATGTCCGGTATCATGTCGCGGATTTGGCGATTACGGAGGCGGTGTATGTCATGCAAGGTAGTTATCATCTTTCTAGAGAAAAAATTGTCGATGGGATTAAGAAGCTGTTATTGTTCCCGGGCGTGAATTATAATCAAGAACTGTTTGATCGAGTGCTGCCGATGTATTTGGCGTGTCCGAAATTGTCGTTTAATGATTGTTGCTTGGCGGGATATGCGGCATTGAATGAGGCTGAGCCGCTATGGACATTTGACCGGGAATTTGCGAAGGAGTCGGGGACGGCGAAGATGTTGGAGTGAGATCTGGAATAGTATTTTATAGTATAATTGGATTATGAGTTTGAAAGCAAAAGTCGAGAAATTGCCGGGGTATAATTCCCTGGTGCGGCCGTGGCATCTCCTGCAGGCGCTGAGGGCGGAGATGAAAAACGGATGGCCGGCGAAAAAGATGCGAGTGATTGCGGTCACGGGGACGAATGGCAAGACTTCGACTTGCTTCATGATCTGGAAAATGTTGAATGAGGCGGGGCATAAAGCGGGGTTGCTGACGACGGTGGGGTGGAGCGAGGACGGCGAGAATTTGCATGAGCAGATTGAGCATATGACGACGGAGAGCGTGGGGATTTTAAGCGAGCGGATGCGAAAAGTCGCTGATGCGGGGGCGGAGTTTTTGGTCCTCGAGGTGACGTCGCATGCGCTGAGTCAGTCGCGGATCTTTGGGGTGCCGGTTGAGATCGCGGTGTTTACGAATTTGACGCCGGAGCATCTAGATTATCATAAGACGTTTGAAAATTATCGGAAAGCGAAGTTGAAACTGTTTCGGGGGGCGAAAAAGGGGGTCGTGAATGCGGACGATCCGAGCGCGAATTGGTTTATCGAGGCGATTAAGAATAAGAGGGATTATTCGGATGGTGATATAATTACTTATGGAATTGAGAAGGGAGATTTGCGGGCGACAGAGGTAGAGCTGAGTGCGGGCGGCGTGGAATATGCGTGTAGTGATATAATGGGTAAAGAAGGATCTGCGGAAGGAAAGGGGGAGAAGCTAAGGATTCGGACGCGGATTCCGGGGAAATTTAATGTTTATAATTCCCTGGCGGCAGTGGGCGTGGGGGAGATTTTGGGGCTTAGCAAGGATGAAATTGAGCGGGGGATTTATGCGCTCGCGGAGGTCGAGGGGCGGATGACGCGGGTTGATGAGGGGCAGGATTTTGAGGTGATTGTCGATTATGCGCATCAGCCGGATGCTTTGGAGAAGGTTTTTGAGAGTTTGGGCGAGCATAAGGGGAAAGTGATTGCGGTGCATGGTGGAGCGGGGAGGCGCGATCATGCGACGCGGGAGCCGCGGGGGGAGATTTTAGGCCGAGAGAGCGATATCGTGATTATTACGGAGGATGACACGCGCGATGAGGATCCGGAGGAGATTGCGCAGATGTTTGTCGAGGGCGCGGTCAAGGCTGGGAAGAGTCTAGGGAAGGATTTGTTTGTTGAGCTCGATCGGGGTCGGGCAATTCAAAAGGCGATCGATATGGCGGAGGCGGGGGACGTGGTTTTGATTTTGGGGAAGGGGCATGAAAAGACGATTTTGCGGAAGGAGGGGGCGGTTGAGTTTCGGGATGTTGAGGTGGCGCGGCGGAGTTTGGTTGGAGCTCGCAAGTAGTACTTTACTAGGGCGGAGCAGTTTTCTTGGGGGTTTCTGGAGCAAAGCTTTTGCTCAAGGCGCGTCCGCGACGCCTGCCGTCGCAGGGTCGCGGCGCTCGTCCTCCAGCGCTTCGTGATGGAAGCTTGCGCTTCGGCTCATCCTCAAAAATGAAAGTAAACTTTCATTTCACTCGGATGCTTGAAGCGCCGTAAGTCCGGATCTTTTCGCAAAAGTTGCTTCCAGAAACCCCCAATAATATAGTCTGTCCTAGTAAATACAATTATGTCTTGCTCTCGGATTTTGCTGTGTGTTTGCTTTAGTAAATATTTGCATCCGGATTATGCTGGGAGTGGCTTCTTGCTACATATACTCTAATTAGCCAGGCAGCGGAGAGGAAAGCCGCTCCAGCGATTATAGCCATTTGATGAGTAGTTGCCTAACGGGTAGACGATGACACTGTTGAAACCGAGGTTGTAGGCGTGAGTAATATTGGGACGTGCCCAAGAAGACCATCCACATCCAGCGATGCTGGAATATCGCAGTTTACCTTCGTTGATACTAAGCCAGCCGCTGCGCACAAAGTGCAGCGAAATATCTTGAAGAAACTTGTAGTAAATCGTCAGGGGATCGTGGTAAAATACACTACAGATCGAGCCTCGTTGAGGCTTACACCTTCATTGTAGCACAGCTTATGCTTTTTGCCAAGATGTTTTGGGATTTTTTGACAAATCTACAAAATTCTAGGGAGATTTTGGATAATTTTATGGAATTGCTAAATTTTGGGAGGATTTTGCTAGTTTGCCACCAGCTACATATACTATAATTAGCCAGGCAGCGGAGAGGAAAGGCGATCCAGCGCGCGTAACTGTATGACGGGTAGACGTGGCTATCGTTGAACCAAAGGTAGTGAAGGCTAATGCCATTAGAATGAGACCAGGACCCCCAACTGTTGCCATATATGCCAGGGTTCCACAGTAGGCCATCCTTAATCTTAATATCGCCGCTGCGCACAAAGATGAAGGATCTTTACGTCTTTTGCTACATATACTCTAATAAAAAGCCCCGGCTTTTGCCCGGGGTGAGTTCCCCGG
>CAZODR010000027.1:0-7493 GCA_964578645.1 uncultured Candidatus Saccharibacteria bacterium | reverse complement strand
ACATGGCTTAAAAAGTCAATAGGCAAATGCAATATTCTTGCCAAAAACACCAAAAAACACCAAAAATCACCAAAAACGCCAAAAATCACTCAAATCACCCAAAACACCCAAAACACCAAAAAACGCTACATCCTAGAGTCATTTTAGAAGAATATCTACCAAAATACCTGGGATTTGGGTAGGGGAATTAAGGGCGTTTCTTAGAGGATGGCAATTATAGCCCTATCTGGCGGATTTTAGTAAGGGGTCGACATTATCTTTGCGTTATGTTATTATTGATCGAAGTTACTCTTTCGTGGATTTTGGATGGGTAGCTTTTTTGAGTACAACTCGGATTTCGATTTTCTCTGATAGTCTTCTTTTTGGTTTGCGAATCTTATGCCATTACCTACGCGCTACTCCTCGTAGCAGCATGCCACTGGTTCCATCCATCTCACCCAAGGTGCGGGAGCAGCATTTCGCGCGTGACTTGAACCGTGGCACCGCTTTCGACCGCCCCGGAGAGCATGAGCCGAGCGAGGAGATTTTCGACAGTTTTTTGGACGATGCGACGCATTGGGCGAGCGCCCATTTCAGGATCGTACCCACGCTCGACGAGCAATTCTTTCGCATCTTCGGTCAGGACGACCGAAATTTTTTGCGGCGCGAGAGTTTTGTTCACGGAAGCAATCATCAAATCGACGACCTTGACTAAATCTGACTTCGAAAGCGGTTGGAAAATACAAATTTCATCAAAGCGGTTGAGAAACTCCGGCTTAAACTCGCCCGAACGAATCATCGCGTTAGTAATCTCGGATTTTACCGCTTCGAGGTTCATCCCCTGCCCAATATATTCGCGAATTTTATCGGCGCCAGCATTCGAAGTCGCAATCACAATCGTATCGCGGAAAGAAACTTCATGATTCTTAGAATCGCGCAAAATCCCCTCGTCGAGCAGCTGGAGCAACGTCGTCAAAACTTGAGGATGAGCCTTTTCAATTTCGTCGAGCAGGACGACGGAGAAAGGCTGTTTCATGACTTGAGCGGTGAGGCTTTCGGGATTCTCCGAGCCTTCCGCAATCAGTCGCGCGACATCGCTCGAAGCGACATACTCATTCAAATCCAGACGAATAATATGCTCTTCGCCATCGAAATAAACTTCGGAAAGCGCTTTTGCTAATTCGGTTTTACCGACTCCGGTCGGACCAAGGAAGAGAAAAGTGCCGATCGGGCGTTTTGTATCGCGAACTCCGGCCGCAGCGCGGCGTAAAGCATCAGAAACCGTGCGCACCGCAGCGACTTGGTCGATCATCCGCCGATGAATTAAATCTTCGAGCTGCAGCAATTTTGCGCGATCATTCTCAGAATTCGCGACCTGGAGCTTCACGCCTTGGGTCTTCTCCACAGCCTCCTGAACCGACTCGGCGAGAACGTATTTATCCTCAGGATAGTTACAGGCGGCTTCGAGCAAACTAAGAGCCTGACCCGGCATAACGAGCTCATGAATATAACGCTCGCTTAGACGATAAGCTTCGTTCAGCGCCCAAAATGTACAAACCACACCATATTTATATTCCAAAACCGGCGCTTGATCCTCAAGCACTTTCATAGTTTCTTCACGGTTCGCCGCAGGAACCATAATCTTATTCAAAGTATTCGCGAGAGAGCTATTGCGCGCGGCAATTTCGAGGTATTTTTGTTCGTCCATCGTGAGAATAACGCGCAGTTTCCCAGCTTCAAGAATCGGTAATAAAACATTCGAAATATCGACCGAGCCGACGCCATCTTCGAAGAAAAGCTGAGCATTGTCGAGA
This sequence comes from uncultured Candidatus Saccharibacteria bacterium, assembly GCA_964578645.1. Classification (GTDB taxonomy): domain Bacteria; phylum Patescibacteriota; class Saccharimonadia; order Saccharimonadales; family Saccharimonadaceae; genus Nanosyncoccus. The sequence continues at coordinate 5,700 of CAZODR010000027.1, read as the reverse complement.
CAAATAATGATATTTTTCGCCGCGAAAGCTTCGCCCAAGATTTGCATCATGAGTCGCTCGATTTGCCCACGAGCGCTAGCAGCCGAAATAAGCGAAGCCGCATCAAGCATGAAGATTTGGCGATATTTCAGGCTCGACGGAATTGGTGCGTCCGCATCGAGAATTTCTTCGGCAAAAGCGTCAACAATCGTGCTCCGACCGCAACCGTTCGGACCGATTAGAGCGACATTTTGGCGACCGTTACCCGAGAAAATCGTGAGCATTTTTTCGACAATTTCACGGTGTGCGGCGAGATGCACTTTGGTCCGAGAACTCTTCGCGTGCCGAAGGGAAAGGTTGTGCCCAAAACGTTGCAAAGTCGGAATATAGCCAAAACTAAAATCGCGCGCAATCCCGCCATCACGACGATGGCGACGAGCATCCTTCACCAGACCATGGATATAGTTATACCAGACAATACCCGTATAAAGATCCTTCAGATCGAGCCGCAGCTGTTTTAGAAGCATCTCATGGTTCGGATGATGCTGGACAATAGCCACAGCTATCATGCCGCCGGAAATAGTCTCGCCATCAACTTGCCGCCAAATCTCGCGCGCGGTCGCAAAAATCGGCGCGAGATCGTCGCCAGCCTCAGCAGCAAAAAATTCGAGATTCCGGGGCGTGAGACCGAAACGAAGCGCGAGAAAAGTGCCACTGCGCGTTTTGTAAAGCTCTTTAGCCAGGGATTGCGGAGTCGAATCCGGCTTCAGGATCCTTAAAACATTGCCCGAAAGGAGATCATTAATATCATCGGACGAACCAGGCGGAATATGCGCGAGTTCTTTCACCGTCCAGACTAGAAAAATTGTCACAAAAATCGCGACCGCAAGCAAAAGCCAGCCCAGGGAATTATGCAAATAAAATGTCAGATAGAAAAAGCCAAAAATCAGACCAGCATCAAAGATTCCCAACAAAAGTTTCACAGCAAAATGATTAAAGATTTTCGCCGCACGAGCCTCGCGAGCGCGCAAGCTAGCGTAGTTAAACCGATCCATTAGAACGCCACCCCCGCGAACGCAAGCACAACGCAACCGATAATCATAAACGGAATGACCGGCCAAAGCAGGAAAAGTAATGCCCCAAAAATTGCCTGAAGCAAGATGATAAACGTCCCAATAATTAGCAGCCCAATGCGAATAATAGCGCCAATCATGCGCGAGAGAAGGCGATCAAAAAAGCGTGAAACTTGCGCGCTAAACGCTGGGGAATCAGAAGTGACGCCAGAAATTTGGCGAAAAGGAGAAAAAATCGTCCGCACGAGTAAACCGATAGAGAAAAAATCCGCGGCATTTTTCAGGCGATCGCCAAGCCCAACGAGGAACATTTTCCAACCTCGCGTATACCACCACTGAAACATGCCGACAAGTAACATGACTATATTGTAGCACGAAAAAATCGATCCGAAAAACACCACGAGCTCTAAAGAGGCGGCGCAAACCTATTTTATCTTACTGCGCCTGGCGACACTCTCGAAGCTTTCCCATTCTCCCGTAAAGTTGTTCAAAACCTCAGCCTGTTCTACCAGCGCCCTAAGCCCAATCTTCGTCGCGTCGAACTTGGCTTCGCGCACGCCGCCCTTAAAGCCATGAATGCCGTAAGTCCCAGGCTCACCGTTTATGAAAGTTTCATCAAACATATAAACCAGATAAATTTTGCCCTCTTCGAGACGGACTTCATTCCACCCAAAAACTTCAATCTTCTCCGCTTCTGCTAGCTCAGCATTATGCTCCATCGCATAGCTAAACCTCTCGCGCTCGGCCTCCCCCAAAGCTTCATAATACTTATCCTTCGTGATCGCTCCGCCCATACGATAAAACTTCAGCTCCTCACCGACCGGCAGCTCACCTTTAACATTCTCAATCACCGACATCCGCCCGCGCGTGTACGGCATCGTATAACTTTGATTTAGTTCACTATAATTATCCACTTCATCCAGTGAATCAATCTTCACCAAGGCAACATATTGGCTATTCTCCGCCATTTTCACCGGGTCAGCAATGTCAAACGCAAAACAGTTTTCCATCCAAACCGTATAAACTTTACCCCCATCATCTCTCATCTCATCCCTCGTCCCAGCGCTCTCCGCCTCACTCTCGGTAAGCCCGGCGTTATCAAAATTCTGCTTTGCGCTCATAGTGCTACGATTATCCGCTCGCCGAGCCGCATGCACCCCCGCGATCGCCATAACTCCGCATAGAATGCAACATCCAAGGCCAACCAATAACCCTGCTTTCTTATTTTTCCTCACCAGCCACTTCTCCCGTATTTAAATATAAATAAATTATAACATAATTCAGATAAGCTAAGAACTTGTATTTATACCTAGACTACTTTTGCAGCAAATAAACTGTCGAATCCTTAACTTATCCTTTTACATATACTCTAATTAGCCAGGCAGCGGAGAGGAAAGCCGAAGAAACGATTGCCGCTATATGATGGAGCAACAGTATTATTATCGACAACAAGGCCATGAGCCCCGAGACCACTGGAGTCCGCCAGGGACGACCAACTATAACCATTTGTGCCAGAATGCCATAGTTTGCCATCATCAACACCGATCCAGCCGCTGCACACAAAGTTCCAAAATGTTGTAAAATTTACAACATTCTCGATCTAAAATTGACAAAATGATTAGAATTTCCCGAAACCTCTTGACAAAAAGCATAAGCTGTGCTACAATGAAGGTATAAGCCTCAACGAGGCTCGATCTGTAGTGCGCAGCGGCTATTTCTCTATCGATGGTGGTAAGCTGTTGGGGCATGGTGAAAGTGGTTATAACTGGTCGTCTCAGTCGCTTTCCGAAGATGTCCACGCCTACAATCTCGGCTTTAATAATCGTTTCGTCTACCAGTCAAACTACAGTAGTCGTTGGGCCGCCTTTCCTCTCCGCTGCCTGGCTAATTAGAGTATATGTAGCAATGGACCGTCTACACGTATTCCAGAAAGTGTTTATTACGAATGGAAACGTCTTTACGATAAATATGGTACACTTGATCGTCAAGCTATTCGGGAAAGGAATAAGACTGAGTCTGAGAAAACTAAACTACTGAAGGGTTGTCAAGACTGAAGTAACAAGTCTAGTCTGGAGCTGAAACGATCGGAATCAAATTCATATAACGCCTCAGTACGGATCTCGTTATTTGTCTCAAATACAACTATGCTAGTGCGTTTGAAGAACCCAGGTACATCATGATGATTAGCAGTTAATAGCCGAACATTGCTAACGGTTCGAGCATAGTAGTATGTAGTAAACAATAATAGCATGTCAACATAACTCGGCTGCTTATTTAGGTGCTTGTTGCGGTAGTACTGGTTAAAAACTAAAGCAAAAGTTTTACCAGCTTCAGTATCCAATTTATGTTCTATGTCACTAATGAAAGATATTTCCATTTTGTTAAGGAAATCTTGATAATCTGAGTATTCTTTAATCGTGTGAGACCCGCGTAAAAACTCGTGTTTGACAGCACGGATAGAAAATAACTCGCAGTCTTTATCTTTGGCTTTTTCGATTAACTCCCTGAAGTCGTCAGTTTTAATGGCGTCGATCAGCACACAAGTATCAATTACCAAAAAGGAATCTGCTAATTTGTCGATTAAACTAGGAGTAGCGCTCAAGTTCACGGCTATATCTCTCTATGGATTTGCGGATTTTTCTTGCTGACGCATCCAGCTCATCACGGCTCACGGGTTTTTTGCTGGATTTGCGTAGTTCGTTGAGATTATCGGACGCAGAAATCGATTTATTATCGGACGAGCCGATGCGTCTTCCAATCTCCTTAATTTTCTCTTCCATCGTCATGACCATTTTCTCCTTACTTCTATTATATCATGCTATAAATATTATAAAACCTTTGACTATCAGGAAGTTTATTGCAAAAAGTTATTGACGCCAGAAAAACGTCTATGGTATAACGACTTCAGCCTAGGCGATTAAGCATAATCGCGTATGGAGGTAAGAATAATACGCTGTGGTTGGCGTGGAATTAAGACATCATTAAAAAATAGGCTTATCCCGTTCCAAACGTGGTGCAGGTTCCAAACAAACCACTTGGCACTCAGCCAATAATGATGCACCCGCGCCACGTCTGGCACAGGATATTTTTATTGGAGGTAGGATTAGTTATTCTTATCCTTAAAATAGTAACCGAGAACAAATCCTAACGGCGTTCCAAACTGTGCAACAAAGCTAGACAATAGCTCATTAATATCGAGAGGGTTTTCTCGGCCAATAGTCGCATTATATAACGGTCCACCAACTAATATTACAGCCATAAATGCGATAAAAGCGAAAGTAAAACCATAGGCAATTCGTGAACGGCTTTTATTATCTTGTTTACTATTTGCCAGCTCTGCTTCCACCCTGAGCTGATCCATTTTTGACTTAAGATTAGCCATAGTATTTAATCGCTCAGCGCTTGTTTAAGAGCGCGAATAAGCGCATCCGTAGTATCCATATGTTTGCTGAGCGTATCTATGACTTCGTTATAATTCTCTGTAAGTTGGTTCTTTACCTCGTCATCGCTCACTTTTTGTATCAACCCATGCAACCCTTCAGCCTGCTTATATAGACTCTGAAGAGTATCTAGATTACTATTGATCGCCTTTTGCAATGTAGATATAGAACTCATATTTTATTTCCTCTCTATCTCTTATTATAGCAGGTTATCTGCTTAATTTGAACTACCCAATTTTGTGGAAAACTCCAGAAAAATCTTCAAAAAAAGTTCCAAAAAACTCTTGCAATATCAAAGCCACTTTGATATAATAGAGATATAGCAAGGGGATAGCAAATTAAAAACTGGCGGTAGAAAGGAGGAGAATGGAAGTAGAGAAAATCGAACTTCGAATCGTACTTAAAAAAGCCACCCCTCCAGCGAAGAAGAAGTAGCTTAACTTAATAATAACATAACGGAAAGATAATGTCGACCCCTTGCTAAAATCCGCCAGTAGAAAGGAATAAAACTATGGAAACAATTGCTATCCCCAAAAGTGAATATCTAGAGCTAAAGCGCAAAGCTGATGCTTACGACAAAATGAACGCTGGTGCGAGTACTGGTGGCAAAAAGACTTGGGCAAAGCTCACCCCCGAAGAGCGTTCCGCTCGTGCGAAGAAAGCCGTACAAGCCCGGATCGCGAAGTATGGGCAAAAAACTAGGAACGCCGCTAAATAGCGACGTTCCCGGGCACTCACTGTACGGCTCGGTACAGCAGTTAGGACTATTATAGCTTATTCTGTGCGGTGCTCAATGTCATCGCCAGCATAGAGCCCATACCCCGTGCCAGAGTTCCAGCCTTCGTAGACGCTCTGCCCTGGCTTCATGATGAGACTAAACCAAGTCTTTGCATATGCATCCATCGCAACCTTGGTTTGTGCCGAGCAAAGCCACGTACCCATTATTGTAATATCCGAGAGCAATTCCGGTATGCCCATACAGACCGCCGCCAAGCACGATGATGTCACCCTGCTGGATTGCCGTTTATTATCTCTACGGGGTGATAAGTTAGCGACTTACAAACCCCGATAAAAACAAAAAACGAGCCATTTCGGCTCGATGAGATAACAAAATAAGCGAACCTATCTCTAGATTCACTCGACTGATACTATGTGGTGGGCGATAGAGGATTCGAACCTCTGACCTCGTCTACGTCAAAGACGCGCTC
>CAZODR010000026.1:0-7512 GCA_964578645.1 uncultured Candidatus Saccharibacteria bacterium | reverse complement strand
TTCAGTACGCTTTTTTACAATTTCTGGATTGGCTGCTCGGCTTTTTGCAACCGTGCGAAAAACTGAGGGTTGTTCAGTAGACATTATCTACCAATCTACGCATTGGGATGTTATAATAAAAGTGCTATTGCGCGCAGATTGTGAGAATACGCGGAAAACGCAGTGCTCCGGAGATGATATTATGAAGACGTTAATTGAGAAAATCTTAAATGAATACATTGAGGCAAAGCGGAAACCTTTTGCTGGACACCCGATGGGCGCGTTTTTTCGGAATGATATACCACGTGAGATCTATAGCACTGGCCTTGTTAATACTCAAGACTATCTGGTTACTGGAAGTGTTGGACAAGGGAATTGGGCTACTGTTCCATGGGTGTGCATTTTTGATAGGAAAATTACAACATCTGCCACAAAGGGCGTGTATATTGTTTATCTGCTTAACCGAGATGCCAATTTTCTGTATCTGACATTCAACCAAGGATGTACCGATATTAGAAATTCACATTCGAAGCGTGAAACGATACGCATTATGCGAGAAAAAGCAGCGGAAATCGCAGCTCATATAGATTCCCGCGGCTTTCATACAGATGAACATATTTTCTTAGGCAACGGATTAACAGAGCTGGCTGAGCTTTATCAGAAGGGAACGATATTCTACAAAGAATATAAAAAGGGCAGTGTTCCAGATGAGGAAGAATTGCGGGACGACCTGTCAAAGATGATGGCGATCTACCAAGAGTATGCCGAGCAGCTCTCGGGGAGTCAACATGCAGAAGCTTGGCTTCTGAATAACGTGCACCCAATTGGTGTATTTGACTCCTGGGAGATCCTCAATGAGACGACAGCCGTAAAAACCTGCGATAAGTCCTTCTTTGACTATAATGGTTCCGGAGTGCCCAAGGGTATCTGCTGGTTCTTTGATGCAGAAAAACTTCAGTCGGGCGAGAACAAGCAGCTGACATTGCATTATAACGAAAATACATATACTGTGCGAGTGACCAACGAGTCTTCTGACCGCCGGAGAGTTCGTATCTTCTGGGGTAAGGATCTGGGTGATCAGCTTGTGGCATTCCGGGACAGAAAAGATGTGAAAGCAGTTTTCACAAAGGTATCCTCTGCAGTGTATGAAGTCAGAATAAATCATGATGAGGAAGTAGGTGAGGAAGAAATGCCTGTATCAACGAAGGAAGCAATGAAGCAGATCAAGGAGTACATAGCGGCTAAGGGATTCAGCTATAAGGATGAGCTTATTGAGAATTTCTTCCTCAGCCTGAAGAGCAAGCCCTTCGTGATACTCGCCGGTACTTCCGGTACAGGTAAGACCCGTCTGGTCTGGTTGTTTGCTGAGGCAATCGGTGCAGAGTATAAGCTGGTATCTGTACGCCCTGACTGGAGCGATGGAAGCGATTTGTTTGGACACTACGATCTAAACGGCAACTTCATCAATGGTCCGGTATGCGAATGCTTCGATATGGCGTATGCAAAACCCAACAAGCCGGTATTCCTTTGCTTGGATGAAATGAATCTGGCAAGAGTGGAGTATTATCTGAGTGACTTCCTGTCGGTGGTTGAATCCCGAGAGAAGCACGCTGATAGTAGCATTACTACTGCAGGAATCGCTCAGTATGAAAACGGCATTCCGGATAACCTCTACATTGTCGGCACCGTGAATATGGACGAAACCACATTCCCATTTAGCAAAAAAGTTCTGGACCGTGCCAACACAATTGAGTTCAGCTATGTGGATTTAATTCCTACCTTCGATTCTGTTGGAATCGCACCTGAGAAACTGCAGCTTCCCAACAGCTTCCTGCGTACGGAGTATCTGGTACTCAGCAGGGACTGCATAAACGAGCAGCAGTATGTGCTGGAAATCTGCGCTGAACTCCAGAAGATCAACGAGATCCTTCTGAAAGCCAATGCCCATGTAGGTTATCGTGTTCGGGATGAGATCGTCTTCTATTTGCTCAATAACAAAGCGGAGGGCAACCTGCTGACCCACAACGAAGCCATGGATAACGAGATTATGCAGAAGATCCTACCCCGCATTCAGGGCAGTTCCGCATCTGTGCGGGATATGCTCTGCGAGCTGTTTGTGGTCTGCGCCTCTGACCATAATCAAAAAAACGGAGACTGTGATTCCGAAAAGATGCGCAAGGTTCTCGATGATGCATCCATAGGTTGTCGCTATCCCAAGAGCGCTGCGAAATTGGAACTCATGGTGCGCAGATTTGAAGAGGATGGTTTTACTTCATATTGGTTGTAAGGAGGAGAATATGGCTGCAAATGAAATGATCACTGCTGATTATTACCCGATGATTCCCCAGTCGGAAATTGTTCAAAAGAGCAAATTTCAGTACTCCATAAAGGATTTGACTGCCTTGGGAAGTGGCTTTGCTGTCACGGCGGCTTCAATCGCGAAAGCTGCAATGAATGCGCCTTCAAACGAAGGCCTGTATCGTTGCGTGTTCCCAGAAGGTGTTGCCGGACACTTAGCAAAGTTCAAGGATGGTTCCGGATACCTTGGTACGATCATGAATGAAGGTGGACTTGCCGGTCAGGCTAGGTGGGTTCCCGTAGAAGGTGGCTCAGCAGCTGTGGCGATTGACCCGGTAACGCTGGCTGTTGCAGTTGCTATCATGGGCATCAACAAAAAACTGGATCAGATTCAAAAGACACAGGAAGAAATATTGCAGTTCCTCCGTCAGGACAAAGAGTCAAAAGTAAAGGGAGCTATCAATTCCCTTGCAGATATTCTGGAGCAGTATCGTTATAATTCGGATAATACATCATGGAAAAGTGGAAAGCTCACTGCAGTGACGCAATATAAGGGACTTGCAGAAAGCAATATATTTTTCTACCGGCAAGAGATTATCAATGTACTGAACCAGAAAAAACTGATACATAGCTATCAGGCAGCGGACAAGCTAAAATCAAAACTCGATGACAGCTTTAGATTCTATCAACTGAGTGTTTATCTTCATTCCTACGCCTCCTTTCTGGAAGTGGTTCTCAGCGGGAATTCTTCCAAAGACTATTTGGATCACATGTCTGAAAAAATCCGGAACTACGCATTTCAGTATCGGAAGGACTATACGGAGTGTTATGATCAACTCGAAAACTATATGAAAGGCACAGTTCAGGCGACAGTACTCAGTGGAATCGGCAATGCAAGCAAGGCTGCTGGTGAGGCGATTGCGAAGATGCCGTTGATCAGCAAGGGACCTGTCGATGAGGCACTGGTTGCAGTTGGAAACAAGATTAAGGGTATTGGCGCGAAACATGGCAAGGCAGCCATGAGAGATTTCAGAGATAATCGGGATGTTGGTATTCAGCTATTTCTGAACAGTATTGATACGATCAATGAAGTGAGTAACCGCCCTGTGGAACTGCTTTTTGACCAAGAAAACATCTATATCTGCGCATAAAAAAGTATGGAAAGGAGGCTTGCCTGATGAATGAAAACAGAAACACGGATGAACTGATATATCTGCAGACCGACCTGCTTACTGTGACCATTAAGGGCGCAGCCTCCCATCCTGCATTCCCGGGTGTTGAGTTCCGGGAAAAAGAATCCACGCTCCGAGTATACTGCGATGATCCTTTTGAAGTTTCTCTGGCAGGAGATGCGGAGACCGTGTCTACGCAAAATCTTGGACGAGCTTCCATTGGACATTACCGAATGCAACCTCTGTTCTTTGAGCAGCAGCGTTATGAGATCCTAATCGAACCGGAGAGCGGGCACAAGGTGGAATTCTGGCATGAGAATTTCAACATCAGGAAGAATGTGACACCCGTCGGTCGCAAAGGGGAGATGCTGTCAGGCGTGATCAATTTTGGAAACGAAATTGGTTTGTCAGACCTCTACATACGCGTGGATGGAAAGAACTATCTGAAGCTTACCATCGAAGTGTTTCCCTCAAAGATTGGGTACATGGACGACTACAAGGCTATCGTAGCGGATGTCACTGCGGAAGTCTATAATCTGGTCTTTGACTTTTTGAAGAAGACCTATGACTCTTTTGATATTGCTTCTACCCAACAAGCATCCCCCGTGGAGTTCTTTGCCATCATACGCAAGATCTATGACGAATTCCTGGCGGCTGCAGATATGGTTATCGCAAAGCCACACCACGTGCTGGAGACGGAGCATATCGTTCTACCTGGGCACAAAATCAAGCGAACGGATAACAGAACCCTGCGGTGGATTGAAAAGCATCCGGATCATGCAATGCGTTCCGGCGACCAGGTCTTGGTGGACAAGGCTCTTGCCGTAAAGAAGTATGTAACCTATGACACCAAGGAAAACCGTCTGACAAAATATATGCTCCAGAGCACGGTAAAGCGTCTGGAGAATTTTCGCAAGCAATATGAAAAGCTCAGCCGGGAAACGGATGCGGCTATGGTTGGTCAGATCGAGACCATGGTCAAGGGAATCCAGCGCCGGTACAATACCGGATTCCTGCGAGATGTGGAAGCAACTCCTGCCAATTCCGGAATGTCACTAGTGTTCAGCATGGCTCCGGGTTATCGGGAGCTTTACCGCTGCTATCTGCTTTTGCAGCATGGCCTGTCCGTAACGGGCAGTGTGTTCAATGTCTCTGTGAAAGATATGGCGCTGCTGTATGAATACTGGTGCTTCATCAAGCTGAACAGCCTGATGAAACAGCGCTATGAATTGCTTTCCCAGGATATTATCAAGGTTGCCGGAAATGGTCTGTTTGTGTCCCTCATCAAGGGGCAGCGCAGCCGTGTGCGATATCGCAATCCTGAAAACGGCGAGATTATTACCCTTTCCTACAATCCGAAGGAGGTCTCCGGTGCAACCGTACCGCAGAAGCCGGATAATGTTCTGAGCCTGAAAAAGAAGGGCGCAAAAGTTGACTACGAATACGTCTTTGATGCTAAGTATAAGATCAACCCCGCGTTGGATGGCAGCATGTATCAGACCATGTATGGCACGCCCGGTCCTCAGGAAGAGGACATCAACACCATGCACCGCTACCGAGACGCCATTGTCTATCAGCATGAGGCATCCCCCTATGAACGGACCATGTTCGGTGCTTATGTGCTGTTTCCGTATCGGAATCAGGAAGAATACCGGAATCACAGATTCTATCGCAGCATCCAGCAGGTAAATATCGGCGGCTTGCCGTTCCTGCCTTCTGCTACTTCTTTGGTAACAGAAATGCTGGACGAGCTGATCTCTGATTCTCCAGAATCTGCATTCGAGAGAGCAACTCTCCCCACTGGCATTGAAGAACGCCTGGCCAAGGTAGACTGGAATAGGCGGGATGTGCTGATCGGAACTCTGCGCAACAATGCTCAGTTCCAGACCTGTATAGAAAACAAATTCTACTATATTCCTGCCGGCTTGATACAGGAAGAAAACCTGCCAATCCACTATGTGTCTTTGTTCCAGACACCGCGGATATTCTCCAATAAAGCAGGCATTCATTATTATGGCGAAGTTCTCCGCAGCGCATTGGTGAAAAGAAAGAATATCCGAGAAGTACCGTTGACCCGCAACAATCCGGAGCAATTGTACTATCGCTTCCAAATCCGGGAGTGGATTCCACTGCCAAGGCCGATCTTGCCCAAAGAAGCCGGTTTTGTCCGCGAGTTTACGAACCTGTTCCTGCTGGGAAATGTGGAATATGTGCCGGAGCTCCTACTCCGCTCTGAAGAGGAGTATCGTTTCTATATGGAGCTGAAACGCCGAACTGGAATAGCTCTTGAGGACAATGAAGCTACAGCTGGATTTGAACTTGGAGGCATCAAGACATTGTTTGATGACGGGAAGATTCAAATATTCCGGGATGGAAAGGCAGTATGCAGCTGTACAATAGCAGAATTCTCACGTCACCCCAATGCCACATTCAGAATGTTGCAGGGTTATTTGGGATAAGCCTAAAGGACTTGCTTTCTGAAAAACGAAAAAAGAAAAGCTGTATTATGGAGAAAAGAAATGGTGAATGTAAAACTGGTTCCGCTTGAGGAAGAGGACAGAAATCAATTCATTCTGGACAATCAGGAAGCCTTTCGATATGGCGCCATGGAGGAATTTGGCCTGCGGGATGACCATTTTGAGGAAGATGGTGAAATCATCTCCCGGCAGACCATTGAAGCGTCTATAGATGGTGGCACCGCGTATCGGATTGTCCAAAACGGCGAAAAGATCGGCGGCGTGGTTGTAAAGGTGGAAGGAACCCAGGGAGACCTGGATCTTCTCTTTGTGACGCCCGGTGTTCACAGCAAAGGGATCGGCTACGCGGCATGGCGGGCAATCGAAACGCTGTATCCGGAAGTGGAAGTCTGGCAGACCTGCACGCCCTATTTTGAAAAGCGAAATATTCATTTCTATGTGAATCGCTGCGGATTCCACATTGTCGAGTTTTTCAACGAGAAACACCCGGATCCCCATGCCCCGGAGGGCGGAAAAGGAGAGAACTTTGACGGGATGTTCCGATTTGAGAAGGTGATGAAAAGGGTATGAATACGGCGCATTACCATCTTCCCGGTCTGTTCGAGTTTTATGAACTCTATCGCGCCTTTCTGCCTCTTTTCCGGGAGCATAGAGAATACTTCTATGACTGGTGCGATATCGGCTCCATCTACGGCGCACCGACGGACTGCATCTGGGGTGGGGGACGTGTGGGGTTTGGGGACAATGACCCCAGAGAAGTTCTGGAATTGATGCAGGAATACGGCATTTCTGCCCGGCTGACTTTCAGCAACTCCCTGCTTTGTGAGGAACATCTTTTGGACAAAACCTGCAACCGCCTCTGTGCACTGTTCAATAAGGCGGGAGGGAATGGCGTCATTGTTCATTCCGATTTGCTGCTGGATTATCTGAAAGGTCATTACCCAAACCTCTATTTCGTATCCTCCACCACAAAAGTGCTGACCGATTTCCGGCGATTTCTGGACGAAGTGAACCGGGAGGATTTTCACTATGTTGTCCCGGACTTTCGGCTGAACAAAGCCTTTGACAAACTGAGTACCCTGACAAATTCCAAGAAGGACAAGGTGGAATTTCTGTGCAACGAATGCTGCTGGTTTGGCTGCGCCGACAGAAAAATCTGCTATGAGAATGTCAGCCGCAAGAATCTGGGAGAGACTTGCGAAGATCACCATTGCAGCGCTCCCGGCGGTAACGAGGGCTATCGGTTCTCCAAAGCCATGACCAATCCGGGCTTTATCGGTATCCAGGACATTCAGAACATTTACCTCCCCATGGGCTTTTCCAATTTCAAAATCGAAGGCCGCGGGCTTGGCAGCGCCCTGATTCTGGAATATTTGCTCTATTACATGACCAAGCCGGAGTACCAGATCCATGTCCGGGAGGCAATCTATCTGGACAGTATGTTGGATCTATTCTAATCAGTGAGAATACGGTGGGCTCAAGTCCTGCAACCTCGAACCAAAACCGCCAGTTTTCAGGAAGGAAACTGGCGGTTTTGTAAGCGTCAAATCTCCCCCCGTAAAGGGACTGCCGGATACCTTGGTATC
>CAZODR010000025.1:0-8246 GCA_964578645.1 uncultured Candidatus Saccharibacteria bacterium | reverse complement strand
GTCATTTTAGGAGAATATCTACCAAACCAAAATACCTGGGAGTTGGGTAGGGGAAAATTAGGGGTATAGAACGATTTATATTATGGTCGGAAATTTATAATTTCAGGGAGGCTTGTGGTATAATCTCAACATGGAAGCACAATTGGAAAAAATTAAATCATGGCTAGGGACGGGGAGCATTAATATTTTTGGGTTACCGATGAGCGGGAAAGACACGGTTGGTTTGCGACTTGCGGAGGCCTTAGGAGCGAAATTTCTTTCATCGGGGATAATTGTGCGTGCAAACGAAGCAGCAACTAAACAGGATTTGAGCGGTAAGGGTAATTTAATCCCCCAAAATATCTTTTTCGAGTGGGTTCTACCATATTTTGAAAAAGAGGAGCTAAAGAAATTCCCTCTAGTATTATCGTCCATTGGACGATGGTCCGGAGAAGAAAACCAAGTAATCAGCGTTGCGAGGGAAGCAAAACATCCGATTCGTGCTGTCGTCATGTTGCAGCTAGCGGAGGATGAGGCGATTGCGCGTTGGGAAGCGGCGAAACTACTAGACGATAGAGGGCTGAGGGCGGACGATGCCGACCCACAAACCTTCCAGAATCGTCTAAATGAATACCGCGAAAAGACTCTGCCTGTGTTGCGGCATTACCAGGAATTAGGGCTTCTTGTTCCGGTGAAAGCGACCGGACCCCGTGATTACGTTTTTACAAACGTTGTGAATGCGCTGGCGGGTTTTTCGACCCACGCGTACGATCTCGTGCCGGAATTGCAGGATAATGTATCCGACACCAACCAAAACAAGTAGAATTATTATCCCAGCAGCAATAAAAGTTGATTTGTTAGCATAAGTTTTGGGTACTAAGGGATATTCCGTGCCTTCATTAGTCTTTTTGATTTTGCGGCAACGGTTCGTTTCAGGATTGCGTTCATACCCTTTAGCGCAGGGTTTCGGTCCCTTAGAATCGGATTCGACCTTTTTGCAGCGGCCAGTAAGCGGGTTACGATATTGGCCTTCGGGGCATGCTTTGGTGGTGCCGGAGGCGCCCGTGACTTTGACACAGTTGCCCGTTGCAATATTTATAATCTTTCCTTCTGGGCAGGAGCGAAATTCCTGCAGAATATTGGCGGAGCCTGGAGTTGGTGAGTAAGTAGTTTGCCAAAATTCTTCACCATTCTCGTCATAAAATCGAGCGTACGAGGTAGCCTTCTTCTGCCCATGATTATAAGAAAGTGTATCTACGAGGGTTTCGTCCTTACCGATAAGATCGATCGTATTGGAAGTGTTAGGATTTTTTGTGACGCTAAAAGCAGGGTCGGATTTATTCGGATAGTAGGCGTAGTATTGATCGGGCGCAAGCGATCCGGAAAGAGTGTGATTCTTCTTTTTGTAGCGAATTTCACAAGCACTGAGATTAATTGTCTGATCCGTTGGGTTATGCAGCTCAATAAATTGTTCAGATTTATCTTCGTCATAATAAGAAAGGATTTCGGAAAATTCGAGACGCCCGCATCTTTCACTTGGAGTTAGAGTAGGAGTTTTCTCGCTTATCTCTGGCTCGTCGCTCGGGTCATCCGGGATTTCGGGTAGAATGAGCGAGGGTGAGTCAGGACTAAACGAAGGTTCATAATCGGAAATATGAATAAATTGGCCCGTTTCGAGATTGCGCACCAACGAAGTCGGTTTCGCACTCTTAAAATTAGGCAAGCAATCATCCTTGTTTGACCAACAGACAGAGTCGATGATTTCTCCATCATGGAGTAACTCTATCCGACCATTTGACATAGCCAGAGTCGTCATATAGGTAAGGTCAGATTGTCCTGGCGCGGAAGACCGCGCCAGGCGTAAGAGGAGAGTCTCGCCGGCCAGAGTGCTACCTTCGATAAAATCGGCAAGCGTGCTGCTAGCGCCACTGGAATTAATATATCGTAGCGAGTAGCCAGCGAGCGAAATAGGACTGTCGGTCGTGCGATGAAGTTCGATGAATTCGCCGACATCACGAGATCCATCTACGGTATATCCGGGGTTTATAGCCCAAAGCATTAAGTCAGCTGCGTATTTCCAGGTTTCAGTAGGCGTATCAGGCGACGGCAGATCTGGTGAGGGGGAATCAGGAGTTGGTTCGGGCTCGGTATCTAGAACTAAATCGAGCCTCGAACGCTCTCCAGCTTTCAAAATCAAGACTTTCGTCAGGGAAAAGCATCCTACCAGCAGGACGAGAATTAAGATTTTTAAAATCGGATTCTGGAAATGAAATAATTTTTTCTTCATGCACGGAGCATAGCACAAAGTTCGATTTTGTTACAAGCATAAGTGTGTTATAATTGAAACATGGAAATGGTAGTTCCCTTTAGTGAGGTGTTTTTGGCCGCAGCAATCCATGCGACGTTGCAGCTCAATTTAGGTGCGCTACTCCTGCTTTATCATGCAAGTTTAGGAAAGCATGTCAAAAAGAAAACTCGAAATTTAGTCGATAGCTATATTTCCGGAATTGGTATGCTGGTCTTTTTAATCCTAGCGACTTTTGCATTTGTACTTGATCGCTATTTCGAAAAGCCGCTTTATCCGGAAGAATTGGTAATTGTAGCTGGTATGCTGGTTGCGCTTGCAATTGCGATTTGGATGTTCTACTATCGACGTGGGAGAAGTACCGAGCTGTGGCTACCGCGGAGCGTCGCGAGGTTCATCGACCAACGAGCAAAAACGACATCAAACAATACTGAGGCATTTTCACTCGGAGTGTTGACTAGTCTGGCCGAAATGCCGTTTACATTAGTTCTGTTTGTCGTGGCTGCGAATAGTTTGTTGGAGCTGCCGCCACTCTATCAAATTCTTGCAGTTGCTGGATATACGATCATAACAATTTTGCCTTTAGTTTTCTTCCGGCTTGCAATTCGCCGGGGGCAAACAGTCGTCGACATTCAACGTTGGCGAGTCAAGCATAAGAATTTTTTCCGAATCATAACTGGCGTAGGTTTTATTACCTTAGCATGCTTTTTGTTTACTTTTGAGGTCTTAGGATGATAGGCGCGAGAAAAAAACGAATTCCGGCCATACCAGAAGAGCTCAATTGCGCAAAAATCGCAGAACAGATTCGTAAAGATGCTAGTGCCTTGGGATTGCCTCAAGGAATGGTAGACGAAATCGCCTCGCGGGCGGCAGAGGCGGTGCTTAAATGGGCAAAAGATCGTTCCGCAGTGACTACTACAGATATAAATCGACGGATTGCGGTTGAGATAAAAAAGTATAATCGTGATTTAGCCTATGTTTATGAAAATCGTGGTAAAATAATATAAGTTATGGATGGTGGGCAATTGTAAATGGCGAAAAATGATTATCAGTATGTAGTAATCGGAAGCGGAGCAGCTGGGAGTGCGGCGGCCCTAATGGCGGCAGGGTTGGGCGCACGAACGGCAATTATTGAAGCTGACCGATGGGGCGGCTCGACCTTAAATTATCGCCATATTCCCTATGCGGCGGCGTTAGGGTTTGCTCAGCGTTATGCGGAGGCGGTAGCCGGATCGAGATTTGGGATGTCGAGCTCGACCTTGAGGTATAACTATCCGACAGTCCTGAATTGGCAGGCGGCAGCTGTGCGACGCGCTGGTGGAGGAAGCCAGAAAGTTTTCGAGAATGCTGGAATTGACTGTTACCATGGTTTTGCGCAATTCATTGGTCCGCACGAAATCGCAGTCGAAGGGCAGCAGATTCGAAGCGAGAAATTTTTAATTGCTACTGGTTCAACGCTCGGGACAAATGGTATTGCCGGAATCGAAAACGTGAATTGCTGGTCTCCAGACACGGCGCTTAGAATGGCGAAGTTGCCCAAAGTTATGTTGATAATTGGTGCTGGTTCGACGGGATGTGAACTGGCTGAATATTTTGGAGCTTTAGGCGTTAAAGTTCTCCTCATTGAAGCGCAGGAGCGAATATTGCCCCGCGAAGATCCGGAAGTGAGTGAAGTAATAAGTAAACACCTACGGGATCGTTTCGGAGTAAAAATACTGGAGCATTCGCGCGTGATTGCTTTACAGCAAGATGCTAGAGGACAGCGGGTGATTTTTGTGCGTGATAACCAAGAGAAGGCAGTTCTTGTCGAAGCAATCGTCCTCGCAACTTCGCCCGAACCATCAGTCGATTTGGGGCTGGAAAATGCCGGTGTTAAGTACGATTTTCACGGAATTCGCGTCGATCAGGGACTAAAAACTAGCAATCATCACATTTGGGCGGCCGGAGACGTCATCGGCGGCGAAAGTTCCATCGAAAAAGCGACTTATGAAGGGAAAATGGCTGCACTTAATGCGATAAAAAATGCTGGTAATTTGCTGAACTATACCGGTTTCATTCGCATGACAAATACTTTGCCGCGAGTCGCGAAAGTTGGGTTAAGCGAACTAGATTGTGCACAAATAAACCAAAAGCAGAAATCAGTTGTGGTGCCGCTAGATGCGACAGTCGCTTCTAATGTCAATGATTTTAGAGCCGGATTTGTAAAGTTGACGGTAAACTTAAAAGGCCAGCTAATCGGTTCGACCGTTGTATGTCCCGAAGCGGATCTAGTAATCCAAGAAGTGGCTTTAGCAATTCGGAGCGGACTGAAAGTTGCAGAGTTGGCTGGAACGCCTCATGTAGCGACGGGCTGGGCGGACGCAGTGCGAATCGCTGCGCGAGAACTGACCTAAACTAGGTCTTGTAAGAGCACGGGTAAAAATCAGCCACGGCTGCCCTAGGAGATCGTATACGACAATACTTATCCTTGTACTATGGTCCCAGAACGTCGTTCGAGACTAAGCTTCAAGTTTTCGGGCGAAGTAATAATCCCTACGCGTTTTTTGCTCGCGAATTGAGCTACGGCCTGGATCTTGGGCAACATTGAGCCCACACCGAAATGCCCAGCTTTTACATGATCGAAAACTTCCTTCGGAGTTAAAACCCCCAAAGCGATTTGATCTGGTTGACCAAAATTAAGATAAGCATTCGGGACCGCGGTGACTGAGACAAAAATGTCGGCTTTGACGAGTTCGGCAAGCTTTTCGGCGGCAAGATCTTTGTCGACCACCGCATCAATTCCCTTCAATACTTTTAGTACTTTCGTGCGCGTGACCGGAATTCCGCCGCCGCCAACCGCAATCACGATGGCTCCGGATTGGACGAGAGAAAGAATTTCCCGACGTTCGACGATATCAATTGGCTTTGGCGAAGGTACGATGCGTCGATAACCACGACCAGCATCTTCGCGCATTTCCCAACCCCGAGTTTTGCTAAGTTTTAAGGCTTCTTCGGCAGAGTAGAACTCCCCGATTGGTTTTGTCGGCCAGCGAAAAGCTGGGTCATTACGATCGACGACGACTTGCGTTACGACACTGACGACTTTTCGAGTTTTGCGTTGCCTAGCAAAAGCATTATCGATTGCTTGAGAAAGCCAATACCCAATTTGTCCTTGACTCATAGCAACCGCAGTTTCGAGCGGCATAGCAGGAGCTTTAGGAGTACTAGCTGATTCTTCGTGAATTAAAATATTACCAACCTGCGGGCCATTGCCGTGCGCTACGATAATTTCATATTTTTCAGCAAGCTCTGCAATAGTATTGCCAATTTTACTGGCAACGGTTTTCTGGGCTTCGGCGGTGACTTCACCGTTTTGTTGTAAAGCATTTCCACCTAAAGCAATTACGACACGAAGTTTACTCATAATCCATATTATATCTCGAAATCATGCAAATTACAAACTTCTAAAGCCTACTTTTTGCCTTTTTTGATATAAGCATCCTCTTTTTCGAGCGTAGCGCGAAGAATAAACTCTTGACATTGGTTATTCGAATTGCAGTTAGCAGCTTCATAACTATATGCGCTACCATCGACGCCTAGATTGGTCCCGAACGGATCCGTAAACAGAGCAGGATCGACGACTGGGAGAACATCTTCTGAAATTTCAGCAGGGTAATAGCCATTTTTAGGGTAATAATATTCCTCAAGCGCATAGTACATCGCATTGATTGCCGTCTTACAATCGTCGTCTCTTTCCATTGCTTCGACATTAGATTTTTGGACGAAAAAGATAATCAGAAGTAATCCAGCAAAAAACCCGACAACCATCAATTCAAGGACAGTAAATCCTTTTTTTTCTTTCATAACTATATTATAGCATAACTCATCAAGCTAGGAATAATAACCTCATTTTAAAGTTCAGGTAGTTTTCTTAATAAATTCGCCTAGCGGAAAATCGCAAAAGATATTTTCTGATTTTTCTTCCCGTTTGGCGTAGTTTGTGATATAATACTAATGTGTGGTACCATAGCTCAGCTGGTTAGAGCGCAGGACTCATAAGCCTGAGGTCGGTGGTTCGATCCCACCTGGTACTACCATTTTTTGTTGGTATATTTTCCCGCATGTCTTACAGGTAATCTCCAGATCGTAACCGAGCAATTTTTTATCTAAAACCGTTACTAATGGCTCGTTATCTTTTGGACAACAGAGACGATTTTTTATGATAACTAGTTTTTCGCTACAAGGTTCTCCTGGTTTGCTATCATCGAAATCGATTAAAACATGACCGTGACTGCCGCAAGCGCATTGATAGCGAAAATCAATCCGGTCATAGGTCGAATAGCAGAGATAGCCAATATTTTCCTTACAATTTTCGCAATACATCCAGCCACCATAGTTTGTGGCCAATCTCGTATTCTGAAGCTCTTTAGTCCTCACTGCCCTTGCCATAATAGTATTTTTTATGATCTCTTTTCTAGTATTTTATAGACAATTCGTCTAAATGGGCGCCTCTATTCATAATTCCAATCCCTCTCCCGCTGCCAGCGGTCTTAACTCTGCGCTACTTTCGTCGCAAGCCATTTTTAGCCAATTATTATTGAAATCGTTTCCCAGCTTCGAGAGCACAGCGTTATGAACCGGCACGACAAATTCTGGTTTTACAGTTTTAATATACTCCATGCCCTCCGGAACTTTACACCATGGCGCCGCACTTGGAACGAGTAATAATTTCGGGCTTCCAATATTTGTCGGAACATCAAACGAGTCGCCTGGATTAATAATTTGATCATTAATCACTACGCCGAGATTCGCGCACGGGATTTTATCAGGAATAATTGGTGCGTGATTTTCGCCAAAAAACTTTAGATTGAAGTTCTGCACATCTAGCTCCTCACCAGCCTCAACTTTTTCGATTTTTCGCCCAGCAATTTCGGAAATCCCTAAATCTTGCGGCGCAAAAACTCGCACATCTGGATTTTTAGCGACAATCCTTTCCAAAACTTCTGGCTGAAAATGATCTCCATGCTTATGCGTAATGATAATTGCCACCACGTTTTCGAATTCTGGGATTTTCCCTTCAAATTCAACAGGATCGCAAACAATTCTCTGCCCATCGTTTTCGACAATACAACCAGAATGCTCTAATTTAGTTAACTTCATTGGTCCTCCTTAACTATTTTTCCATTTTCCGCCACGATATAGTCATGACCGAGTATGACTGGCGGCTGATCATCGATAATTTTAAGTGCACAATCATCCGATGCAGCATAGACCGGAAAGTCCGCGAGCCCAGAAGCCCTAACGACCTCGTCCCGATCAAAATTAAAATAACCATGAAGATGTGGCAAAAATATAATCGGAACAAAATCCATAAAATGATCCGCCGTGCGCCTTTCTTTGTAGATCGATTCCTGGACTTCGTCCGATTCCTTATGGCACATGACGCAAGATCCAGCCGAACTACCGACCCAGACTTTCTCGGCCAGAATCTCGGGTAGAATTTTCGTGAAACCAGTTTTTTCAAAAACGTTCGCAAGATAATCAGTATTGCCACCAAAACAGAAAATCATGTCAGCAAAAGCGATCCGTGATTTTATATATTCCAGATCATGAGCTTGTAAATCGACAAACTCAATATTGCCGCCAATGACATGAGCTAAGTTTTCGAGTTCTTCAGTAAACCAGCGCATATCACCAGTTTCGGCTTTAATTGCCTCATTAATAACCGCGACATTGATTTCACTGCGCGATTTACCAACCATTTCTTCGAGATTAGAAATGATTTCTTCGTTGGCGAGTCCAGATGAAGCAAGGATGAGTTTCATTTTCATACCTTGATTATAACATGAAACCAATTTTCACCCAGTTAAATTCAGGCGTCACCTTAGACATCATAAAAATACGACCCTACGGATCCGATTTCTATGATGGCGGAAGGGACAGGATTCGAACCTGCGAGGCTATTAACCTGCTGGTTTTCAAG
>CAZODR010000024.1:0-8641 GCA_964578645.1 uncultured Candidatus Saccharibacteria bacterium | reverse complement strand
TCCTATTTTGTTGAGAGCCTATTTATTAGTCTCTTCTGGATTCGTTAGGTGAACCAATTCTGAGTGATTCGAGAGTTGGTTCGGGTTGTATGCTAATTAAACTCCTGGACTAAAGGATTTAAGTTTTTTGCGGTGGTCTTTGTATCGAGGATCATGCTGGCCGACTTCCGCCCAAAAAGCTGCAGAGTGATCCATATGGTTTAGGTGTGCGAGTTCGTGCAAAATGACATAGTCGCGCAGGACTTCGGGAACTTGCATGAGACCGATATTGAGCGAAATTGTCCCGGAGCTGGAGCAACTTCCCCATCTCGTGGCGGCATGACTAAGTCGACAGCGGTCATAACTATAACCGTATAACTTAGCGTAATATTCTAGGCGGTAGGGTAGCCATTCCCTGGCTTTTTTGGTGAGAATTTTCTTTTTTGCGTCGCGTGCGCGCTGGGTTTTCGGATCGGCAAGCGGAACTTTTGCACGGATAAGATCGCGATTTTTGTTCAGAATGCGTTTTAGTAAAAAATCGCTAGCATTTTGACTGAGGCACATTTGTAGTCGTCCGGATGGCGACACAGAAAAACTTACGCCCTTTGCGAGAGGATTGCGACGAACGATGACTTCGCCGAACTCGGGATCGTTGATAATCATCGTTCTTGGAGCTGAGTCAAGACTTGTTTAAGCTGAGTAGCATAAGTATGTTTACCCGAGAGGACGATTGGCGCTTCGGCGTCAGAAGGAGCTTCGAGAGCCTTGACACGATTGTCGTAGACGGTTTTAGCTTTGTCGACTGATTTCAGGCGATTCTTGAGGCGCGAGCGAATCGTACTGACGTCAGTTTGGATCCAAATTAGGGTTGGCGTATAACCAGCTGATCGCAGAATCTCGGCGAGCTCGCGCCGGTCTTTTTCGGTGTCGTTGCCGCCCTCGAGGACGAGCGTAGACCCAGTGCGGGCGATTTGCTCGACAAGTAAAAGGATAAACTGGCGCGATAAGTTATGTTCTTGTTTTAGCGCATCAAGATCGTAAAACGTTGCGTTGAATTGTTCTGCAAATTGTTTGCTGAAAGTTGTTTTGCCGCTGCACGGTGCCCCAAAAACGAGGATTGCGCGTTGACCGTTGCTAGGCGATGCGTGAATTTTTCTACCTTCCATAAGTACCTCCATTATAGCACAATTACCTTCCTTTAGTTACCATTTTATCATACTTTGAGCTATTTGAAACGAGAATTTGTGATGGATAATAAAAAATCCAGGCAAAGAAATTAGCAGGATCGTAAAGCAGGCTAGGAAAATAATGATTAAGCGATAGATATGAAATTCCCGTACATGTATCGCAACAAAGAAATAATATAAATCCTAGGAAAGCAAAGAAGGCTCGGGGAGTTTTTGCGGAAGTTTTGAACCAGTGCCAACTGAGAAAAATATTAGACGAAATAGCGATGACATAAAATCCGCAGATAACATAGATCGAAGGGAGGATTTTTAAGAAGAAATTAAGTATTATGATAGCGACGGATAAAAAAGTAAAGAGGCGAACTTTTAGATAATGCGATTTGTCACTAAGCCGAAACAAGTGGACAATTTGAACACAAAAGAAACAGGCGACGCCAGAAGTTGCGGTGTTGTTTAGGGCGAGAATAATGTCCGCAATGCAGGTAATAAACATGGCGAGTTGGAGGAGAAGATCGCTGCGGAAATAGTGCAAAACATAGAGCAGACAAAGAATAATGCCGCCTAATTTGACAAAAGTGGAAAGATCGTTATGCGGGGCAATAAGCCCGAGTAGCAAGATAGCGAGATAAATTGTGGCCCAAATCGCTGGCCAAGGAGATGGAAAAAGTTTTTCCCATGGATGGACTTTGGACTCAATTTGAGGCATGAAATTATTATAATTCCCTTCGCTATGAATAAATTTATTATATTATATAGCAAATTTTGGTTCTAGAAAAGGCAAAAGTTTCTCCGTGTTCTAGATGCCCGATGGGTAGATTCCATTTACCGGAACCCATGCCTTTAGCTTCCTGGACTAGACTATTTCCCTTCCCAAATTTGAAAATTTTCACCTTCGACATAGATTAGCTGGCTGTCGTTGAGGCAGATAATTGGAGAAGCAATACTATATAGTTTTTCAAGATTTTCTCGAGTCATCCGTAAATATTTCTCGCGTTTTTCTGGGTGGTTCCAGTGTGGGCGAATCAAGAAGTTTACTAATCCCATACCTTCATAATTATCAAGAATTGGTGGATTTTTGCGGCGATCTTCTGCCCAATATTTATACGCAGAAATGTCGCGGCCTGTGATAATCGACCCCGTGCTTTCGCCGATATATGGAATTCCGCGAGCGACTGCTTGTTTTACGATTTTTCCAAAGTTGCACTTCTGGGCTTGTTCGAGCATATAGATACATTGTCCGCCTTGTACAAAAATCACGTCTTTATCGATTAACTCTTGTTCGACTCCTTGCGTTGATTCCCCGGCAATGTCATAATCAAAAACCTGCCATCCATGTTGTTTTAGAATTTCGCGACCTTCGTCGATCCATTCGCGCTGATCTTCCGGGTGAAGATTTCCGGCAGTTGTAATATAAGAAATTTTGATTTCGGATGTGGGCTTTTGTAATAATTTTTCGATGTTTTCCATAATCATTTTCGCGACGCCTGGACCGCGGAAGCTGGAGGCGAGATATAAATGTTGGTTCATGAGTTCTCCTTGTTTTAGTATGGCATATCTTTATAGTGCGATTTTAACATGGAGGGTGAGATAAACCTAGTAGGGCTGCAAGAGGGTTTAATATTTGGATATAACGATCTTGATCTAGAGTTGCTGGATTTTTGAGTCGATTTGAGATTTTAGAGTTGACTAAATGAGAAAAGTGTGCTACAATGTAAAGCAGAACTTTAAGTTTGTCTGAAAATAATCAATAACGGAGGTAGTAAAATGGAAAAATTAAGGTTAGTTCGTCCCGAGAAGGAGCACGAGAAGCAGGCTATGGAATATCTGGAGGAGTCTCTATGCTGACGGCACAGAGACTCACGGTGTCGGTGGTCTGGAACGTTATAAGGATGATTACGATGGCTGGCTGGAGAAGTTGGCTGACTATCGTGTCCAGGTGCCGAACGAGGAGCGTGTGCCAGCAGAAACTTTCTTCCTAATGAAACGGTTGCCGAGGGACTCGCATATGCTCCAGAAAGATGTTGAACGCTTGGTGGGGATGGTAAATATCCGTCTCGCTCTGAACGACAATCTGTGGAAGTATGGTGGGCACATCGGTTATAGTATCCGTCCGTCTGAACGTAGAAAAGGCTACAACAAAGTAAATCTGTATCTGGCACTTAAGGTCTGTCAGAACCACGGCATTGAGGTTGCCCTCCTTGACTGCGACAAAAATAACATCGGCTCGGCAAAGACGATGCGAGCCCTGGGAGGCAAACTACTCCGTGAGCACAGCCATCAAATTACTCCTGAGGAGAGTGTGACCGTTCAGCAATATGTCATTGATGTCGATGCTGCCTTAAGTAAGTATGGTGCTCGGTATGACCAGTTCGTGTCTGAATACCCTGACTAAACTTCTTCTTGCACTGTTAGGCAAAATGCCGGCTCAAAACCCTCGCTGGGAAACTGGCGAGGGTCTTTTCTTGTCTCAGATTTGTTTCATCTTGGCAACGAGCCGTTCCACTTGTTCTTCTAAATGGAGTGTTAGGTTATAAAAGATAATTTGCGAAGTAGTGCTAGAGTTTTGACTATTATACAGTCTTTAGACATAAAAGAATTGTCTTCAATTCTAAGTCGACTTATTTAGTACGCGGTATTTTAATTCGATAAAAGAATTTTGCAACTGAGCACATTCGATAAGCTCTAGAGACTTTAGTTGATAAAGATCGCTCACGGTAGCAATTGACTCGCCATCGATTAGGGTAGAAGTTTTTGTTCCGCCAACTAGAAGTGGAGCGATAACAATGTGAACATAGTCGATTAAGCCAGCTCTTAGCAGGAGAGCGTTGAAATTTCCGCCAGATTGGATAGTTAAGTTTTTAATTTGATATTTTTCATATAAATCTTGAAAAAGCTTTTGGGGATTAAGGCTCGGATATTGGAGAATGATCAGATTTGGATATTGCTCTTTGAGTTGAAAGGCGACATGGTTAGGATTAACCGTTACGAGAAATAAGTTCTTTGCCCAGCGGCAAAGATAACCAATACCAGTGGCATTTAGATGTGGTTTATTATCGATAATTACAAAACTAACAGGAGACATATTGGGTGTTTCTTTGCGTTCATTTACTCCAATTTTGGCCATTACGCGACCGGTATTAAGTGAAAATAAATCGGTTGTTTGTTCGATATCATAGTATTGGTGCAAGCCCTCTTTAACGCCCTGAATTTTACACCAGTCTTTATCTACGTCCAATGAATCATCGCTGCCACTCGAAATTTTACCGTCTAGCGATTCTAACATAAATAATGTTGTAATTGGGCGTTTCATATATTTAGTTTTTCAAACGTTATTTTATATTGACAGTGGTGCGCGGGAATCAGAAAATGTTACGTATTTTTTCCCGCGCTTGTAGCATTTAAAAAGTGAATAAATTCCCTTTTTAGCTACAGGCTTTCGTGCGTGACAAACCACTTTACTGCGCAAAAATTTTTTTTCGTGCTCGTTCTAATAAGAATAAAATATATTATTCCGTAAAAGGATTTATTCTATTCTGGCAGGGCTTCAAGGGCTTAATCTTCAACCCTATTAAATATATGGTAGCACTTGGTGAGTTTAATGTCGAGTGCGTGAGGTCATACTGATGATTTCGAAGAAGGGCTAGATTAATAATATTTTTGGGTTGATTTGATGAATTGGAAGTAATAGAAGTCTTGCACGACGCAGAAGGCGCTTTGCGTGGGGCTTTTTTATATCAATTCTATGGCTGTGGTCATAATTATTCTACTTCTATGACTCGATAAAAATCGTATTCAGCTAAATCTGGAGGATTTGGAATCGGATCGAGAAACACTTTTTGCTCAGCGTCATATACAATATAGTGCCAATACTGTTGCATTTTATTTCTACACTCTACTAACATATCCTTCTGAGGTTTCTGCGGAATTGAATCGAGTCGAGTTGTCTGCAGGCCGGCTTTTTGTAGTATATTTTCCATTGTGTTAAGATCCATCGAAAAATCTTTGGGTTCTTTTTCAAAACATAACTCTATTATTTCGTCGAAGTTTCTGTGCGTTAGCATTGCAATGCAACAAACTGAGCAAGGCTTAGGTTTTGGCATTTTTACTGTTTTTAACATAATTAATGTGGCGGGACACAGTGCGACAGGCATTAACAACGTTTCTAGAGGAAAATAGTTAAATGTTAAATCGAGCCGTGTACTGCTTGCTATAATTATACCATGGAAGTCAGTGCAAAGATTTGAATGATATAGAGTTCGCACCCAATAAAGGCTTCACATTCGGTGGTGGTGAGTTTTATGGTCATTCTGAGTTTTACTATGCAAATACATAAGATAGACGGCAAACTACGAGCGAAAAAATGTTATAATTAAATAAAGCATAATGAATAAGAGGTATAACTTATGGCAAAAGCATTGCTAGTGATAGATATGCAGAACATCTGCGTCGGTAAAGACAGCGCGCCGTTCTTCCAATACGACAAAGAAAAACTACTCAAGGATGTTAATTCGGCTATTGTGAATAATAGCAATAATTTGGTGGTTTATATTAAAAACATTATGCCCGATAATTTTCTCAACCGTCATTTCGCGCCGTTTAAGGCTTTTGATAACACCCCTACCACGGAGCTTGTAGATAATCTAAAAGTCGTGTCTAACTATGTTTTCAAGAAATACAAGGGCGACGCATTTACTAACCCCGACCTACTCAAATTATTACAAGATAACAACATTACGGAAATTGAACTTGTGGGAGTAGATGGCGGCGGTTGCGTAGCATTAACGGCACTTGGCGCCCTGAAACACGGTTTCAAGGTTATTCTAAATACTGCCGCCATCGGCACAACCCCTGCTTTCGCTAAGAAACAGCAGAAGCATTTTGAACAATTACAAAAATCAGGGGCACAGTTTATCTAGATTATAAACCCGCTCGTAGGGGCTTGCCATACGGCTTGGGACGGCCCTGCGCCGTCTGACTTCGCCCATACTCGCTTTGTGGGGCGACTGCCTTGCGGCATCCGTCCCAGCCCTATCTAGGCATTGTCATTCTGTGTCGGGATGCTTGGAGTAGTCGGGGTGCTGGTGGCGGTGGCATAGCCGGCGCAGACCTTACGACCAAAGAGTGATCTGGCCACTGGTTTTTCGTGAAGTAGGACATCTTGGTTATAGTCGTTGCCAAAGGTGGCGCTACGTACCGAACCAATCACCTTATCAACTTCCCAGCCGTTATGATCGGTGAGCAGGGGAATATCTACGGCGTTCGTCTTACTTTCCGCAAGGTCAGCCACACGCACCAGCCCACCGTTTTTGGTAGGGAGATAAAAAGTAGCGATTTCCACGCGCTCGTGGGCGCGGTCTTCGCTATTGTCGCTCGCCACGAAAACAATCGTCCGTTCCGCGGTGGTGTCTTTTTCTGCTTGTTTGTTCTTCCCGGTCGCGAGAACCTGCGCCGATTTAATCTCGGCTAGTTCCAGCGCGGTATAATGCAATCCATCTTCCGTATCGTTCATACTTCCGATTGTTGGAATATATAAGATATAGTGCAAATGGCTATTTGTCGCAATAGGATAATAGATTGAGTTGTGGTATAATAAAAGGGTCTATACTTATATCATGAAAAGCACTCTCGGTGCATGGTCGCTTTTTCTAGCGGACGATTGCCGTATTTAAGCGGCACCGCTAGCAGAACGGCAATAGCCGAGATGTGATATAGGTATAGACACCCTCGCGGTGTCGCTTTTATTTGGCATCGTTTTAATCAAAAAGGAGATGCCAAAATGGAAATAGATTTTATCTACATCCTTTCCCAAGTCTTTACAATTTTAATGTATGTGTTCATGGCTTGGACTTATTTTTTGAAGGACAAGCGCAAAATCGTAATCGTCAGCGCCTTGTCGCTCGTAGCGAACATTATTGCCTATGTTTTGCTCGGCGCTTGGACCGGACTAGCAATGTGTGTGGTAGCAATGTTGCGCAATCTGTATATCTTGTGGGAAGAAAAGCACAACGGCAAGCGCGAAACCAACACGAAGCGCGATTACATTTTTCTCGCTGTGGTCTATCTTGGCATTGTTCTTGCTACTATTCCGACCTATGAAGGATTTTTGAGCCTGCTTTCAGTATTTGCTACTTCCGTCTATACCTATTCAATTTGGCAGAAAAGTACCAAAGTTTACAAGTTCTGTGGTATTCCAGTTGGCATTTTATGGATCGCCTACAATGCCTATGTGAAATCTATCTTCGGTGTAGTTTTGGAAGCCATTTTGCTAGTCGCATCCATTATCGGCTACATAGCCGAAGTAAAATCAGCTAAAGGCGGTAAAGAGCAGGAGCGAAAATAATGAAACGAATAATTTTAACTGGCGCAAGTGATGGGCTAGGCCGGGCATTCGGCAAGAAGTGTTGTGAGAATAATATAGAAGTTGTTGCGCTTTGCCGGACAAAACCTGACTACGATTGCACTTTTATTGCTACCGACTTAACGAGCGAAGAATCTATGCAAAAAGCCTGTGCAGCCGTCCGTGAAAGTTATGCCGATTTTGATGTTTTGATTAACTGCGCCGGCATCCAAAAAGTCCAGACAAATGATGCAGTGGATTACGAGAATATGTTAGAGTTGTTCAAAATAAATACTCTCGCGCCGATTTTTCTGATATCTGAATTATTTAATCAAATCAAAGACAATAGCGCAGACATTCTCAATGTCGGTTCTACCTGTGGCACAAAAGCCGGCTACACTGGCGAAACCGCCTACACAACATCCAAATGGGGGATTCGTGGCACAAGCTATACTTTGCAGTCCGAACTGAAGAAGACCGGCTGTCGCGTGATTCAGTTCAATCCTGGTGGCATGAATACGCGCATTAAAGCCAAAGACACTGGCATAGAAGTTTCCGACCCGGAAAATTGGATGCAACCGGAAGACATTGCGGATGTAATGTTCTATATCTTGAACTTGCCGAAGCAATTGGAAGTTAGCGAAATTACAATTAACCGAAAATAAGGAGAGTCTATGAGAGTCTACATCGCTCGCCATGGGCAAACCGACTGGAATACACAACATAAGGCACAGGGTCGCACCGATATTCCACTAAACGAAACCGGCCGAAAGCAGGCTAAAGAATTATGCAACAAAATCAAAGACATAGAGTTTGATGCCGTGTATGCTTCACCCTTGAAACGCGCCCGCGAAACGGCTGAAATTGCCACCGACAAAGCCTACGAAATTATTTTTGACGACCGACTAATGGAACGGTCGTTTGGCGATTTTGAAGGTAAGGTGGTAAATAGTTGGATTGAAGCCACTGGCTATGATATTGGTGATCTGAAACTCAATACAAATGTCGGCGACATTGAATCGGTCAAAGATGTTCTTGCTCGCACCAAAGCCGTTTTGGACGACATTAAATCCAAGCATTCTGATAAAAAGCCCCGGCTTTTGCCCGGGGTGAGTTCCCCGGGGCTCTGCCCCGCGGG
>CAZODR010000023.1:0-8809 GCA_964578645.1 uncultured Candidatus Saccharibacteria bacterium | reverse complement strand
AGGCACGCCGCCAGCATTCATCCTGAGCCAGGATCAAACTCTCCATTAAAGTGCGAGCTTTCAGATTAATCCTACTACCTCGCGATCTCGCCTCGCAAAAGCTCAGCAAAATCATAGAAAATGAACCTTGTTCATAAAAAACTGACGATGATAGAATTATAGATAAACGCCAAATTTCTTCAACGACACATCTAATAATTCATAATTGCACAACTAAATTGTTAAACTTCATGTCTCAGAACATTCGGAATTTTGTAAGTCTTTCTCGCAGTTCCTAGACTAATTACCATCTTAGCGCACTTTATTAAAAAAGTCAACACTTTTTTCCGACTTTTTTTGTATTTTTTTAACTTTTTTCGCTTTTCCGCTTATTTTTTCCTAAAATTCCCTATTTCTCCCCCAATTTTCGCCCAAAATCCGCATCCGATCACCGCCAAAGCACCAAAAACGCCATTATAATTCCCAAAATCACGCCCAAAATCGCCCCGACGACGACTTGCGACATCGTATGTCCTTCGACTATCGGCAACTCCTTTTCGCCATTTTTCGCCAGCAGCCGATTCAGCGCCCTCCCCTGCTCTCCGACCGCATATCGGACATGCGTCGCATCATATACTACAATCATCCAAGTACACGCCGCCAACGCAAACACTGCCGATTCGAACCCAAACGCACATCCGAGATACACGCTCGCCCCTGTGAAGCTCACCGTATGGCCCGAAGGCATCCCACCCGACCGCGAGAAATATCCAATCGCCGTCTTAAGATTAACCACCTCTTTGGCCCCGCCTTGAACCAGTCCCGCAATCAATTTCCAAATCTGCGCCAACAAGAACCCCAGTACGAACACAACTAAAGCATACCAGCCTTTTTCCATATATATATTATAGCATAAAAACTTTAATTATTATTTTTTCGCAAAGTTCTCACGGCGTTCCTCTGTTCTCGAGTGTCCTAGGCCTGTTTTCGCCGCTTTATAATTATCGCCCCCATAATACCCGTTGCTGCCGCGACCAGCCCAATCAGCCACCAAATTCCTCCTCGTTTCTCAACCTTCCCCAGCTTCGGAGTTTCGACCGTTTCTGCCTGATTTTTAGCTAGATTTTGCCCCGCATTTTCGACTTTTCCCGATCCATTTTCCTCTCCTGGGGTCTTATCTGCCGTTTTCCCGGCCCCATCCTCCTGATCGCTGTCATACCGCGCTCCATTTCCAGCCTGAGCTCCTGCGACCGCTACGTTTGCGAGAAGGGGCAAATTCGCGACCTTATTTCCCGAAACCGTATTTTCCCCCGATCCGCCTGGTTTTTTATCATTTTCTGGCTTGTTCGTCTCTGATTTATCCGTCTCTCCTGGCTTCATCGGCTCTTCCGGTTTCACCTCTGTTCCTGGCTTTTTATCGCCCTCTGTCCCCTCGCTTCCCCCAGGTTCCCCCGTTGCTCCCGAATCCCCGCCTTCGCCCGGTTTCTCATCCCCCTCTGGCGTCTTATCTCCCTCTGTACCTTTATCATCCTCAGGTTTCTTATCGTCGCCATCCCCTCCCGAACCTTCACCTTCCGCAGGGTCCTTCTTATCATCTTCGGGATCTTTCTTATCATCCTCGCCCCCATCTCCGCTCGGATTTTTGTCCGCCAATGCCTTCCGCAGACTCTGGATTATCTCTCGTAGCTCGACGATTTCCTCCTGCATCGCCTCCGTTCCCGCGACCTTTTTAATGCCAATCTCAATCTGGTCCAGCTCCGTCTCCAGCCGCGCGAGTGTCTCCTCCAGCCCCTCACTCTCGACGTTCAGCCCTGCGAGCTCATCCCGCACTGCCTGAATCCGACTCTGTTGAATCTGCATCAGCTCCTCTCCCCAAGTCAAAATCTTCTCCCCCGCCGGCCGCTCCAGCCATTCCCAAGTCATATTATCCGCCGCATCGATCCGATAAGTCCCCTTCCCTGTATTTTCCAGCCGACAAAACGCCGTATCGAGATGAAAATTCGCCGTGTGCATACAATCCCGATAATCAATCACGCCCCGCTCCCACCACACATCATTCCACGTCTTCTCCCCATCGACATTCTTAAAATCTGCCAATTGGAACGCAAAATAAATCCGATCCGACTTATTTTCCGCCATCTCAATCTTATTCATCCCCAACGTCCACCCAAGAGGCGTCGAATTCCGAGCATCTTGGTCATGCATAATTTTCAGGCTCTTCGTCTCTCCGACGCCAAGCTGCGCAAGTTCCGCTTCTGCTTCCTCCCGCGTATATCCCGCCTCATAATCCTGCTGCGCGAAAATAATCCGCATCGCTCGCCAAGCTCTTCCCCCCTCGACCGGCAACTGAAGGCTCAAACTATTTCTTCCTGGCTTCAAAAATTCAAACAAAGTCCCCTGTGGATGAGTATATTTATTTGGCGTCAAATATAACACATCCTCTTTCGGATTACTAGAATTATTTTCCTCCGCCAAGACGTTCGCCGCCAGCGTTCCTAATCCCCCAGTCGCAACCATCAAAGTCGCCACAAAAATAGCTAATTTTTTCACGATTTTTCCTCGCATTATATTTATAATGCCGTCACTATACCAAAAATCGCAAGTCAGTTACAAGCACTAGTGCGTTAAATCGCGAAAAAAGTCCTTTTTCCCCTATTTTTAGCCTTCATCCTCATCTTCCGGCAAGACCACTCCGAGGCTCGCCACCGTATCGCCTTCGCCGACGCGCATAATCCTCACCCCTTGCGCCGCTCTCCCCAAGGTCGGAATATCGCCTACCGCGACTCGAATCGCCTGCCCCTTCGTCGACATCATAATAATTTCCTTCGCCGCCGGATCGAGCGTATGCACTGCGACAATCGGTCCCGTCTTTTCCGTCACACCTGCGACCCGAATTCCTACACCGCCCCGCTTATGTGCCGGGAAATTCTTCGCTTCCGTCGCTTTACCATAACCATTCGCCGACATGACAATCAATTTCTGCCCCTCATCCTTGACAATATCCATCCCGACAATTTCATCTTTCGGTCGCAGCCTAATTCCGCGCACACCCTTCGCGGTTCGCCCCATCGCCCGCACATCTTTTTCATTAAACCGCATCGCCTGTCCTGCCGAAGTCGAGATCACAACATCATTTTCGCCAGTCGTCTCCTGCACCCACTTCAACTCATCCCCAACGTCAAGCTTGACCGCAATCATACCATTCGATCTCAGCGTCAAAAATTCCTTCACCGCTGTCTTTTTAATCGTCCCCTTCTTCGTCGCCATAAATAGGTATCCGCTCGGGTCCGAACCCTGTTTGACGATGCTCGTTACTTTCTCATCCGGGTGCATATTTAACAAATTCACCGCCGCCGTCCCCTTCGCCGTCAGCGACGCTTGCGGCACCTCATACGCCTTCAATCGGAAAATCCGCCCCTGGTTCGTGAAGAACAGCAGATAATCATGCGAGCTCGCCGTAATAATCTGCGCAATCACATCCTCATCCTTCGTCGTCATCCCCCGCTTACCTTTTCCGCCCCTATTCTGACGTTTGAAATCGCCCTGCGAGACCCGCTTCATATACCCCTCAAGCGTCATCAAAATCACACTTTCCTCGTCCGGAATCAGCTCTTCCTCCGAGAATTTCCCCACTTCATGATTAAAGATCTTGCTCCGTCGCTCATCACCATATTTTTCCTTCAGCGCCAAGAGCTCCTCTTTCACGACCCTAAGAACTTCCTCTTCACTTGCCAAAATCTTCTCATATTCCGCAATCTGCTTAAGCAATTCCCTGAGTTCTTCCTCAATTTTATCGCGCTCGAGTCCTTGCAACCGCCTCAGTTGCATCGCCAAAATCGCCGCCGCCTGAATTTCGCTCAACCCAAACCGCTCCATCAGCCGCTTATCCGCATCATCATAGCTTTCGCGGATCGTCTTAATCACTTCATCAATATTATCCAACGCAATCTTCAAACCTTCGAGAATATGCGCCCGCTCCTTCGCCTTCCTGAGCTCGAATTCCGTCCTCCGCCGAATCACTTTCTGCCGATGCTTGACAAACTCGCTCAAAATCTCCTTCAACCCCAAAATCCGCGGCTGCCGCCCATCAATCAGCGCCAACATATTATAATGGAACGTCGTCTGCAGCGGCGTCATCCGATACAACTGATTCAAAATCTTCTTCGGGAACGCATCCTTCTTCAGCTCGACCACGACCCGAATCTTCCCTCGCGCACTTTCGTCACGCGCATCCGCAATATGATCCAACTTTTTCGCCAAGACCAGCTCGCGCACCTTCTCGATGAAACCTTCCTTGCTCATCCCGTAAGGCACTTCCGTAATCACGATCGCATATCGCCCATTCTTTTTCTCTTCAATCTCCGTCACCGCCCGAATTACGACGCTCCCCTTACCCGTCGCATAAGCCTGTTTCATCGGCGTACCCCCATAAACCTCCGCCGCCGTCGGAAAATCCGGCCCCTTGACATATTGCATCAGCCCATCGAGACTAATATCCGGCTGCTCAATCAGCGCCACCGTCGCATCCACGACCTCTCCGAGGTTATGCGGCGGAATATTCGTCGCCATCCCGACCGCAATCCCCATCTGCCCATTCAGCAGAATATTCGGCAATGCCGCCGGCAAAACCTCCGGTTCCTGCTCGCTACCATCGAAATTATCCCGAAAATCAACCGTTTCCTTCTCAATATCTGTCAAAAGCTCCGCGCCAACCTTATCCATCCGCGCCTCTGTATACCTCGAGGCCGCCGCGTCGTCACCATCCATCGATCCGAAGTTCCCCTGCCCCTCGACCAAGGTGTAGCGCATTTTCCAAGGCTGCGCGAGATTCACCATCGCGTCATAAATCGAACTATCGCCGTGCGGGTGGTATTTACCCATCACTTCCCCGACAATCCTCGCCGATTTCACGGTCGCATGCGGCGCCTTCCAGCCATTTTTATTCATCGCATACAAAATTCGCCGGTTCACCGGTTTTAGCCCGTCTCGGACATCCGGCAACGCGCGATCGATAATCACCGACATCGAATATTTCAGGAAGTAATCTTCCATCGTCCCCTCGACCGGTTTTCGCTCAATTCCGCGTACGACCTCACCAGACGCTTCCTGAGGCCCTTCTACCTCCGCACCTTGGTCATAGTCTACTTTTTTCTTATCGTCGCTCATATCGCCTCCTGTGCTCTCTGGCTGCAAATTACCGTCTTTTTCACTCATTTTCTACCCTCCTAAAAGTCCAAATCATCGAGATTAACCGTTGCTGCGCCCGCCTGGATGAAGTTCTTCCGAAGCTCGACTTGATCCCCCATCAACTTCGTAAACACCGCATCCGCCTTCTCTGCGTCGTCTATATGCACTTGTACGAGCACCCGATTCTCTGGGTCCATCGTCGTCTCCCAAAGCTGTTTCGCATCCATTTCTCCCAAACCTTTGAAACGATTTTGTGCCGTATATCCCGCCTGCTTAAATCGCTCCTGGTTTTCGTCAATTTTCGTCCCCGCAGCCCTGCGTTCCTCAATTTTCTGCGTCAATCTCTCCTCCAGCGCCACTTCGTCATAAGCATAATCAATTTTCCGGTTACTCCCCGTCCCCTTAATCAGTCCAAACAGCGGCGGTTTCGCGAGATAAACATGCCCCGCTTTAATCACCTCTGGCATATAGCGGAAGAAAAACGTCATTAGCAGCGTAGCAATATGCAAACCGTCGACATCAGCATCCGTCATGAAAATCACTTTATCATATCTCAGCCCGTTAAGATCAAACTGATCGCCAATCCCCACGCCCAACCCCTTAATCAAGCTCACCAGCTCCTGATTCGCCAGCATCTTATCCAGTCGCGCGCGTTCCGTATTCAAGACCTTACCCCTAAGCGGCAAAATCGCCTGAATTTTCGGATTTCGTCCCTCTTTCGCGCTTCCTGCCGCCGAATTACCCTCGACGATGAATAGCTCGCACTCGCTCCGATCCCGGCTCGAACAGTCCGCCAGCTTGCTCGGCAAATTCAGCCCGTCGAATGCCCCCTTCCGGATGACATTATCTCGCGCCGCCCGTGCCGCTTTTCGCGCCCGCGCCGCCAAAGTCGCCTTCATGACAATCTTCTTCGCAATCGCCGGATTCTCCTCGAGATAATACCCGAAATATTCCGTCATCACGCGGTCGACATACCCCCGCACCTCTGGATTCCCCAGCTTATTCTTCGTCTGCCCCTCAAACTGCGGATCCGGCAATTTGACCAAAATCACCGCCGTCAGCCCCTCTTTAATATCATCCCCCGTCAAATTCGGCTCTTTCTCCTTCAAAAGTCCATTCTTGCGCGCATAATCATTCACCACCCTCGTCATCGCGCTCCGAAATCCCTCGACATGCTTCCCCCCATCCGGGGTCAAAACATTGTTCGCAAACGGTTTAATCGTCTCCGCATAACCATCATTATATTGCAGCGCAACCTCAATCTCCGAATCCTCGATCTCTTTCTCCGTGTAGAAAATATCATCGCTCAGGACTTCCTTCCCCTCGTTCAATCGCCGCACATAGCTCCGAATTCCCCCTTCGAAATAAAATGCCTCTCGCGCCCCCGTCCGCTCATCGACGACCGAAATCAAAATTCCCTTCGTGAGATATGCCTGATGCCGCGCATAGTTCGACACCCATTCATAATCAAACGTCGTCGTCTCCTTAAAAATCGTAGGATCCGGATAGAAAATAATCGTCGTGCCCGTCTCTTTCGTCTCGCCAATCACCTCAAGCCCATCGCCAATCGTCTTCCCCCCGTTCTCAAACTCAACATGATGCAGCTTTCCATCCTTTTTCACCTCTGCAATCATCTTCGTCGACAGTGCATTCACGACGCTCGAACCCACCCCGTGCAGACCGGAGCTAACCTTATATCCGCCTCCGCCGAATTTCCCCCCAGCGTTCAGGACCGTCAAAACTGTCTCCAGCGTACTCTTCCCCGTCTTCGGATGCAGATCGACCGGAATTCCGCGCCCATTATCATCCACTCTCACACCCCCGTCCGCGAGCAGCGTAATCTTAATCCGCGTACAAAATCCCGCGATCGCCTCATCAATCGAGTTGTCCGCAATTTCCTTCAATAAGTGATGCAATCCATCAAAACCCGTCGACCCGATATACATTCCTGGTCGAATCCGCACATGCTCTAATCCTTCTAAAACCTGAATTTGAGAACTATCATACTCTTGCCCATCACTTGTTTGTTTTGCAGACATTAAACGTACCTCAACTTATGTTACCCCCTAATCATAGCGTACATCCCCTAAAAAATCAAGCTCTCTTTTCGCGCTCCCAGTTTCTCTTGTGCGAACTTCTACTGAAGCTCCATTTAGATTACTTCCGTGCTTTCAGTTTCTCTTACGCAAACTTCTATCGAATCTCATCTAGCTTACTCCCACCTCTATATTTAGCTATTTCAAGATCTCCGAATCCCAGATTTCCTCTAGATCGGCGATGAATTCATCTTCCATTGCATCTTCCTTTTTCCCCTTCGCCTTCGTTGTCGGCTTGAACGGCAGCCCCTTTTCCCGAATCACCTGTGCGAGAAATATATTTAGCGCCGAGCTCATACTTAGTCCCATTTGATCAAAAATCTTTTCCACCTTTGCTTTTTGCACCGCCCGCGTCCGGAAGCATACCGTCGTCATTTTCTCCATCGCATCCAGCTTTTGCGTCACTTCGTCCCCAGTTTTTGGCATAATTTTCGCCCGCGTCTTCATCGCCATGATCTTTCCTTTCCTTTTTTAATTGCTAATTTTCCTTAATTTCATTGTATTACATTATATATACATTGTCCATACAAATCGCATACATTATATATACACTGTATAGCATTTGTATATACAATGTAATACAGACCCTTTTCTCCCCCAAACGCCTTTGTATATACATTGTCTATACGTTGTTAATACATTGTATATCATTTGTATATACGTTGTCTATACATTGTATATACAATTTTTAATTATACTTTTGCTTAAATAAAGCATAGGAATTTCTCTTCCGATGCCCCTCCTCTTCCGACTTTGTTCCAAAGATCGGCACCTCACGCGGATGTCATGATGTCCTAGAGTATTAGTCCAGTGAATATTCTGTATTATGACAAACCCTGCTGCAATATCCTACAAACATACAACCTACCCTCCAGCACTCTAGCCACTTATCCCCGCACGCCAAAGCATTGCGGCTTACGCCGCAATGCTACACACTTTGACCTTGACGTCTCCTGCTACATATACTCTAATTAGCCAGGCAGCGGAGAGGAAAGCCGAACCAACGATTGAGGCCGCTTGACGGGCCGACGACACTACCATTGAAGCCGAGGAAGTAAGCATAAACGCCATTAGAATGTGGCCAAGAAGACCAGCCATAGCCATTGATGCCAGAGCCCCACAGCTTACCGCCATAGATACCGACGTTGCCGCTGCGCACAAAGTAAAGAGGTGCTTCGGCAATATTATAGTTCGTCTGACTCGCTGGAATGCTATATGCCTTCCTGTCTGCTTCACTGATCACTCCCCCCTGTAAGCTACTAGCCACCCCATACGGCGTCAACAGGCTAAAGAAGCTATCATTCTTGATCTGATTTTAATTATTCCGTTTACTAATTCCTTTTACTGGGGATATCTTCGTATTGTAAATTTATTTACAATACGAAGTCGTTTAGCATAAGGGGAATGAGCAGGTGGCGAGGTCTAGCCTACCCCTGAAAAACTAGCCAAAAATTATATCATATCCTCGCCAGAAATTTCAACCCAAATTCCTAAAATGGCTCAATAAACGAACTTAGAACAACCTCTAAGTTTTAAGTAGTTGTCTA
>CAZODR010000022.1:0-11444 GCA_964578645.1 uncultured Candidatus Saccharibacteria bacterium | reverse complement strand
GCAATCGTTTCTTCGGCTTTCCTCTCCGCTGCCTGGCTAATTAGAGTATATGTAGCAGGAGAAGTTAAAGCTTGTTCTCTTTTTGCCTAGATTACTTTTTCTCAAGGCGCGTCCGCGACGCCCGTCGTTACGGGGTCGCGGCGCTCATCCTCGTCGTAACTCCGGATCCTTCGTAAAAGTAATCTAGACATAAACACCTTTAACTTTTCCAAGTTGGGTTCTGAATTTTTGTGCGCAGGGGCGACATTAATATCGGTCGCGGTAGGCTGGGGCTCTCCGGCAACAGTGGTTATAATTGGACGTCTTGGCCACATGCGGGTGGCATCAATGCTTACAATCTCGGTTTCAACCATGGCAGCGTCAACCCGTGGGATGTCAACGGTCATTGGGACGGTTTTCCTCTCCGCTGCCTGGCTAATTAGAGTATATGTAGCAAAAACCATAAAGTCTAAACTTTAGAAATTTGATCTGTGTGCGGGCGACTATTCGTCGAGCAACGAAATAATCTGGGCGCCGTATTTTTCAAAATCGGCTTTCACGTCTGGGCGCTTCATCCAATCGAAATCAGCCATATGCGCGACATAACCAACTTTTTTGCGAATCGAACGACCGGTCGGATGTCGGCCTGCGGTCGTTCCCTGACCCTGGGTATATTCATATTCATCGAGCACGAGAATGTCGCCGGGCGCGCACTCGAAATCATTGATACGGTATTCGAAGGTCTTTTCGCCTGACAAAATTGCTTCATAATATTCGGGGGAAATTTTCTTGTGAATTTCGCGCATTTTGTAACTCCTGTTTTTGAAATTATAACACATATGTTATAATTCAGGCATGAAAGATAGTGCAAAGACATTCAGGATCAAAACAACGAACGGTGGAACAATGGACGTTGCGGGAGTGACAGCGGAGGAACTGCCCTATCAGCTAGTCATCCAATATCGGGATGGCAAGGAAAAGCTGATTCCGGGGAATTTTCGTGAGCCGGATGACTTGCATTATGGGTTTGATTATTTTGTTGATATGAAGGCTTATGATATGCTGGAGAGCGTCGTGCGCCAGTTGGGACTGTCGGCGGGAGGACAGCTTCAGGTGCTTTTTGCGCTGTTGAATATGAATATTCCGAACGGTGCGCGGGAGTATGTTGTGCAGGCGGCGGTGGTCGACAGACGTACGGATGAGCTCGTCGTCAGCGCGAAGAATCAGTTAGCATAAGCGGATTACAATAGCTGTGCCGAGAGCTCGGATTTCTCGGTCACTAGGATTTTCTGCCCTTTTTCGTCTTTGAGGCTTCTTGCGACTGCTTAACTTCAGCGATCTGGTCGCGGAGCTGGGCTGCGCGCTCGAAATCGAGGTTCGCGGCGGCGAGCTGCATTTGGCTTTGTAGCTCTTTGATCAAACTCGGCAGCTCTTCCTTCGGGACGCGCTTTAGTTCCAGCCGCGTAACCTCTTCTTTTTCAGGAATAATCGCGCGCAGCCCAGCTCCGATTTCTTTCTTCACGGAATGCGGCGTAATGTTATGCTCGATATTATACTCTTGCTGAATCTGGCGACGACGATTCGTCTCGGAAATGGCCTTTTCCATGCTCTCGGTAATATGGTCGCCATACATAATCACATGTCCATCGACATGGCGAGCGGCGCGGCCGATAGTCTGGATCAAGGCGCTTTCGCTACGGAGGAAGCCTTCCTTGTCGGCGTCGAGAATCGCGACGAGCGAAACTTCGGGAAGATCGAGACCTTCGCGGAGCAAGTTAATTCCGACTAAAACATCATAGACTCCGGCGCGCAAGTCGCGGAGAATATCCCCACGCTCAAGCGTATCAATATCGGAATGGATATAGGCGACTTTGATATCGCGCTCCTTGAGATAATCGGTCAGATCCTCGGCCATGCGCTTCGTCAAGGTCGTCACCAGAGTGCGCTGACCCTTAGTAATGCGTTTCTCGATTTCTTGCATGAGATCATCAATCTGGCCCTCGGAGCCACGCACCTCGATCTCCGGATCGAGGAGGCCAGTAGGTCGAATGACCTGCTGGGCGGGCTCGGGCGAATTTTCTAATTCGTACGAGCCCGGCGTGGCGGAAACATAAATCGCCTGATGCACACGATTCTGGAATTCAGGAAAAGTCAGCGGACGATTATCGAGCGCACTCGGCAGGCGGAAACCGTATTCAACCAAAGTCATTTTGCGCGCATGATCGCCATTATACATGCCGCGGACTTGGGGTAAAGTCATATGGCTTTCGTCAACGAGCAGTAGAAAGTCTTTCGGGAAAAAATCAATTAGCGTCGCGGGCGGCTGACCAGCTTTGCGACCGTCGAGATGGCGCGAATAATTCTCAATGCCTTTCACGAAACCAGTTTCGCGCAGCATTTCGAGATCATATTTCGTGCGCTGGCTGAGGCGCTGAGCTTCAAGATATTTCTCGTGCTTTTCGAAATACTGGAGGCGCTGATCGAATTCCGCCTCAATAGTCACGAGGGCGCGATCGAGCTGATCTTTCGGCGTCGCGTAGTGCGTATTCGGGAAAATATGCACACGATCGGGCTTTTCGCGAGTTTCCGCCGTCAGCGGATCGATAATGCGCACCGTTTCGAGCGTATCGAAGCCAAATTCAAAGCGATAAGCCCATTCCCCGCTGGCCGGGAAAAGATCGACCGTATCGCCCATGACGCGAAAATTTCCGCGCTCGAAGGCCAAATCATTGCGATGATATTGCATGGCAACAAGATAAATCAGGAAGTTCTGCTGAGAAAGTTGTCCGTCCAGTAACCCGGCATTTCCATCTTCGACACGGCGTTCTCGCAGCCCGTTGTTACGGTTGCGAGCCGCCTCTCCTTCGCTCGTGGCGCTACGGATGGTCTCAGATGAAAATGCACGGTTATTTTCATTCATCGTTCCAGCAGAACTCCCGCCGATAGCTTGGAGGGCTGCTTCGGTGAGCTCGGACTTCATCATTTGCTTATTGCCTTTGGCGAGGAAATTTTCGGTCAGACTGCCAGCGATGTACCACTGACCATCAATCTTCACCAGCGGCAGCGACATTTCGGTATAATGATCGGGCGAGCCGATGCCATAAATACAAGAAACCGAAGCGACGACAATTGTATCCGGGCGGGTCAAAAGCGCAACCGTCGCGGCATGGCGCAGGCGATCGATCTCGTCGTTGATCGCGGAATCTTTTTCGATATAAGTATCGGTCGACGCAATATACGCTTCTGGTTGATAATAATCGAAATAACTGACGAAATAATGGACTTCGTTCTTGGGGAAAAACTCGCGAAACTCAGCATAAAGCTGGGCGGCGAGAGTCTTGTTATGCGCGAGAATCAGGGTCGGCTTCTGGACGTTTTGGATAATATTGGCCATGGTAAAAGTCTTGCCCGAGCCAGTCACCCCGAGCAAAGTTTGTTCACGCACGCCAGCTTCCAGCCCGTTCGTCAACTGCTTAATCGCAAACGGCTGGTCGCCGGTCGGTTGATATTTCGAAACCAGTTCAAACTTCGGCATATATATTATTATACCATGAAAAAACGCCCCGAAGGGCGTTATAAGGTGCTTCTCGGCATTCGCCGAAATTGTGGTTTTATTGGGTGTCAACTACTGTCCCGACTGGGACGAAAACTGTCCGCGTCTCGCCGGCGGGAATTTCGCCGACCGAGATAATGTATGGGACTTTACCTTCGCCGTTTTCAGCCTCTTCGCCGTCTTCGGACTCGCCGATGTCGGGCTGGGCAGAAAATCGCCAACCGTCGTCATTATAGACTGAGACGAAAGTGCCGTCATCGGTGCTCAGCAGCCCAATCTTCTGCTTCCGCTCGCATAATAACGTCAGCTGGTCCCTAATCGCGCCATCCTTCCAGGCGATTTCCGCCGTAACTTCGGCCGCATTGCGGATAATCGGCGCGAAACTCAGCGTCACGGTCGCGGTTTGCGATGTGTCACTAGTGTTATGCACCAAGATCACAAAAGCATAGGCACCTTGGCGATCTGGTAGAGGAAACTCGCCTCCCTGGAAGTTTGCAATCTCGAGCTTGCCGTCCGGCACCACTTCCTCGGAGATATTGGTCATGCGGAGAAAATTCTCCTCATTCCTCCAAGCGCCAGCATTTTCCGTGTTGAACGGCGAATTCTCGGTCTCGCTAACCTTCTTCGCCGATGTCGGCTGATTGGCGCAGCCGGTCAAAGCGAAAAGCGTCGCGATGACAGCCAAAATTGCCAGGATCTTTGTCCTTTTGCTAAAATACATTTTAGCACCCCCTTTTTAATTTTTAGAGTAATTTCGACGATATTCTAGCGAAAAACCTGTTTTGGACTAGGCGCGTCAAAAATTACCCTATCTTTCCATTGTATCACAGATTACACATTTTGTCAAGGATTTTCGGCG
Organism: uncultured Candidatus Saccharibacteria bacterium; assembly: GCA_964578645.1. Taxonomy (GTDB): domain Bacteria; phylum Patescibacteriota; class Saccharimonadia; order Saccharimonadales; family Saccharimonadaceae; genus Nanosyncoccus. Next base: position 7,053 of record CAZODR010000022.1, on the reverse strand, counting down.
ATCTGGAGGAATTTTGGCGATATTTCAGGATAATTTTGAGAAAAGTTCAAGAAATCTGCTTTTTCTATTGACTTTTTATGACGCTTGTGCTATAATGGAAGTAGGACGTGAGATAAGCGTCAGCACATTAACTATGATGACTCTAGATAGAGAAGGTTGCTGATGCCAAAAAGAAAGGGGGATCTTCTTATGCAAAAGATAATGAAGATTATGATGACACTGTTGGTAGCGGTTCTGCTTTTTGGACAGAGCGCAGAGGCGATGACACAGCGCGAGGCTGCGGAACTGGCCGCACCGTATGAGAAAGTTTATCTTGAACCGGTGGCGGTGGAGTTTGGACAGACGGCCGAGGAGACGGCGCAGATAATTTCCCAACTGCCGTATGAGGTCATAGCGTTTTTTGACTATGACACTGGGGAAAAGTTGGGAGCATACACCTGCTTCAGTAGCAAGCGCGTCAATGCGCCGAAGGATTTTTTGCAAGAGCTGCAGGAATACGACGGAAGGTTGATGGAAATGCATAATCATCCGTCAAAAAATTGCAGCTTTTCGCCGGCGGATATTGAATCGGCGGCAGCGCGGAAAATTCAGTGCGCGGTCGTTGTCGGGCGCTGGAACACTTTTAGCCTGGAGCTGAAGAAGGGCGCGAAGTGGAAGTCAGTGAAGACCGTCAGCAAAATCGCGCGGAGCAACAACATGCTCGGCGTCGTGCGGGCGAAGAAACTGCTGAAGAAAAACAAAATTCAGCAGGATAAGTACTACTTCACGGCGACCAATTGGGCGGTAAAGGAGACCGCGAAGCGCTTGAAGCTGCGTTATAAAGTCACACCGCATGGCGAAGATGGCACGGTGCAGCTGCCAAAGACTTTTAAGTAACTGTTGGATGAATTGAAAAGGGGGTATATCTAATGAAAAAGATCATGGTTTTGTTACTGGTAATGTGCTTGCTGGGGCTCGGGGCGGAGCCGACAAACGCACAGGCAATCACACCGGAAGAGGCCGTCGTACTGGCGGAGCCGTATGGAGGCGACACTCGTGACTGCGTCATGAGTAACTCTGGCGAAACGCTGCAAGAGGTCGCGCAGGCAATTTCTCAACTGCCATATGAGGTCGTAGCGTTTTTTAGCGCCAGAACCGGCGACAAGTTGGGAGAGTTTACTTGCCTGAATGCCGGCAGGGTGGTCGTCCCGGATGCGGAGATGAAAAAGATTTGCGCCGTCAAGGGCGGGATCATTCAGATTCATAACCATCCGTCCTATGACACGGCATTTTCGTCGAACGACATCAAGTCGGCGGCGATGTCAAAGGTAAAAAAGACTATCGTCGTCAGTCGTTGGACGACGTATGTACTAAAGCTAAAGAAAGGCGCGAGCTGGCCGAGGCCGCAGAAGGCATATAATGCCCACCGGCAGAATGTCAAGCTGGGCAGAAGGATTGCTGAGCTGCAGGCCGAGCTCGCGCCGGGTAGCATGACGCTGGCGGAGCAAAAAGCCTTCTCAACGGACTGGGCAGTTCGGAAAACTGCGAAAAGATTTAGGTTAAAATACACGTCCGTAAAACATGGCGCTGACGGCGAAGTTCGCCTCAGCAGTGCTGGCTAGAGTCATAGCCGCTCCACTGGGGCGGCTTTTTCATGTCGCTACTTACCGATTAGCTCATGAAATCCAGATTCGTCGAGCGTCGGAATACCGAGTTTTTCGGCTTTGTCGAGCTTGGATTTCCCCGGCTTCGCGCCCAGAATCAGCGCAGTGGTATTCTTCGTCACGCTACTCGTCACGGTCGCACCGAGCGCACGGAGCTGGTCCTCCGCGGTCTCGCGATCGAGACCTTCCAAGGTGCCGCTGATGATGTAGCTCTTGCCCGCTAGCGGCAGCTGGCTAGTGTCGACATGGACCGGCTCGACGCCGAGCTCTTTCAGCTCAGCGAGCAACTTAGCATTATCATCATCCGCAAACCAGGCGAGAATTGACTCGGCGACGACTTGGCCTATATCTGGCAACCGAAGAAGTTCTTCTTCGGTTGCCAGCGCGAGGCGATCAATCGAGCCGAAATGATCGGCGAGAGTGATCGCCGTCTGGCCGCCGACATGCCGGATTCCAAGCGCGGTAATAAATTTGTTCAAAGCCGGGCGCTTGGAATCCGCAATGGCGGCGGCCAGCTTTTTTGCCGAAAGCCGCCCAAAGCGTTCGAGCTGGGAAAGTTTCGCCGGCGTGAGCCGATAAAGATCGGCAATGCTCTTCACTAAATTTGCATCCACGAGCGCACGAACATTTTTTTCGCCGAGCCCATCAATATTTAACGCCGGTTTTGAGGCATAATATTCCAAGGCGCGCTTCAAAATTAAGTCAGAATTTTCGCCCTTGACGCGATAAACCACTTCGCCTTCGGGGCGCTCGAACTCGAGCTCGGGATATTGCGTCTTTAGCGCGGCCTGATAATCATACGGCTCGGCACCATCCGGGCGAAGCGTGAGCAGAACTTCTTTAACCTGCGGAATAATATCTCCGGCTTTATAAATAATCACCGTGTCGCCAATGCGCACGTCGAGACGCTTAATTTCGTCAGCGTTGTGCAGGCTGGCGTGGCGCACTGTGCTGCCAGCGACAACGACGGGGTCGAGAATGGCCACTGGGGTCGCGGCGCCGGTGCGTCCAATGCTAATCACAATATCGCGAACAACGGTCGTGCTTTCTTCGGCCGGGAATTTGAACGCAACGGCGCCGCGCGGGGTTTTGCCGACAATGCCGAGGGCGCGATAAATTCTACGATCATTAATTTTAATCACCATGCCATCAGTATTAAATGGCAACGTTTCGCGATAACCGTCGAGGCGTTCAATCTCGGCCAGAACTTCTTTGATGCTGGAAAAAACTTTGTCCTCGCCACTCGTCCGGAATCCCAGCGCGCGCAACTTTTCGTAAGCCTCGCGATGTGTCGGCAAATCCGGCGTCACCAAATCATAGCCCATGAAACGCAACTTGCGACGCGCGGCAATACGCGGGTCGAGCTGGCGGATGCTGCCCGCGGCGAGATTGCGCGGATTCGCGAACTCCGGTTCGCCCTGGCGACGCTGATTCGCATTCAGTTCGTCGAAATCCTTTTTAAAAATCACAATCTCGCCGCGCACTTCGACATGTCCGGGCTGGTCGATGCGAAGAGGGACGTTTTCGATCGTGCGCACATTCATGGTCACATCTTCGCCGACCAGCCCGTCGCCCCGCGTCACAGCTTGGACCAAAAGTCCATTTTCATAATGTAAAGCACAAGCCAAACCGTCCATTTTTATGTCCGTGAAATACTCTTTGATTCGCCCGGTTTCGTTCAAATGGCGCTCAAGAATCAACTTTTCGTCCGCACGCACCCAATCGCGAATTTCGGCTTCGGAAAAAACATCGCTAAGCGAAATCATGCGCTCGGCGTGGCGAACTTTGGTGAATTTATCGAGCGGTTTTCCGGCCACGCGCTGGGTAGGAGAATCTGGAGTAATTAAATTGGGGTAAGCTTTTTCGAGCTCGGACAATTCGTGTTTCAAGGAATCCGCCGCCGCTTCGGACATAGTTGATTCGTCTAAAACGTGATAATGGTAACGATAATCGTTAATCAGTTCACGCAACTTTTTAATACGTTCAATGGCTTCGGGCCTGTTCATTTTCCACTCCAATTATTTAGATTTTTTCTTTGGCAAATTATCATCCTGATCAAGTAGCCAACGATAATATAAATATAGGTAGGCAGTCAAATAGATAAAGGCGAAGCAAGTCACGACCAGCAAGAAGAAAGGCACAATCGGCCAGGCAGCAATCCAATCCCAAAGATGTTTCAGCAACAAATCAAGCAAAATGATCGGAAGCATAATAATAACATACAAGAAAATAATGACAAAGAAAACGTATAGCAGCCGGATAATAAATTTCACGCGCCGTCCCGCCATTAAGTCGGACGCCGAGGTCAGAGCTTTCAGGGGATACATACCGGGAGCGGTAGTCGCGATCAATGCGATAATCGAGCTGGATAATAAATATCCGCTAAGGAGAATCATACTGGCGGCAAAAATGAAATACACTAGCGCATAAAACGGAGTCGAGAGAAAGTCGGTCAGGACCGCGGCGGAGTAAGTGATTGCGACAACCATGAGTGGGATCGCCTGCACAAAAATCACTAGAAAAACCAGTAAGGTCGCAAACAGCGGGCCTAGAGCGTTGTAAAGTCCGTCTCGCAGTCGCGGACTCTCGCCGGCGAAGAAGTGGCGCAAGAGAAAAATGGTCACCAACCAAGTAAGAAGGAAGATTAAGATCATGAAGACCGTCTGGGCCTCGCCCATGCCAGTATCGAGTCCGCCGCTAGTAATCGTCGTAATGAGGAGGAGGCTGGCTTTCAGAAAATTGCTAGTTTTACCGTCGGCAATTTCGGCGGCAGAAGCATCAAAACTGGCTTGGACTTCCTGGTAAAATTCTTCGCTCATGAGCCCGACCAGCAGGACATAAAGCGCCACAATCAAAATTAGGAGCAGCCCGAAAGTCCGCCAATGCTTAAAAAGTTCCTTGAAAGTCAGCATGGCATGGCTGAGCAGGCCGGGAGTTTTCGTCTCGCGCACATAATCCTCTCGATATGAGCGACGAAAACTGCGATGGAGATGGATATGCTGGGCGCGAAAATCCTGAACTTTGCGCATGAGACTGCGAGTTTTGATCTTTAGGCGTTTTATGATTCCCTGGCGACTGCGATGTTTATTCGTCCGCTGGCCGGCAGCCTCTCGGCGCGATTTAGAATTTCGTTTTGCCATGTTCGAGCCTTTCAATACGTTTTTCAATCGGCGGATGAGTACTAAAAAGCGAATTTAGAGAACTTTTGCGCAGAGGATTATTAATAAATAATGCCTCGGTCGCAGGGTTTTGTTGTTTCATGGGGCGCGAATGCGTATCGAGTTTTTTTAAAGCCGAAATCATACCTTCAGGATAACGCGTGAGGTGGGCAGCGCTAGCATCCGCTAAATATTCACGTTCCCGCGAAACCGCCATCTGGGCAATCGAAGCCGCAACCGGCGCGAGGACCGAGACAAAAATCATGACAATGAGACCAATTGGGCTGTTGTCATCGTCATCATGGCGACTAGTCATGATCATCATACGGACGCCGAGGTCAGCGATGAACCCGACGACGCAAACTAGGCCAAAAGTCACCATCGAAACCCGAATGTCGTAATTCTTGACGTGCGACATTTCGTGTGCCATGACCGCGGTCAGTTCCTTGCTATCCATAATATCGAGCAGTCCAGTCGTCGCCGCGACAATCGCATGCTCAGGATCGCGCCCAGTAGCGAAAGCGTTCGGCGCAGGATCGTTAATGATATAAACTTTCGGCATGGGCAGACCAGAAGCAATGGCGAGGTTTTCGACGGTATTGTATAATCTTGGGTTATCTTTCTTTTGGATTTGGTGCGCGCCAGTCATCATGACGGCCAACGAGCCAGCAGCGAAATATTGGATAAGCGCATAAACTACTGCGACTCCAAAGACCCAGGCCACAACCCACCAATCATTCAGAAAATAAGCAATAGCAGCACCAATCGCGGCGATAAAAGCGATAAATCCGATTAAGATCAAGATAGTATTGCGTTTGTTGGCGGTAATTTGTTTATACATAAGCGGTCAGAATTCTCAATTTCGGAAGGTCTTATCCTCAATTTAGTCAAATTTCACTTGCGGAGCTTTTTCGATTGCGCTTTGCTCAGCATCAGGAACTTCGAAATAATCTCGGGTCTCGAAATGGCCGACGAGCTTATTAATCAGATTCGTCGGGAACATCTTTACCTTGGTGTTTAGCTCTTTCGCGCCGGCGTTGTAAAAGCGACGTGCGGCCTGGATCTTGTCTTCGACGTCCTGGAGCTGGGTCTGGAGCTGGAGGAAATTCGTATTGGCTTTTAGATCAGGGTAAGATTCGGCGATCGCGAAAAGTCGGCCGAGAGCGCTTTGCATCGTCCGCTCGGCTTCGGAAGCGCCGCTGACGGTCTTTGCGTTCATAGTAGCGCTACGAGCTTTCGCGATTTCCTCGAAGGCTCCCTTCTCATGTTTCGCATAAGATTTCACAGTTTCGACAACGTTCGGAATCAGGTCGGCGCGGTATTTCAGCTGGACCGTAATATCCGACCAAGCCTCGTTCACGCGTTCATTCAACTTCACGAGACCGTTGTATGTCCCCCAAAACGCCACAATCAAGATCAAGACGATACAAAGAATAATAATTAAAAATACTGGCATAAAAACTCCTAAACAAATTATTGTATGTTTATATTATATACGCTAGGGTTAAATTTGGCTAGGGCAATTTCGAACCGGGCGGGGCTAAGAAAGCGAGCTGAGCAGAGACGAAAGGACGCCGCTGAAGGTGAGGATAAAAGTGAGGATAATCTGAAGAATGATGACGCAAAATTGCGAGCGAGCGAAGTTGCGGAGGTTATGGTTCGAGGCGGTGAGGGCGAAAATGATGACGATAATCCAGCCGAGAATCGGGACTGAGAAAAGAATTTGGTATCCGAAATAACCCCACATGGAAATTGGGCGGTAAGCCTCGGGAATTTTTTGATCATAATTTGCCATTTTTACTCCTTTTTGGATTTTGTTTATGGTTTTAGTATAGGGCATCAGGGGCGCAAAATCAACCTAGCGGCTCGAGATTTTTCCTACTACATATACTCTAATTAGCCAGGCAGCGGAGAGGATAGCCAGCCCAATGATCACTGATATCTGACGGGTTGACATTACTACGGAAGCTGAGGCTGTATGCGTAAATGCCGTTAGTATGGCCCCAGGATGACCAGCTAGAGCCGCTGATACCAATGTTTCTCCATTTGGCGACGATAACATTGAAATAGCCGCTGCGCACACTACAAATCGAGCCTCGTTGAGGCTTATACCTCCATTGTATCACAGCTTATGCTTTTTGTCAATAGGTTTTAGAGAAATTTTGACAAATTTGCTAAGTTCTGGGGAGATTTTGTAGATTTTATGCTACATATACTCTAATTAGCCAGGCAGCGGAGAGGAAAACCTGTAT
>CAZODR010000021.1:0-11925 GCA_964578645.1 uncultured Candidatus Saccharibacteria bacterium | reverse complement strand
TGAGGGCTCTGCCCCGAGGTAGTTTATTTAGCCAGGCAGCGGAGAGGAAAGCCGTACCAGCGAAAATTGGCGCGCGATGGATAGGTATTGTCGCTATTGAAGTCGAGGTGGTATGCATTGATGCCGCCCACATGTGGCGATGACGATCTGCCATAGCCATTGGTCCCAGAGCCCCACAACTTGCCAGTACCGATACCTACCCAGCCGCTGCGCACCCGAAGCTACATATACTCTAATTATCCAGGCAGCGGAGAGGAAAACCAGACCAACGATTGTAATGTAATGACGGTTGTCCAGGTCTACTATCAAAAAGCAGATAACGAGCGTGATTATCTCCCAAAGGCATGGATGACCAACCGCAGCCATTCATGCCAACGCCTCCCGGAATACCATTATCAACATAAATTCCGCCGCTGCGCACAAAGTCCGATCATCGAAATTTAATTTTTGGATTTTTCTGCTACATATACTATAATTAGCCAGGCAGCGGAGAGAAAGGCTAATCCAACGATTACTAAACCCTGACGGATCGATATTGGTATCGCTAAAATAAAGAAAGTAGGCGTTGATGTTATCGGAACGTGGGCAAGATGACCAATCGTAGGCTCGCTCACCAGAATGCCACAGCTTATTGCTTCCTATATGAAGATAGCCGCTGCGCACAAAATGCTACATATACTCTAATTAGCCAGGCAGCGGAGAGGAAAGCCGTAGCGACGATCATTTGCGTCTGATGAACGGGCTTGGTCGCTGAGAAAGCTTAAATAATAAGCGTTGGGGTAGCTCGTGTAGGAGCGTGATGACCAGCTAATTCCGTCTATTCCGGGTCGTTTTAAAGAACCGTCGCTAACGTAGATAACGCCGCTGCGCACTGCTGGGCGAAGGGACGCGCAATTAGCGGATTCTGCGGTGTTAGCGGATGCGGTGCGCGCTCTCCGTACGATAAGTACGGTTCGCTTGCGCTCCACACCACTTCCTTGCACTGCATCGAAGCTAACGAGCCTTCGAGATCTTCGGCTACATATACTCTAATTAGCCAGGCAGCGGAGAGGAAGGCCGTACCATCTGTCACTGGAGTTGAAAGCCCTTATTTCTTGATAATCGAAATCGAAATAATGTGACTGTGAAATGGTTGAGCCTGCTTGGTTTGATTGTGTTAGGCTGACTATTCCTAGATAACGAAGTTTGCCTTGAGCTATGTTTAATCGGCCGCTGCGCACTTTTTTATTCGGGATTTCTGGCTACATATACTCTAATTAGCCAGGCAGCGGAGAGGAAGGGCTACCCAGCGAACGTAATTGCCCGATGGATTTACAGTGTTAATGCTAAAAGCAAAGCCATGAGCGTTTGAACCTCCAGAATGTGGCCAAGATGACCAAGTATAGCCAATTTGACCAGAGTAACCTAGCTTGCCATTACCAATGCTAAGGGTGCCGCTGCGCAGGGATTAAGTTGCTTTGTATAGACATTGTATATACATTGTATAGACATTGTATATACATTGTATAGACATTGTATAGACAAATAGCATACATTGTATAGACAATGTTAATACAAGTTGTGGGTTGGGGCGTAGCGGATGCCCTGGCAAATTTTTGTCAGGATAAGCAAAATCCTAATTTTTCAAAGAATCGTTAGAGGGTTGCGGAAGGGTTCGCTTCGGGGCGGTCGGGAGTTGGCGAGGATATGCTGGGAGCGGGATCGTAGTTCGCGATGCCTTCGGCGATGACGTCGGAGGAAAGGTTGAGTGAGGTCGCGATGGCGGCGGCGCAGGCCATATAAGAAATAGTGGGCTCGCCGGTCAGGAAGCTGGCGACGGTATAGGTCTTCGTGCCGATGCTGAAGCTGGCTTCGGAGCCTTTGCGATAGAGCTTTGAATAGTCGATGCGGAGGTCGGAGTCGGACGATGCGCCATAAGTAATCGTCTCATTTTTGCCGCGGAAATTGGCAAAATCGGGATAATGCAAATCGTCGCGATTCAGGACGACAACTTCGGGATCCATGCGGAAAAGAGTCGATTTCGCTTCGAGATAGGCATTGATATCGATATCGTTTAGCCCGGATGGCACAAAATCAGTCAGCGCGGCGACGTAAATCGGTAAACCGTAGAAGGTTTCGTTGCTAAGCGCGGTCGCGGGGGCGGTGACGATGGCATAGGTCGCTTTGGCTTTCCAGGCGTCGTTGAGAAATTTATGCAAGACGGAAGCCTTGATTTCGTGATCAGAGGCGAGAATCGCAACGGGCTGGCTCGCGGCGCGGAGGATTTCGTGGACAAAATGAGCCACGGTGGATTTTCCAGTCGACCCAGTAATACAAATTAAGCGGAGATCGCGCGCAGGATGACCGTAATATGCCGCTAAAAGTTTGACTTTTGTGCGTTCGAGACTGAAACGTTTGCGTTTCGGCGCAGAATTTGTAGTACCTTCCATAATGATTTTATTATAGCATAGATTTCAATAAGGGGGAGAAGATTGTGAAATTGGGAAAATTGCAAAGAGTTATTGTGGTTTTTGAAGTTATGTGATACAATATGAGTGTTGCGATTGAACAACGCAATGTTCATTTTCATTCTAGGTGGATAGAAAGCTTTATGCGGAATATCCACACTTGTGCCCGTAGCTCAGTTGGATAGAGCGTTGGCTTGCGGAGCCAAAGGTCGTAGGTTCGAATCCTGTCGGGCATACCAAATTTTGTGAAAAAATGGGGTCTTTTGTAAGTTCTAATTTCACTCGCTCGCCTTGAGGCGCGCTTCGTTCATTAGAATACAAAATACCTCCATTTTTTCTACAAAATTAGTTAGACTAAATAAGAAGGCACGGCGCTTGCTCATCCGAAGATGCGCTGCGCTTGATAGAATTCAAAATAGCTCCTTTTTGTTCTCAAAATTACTCTAGTAAAAATAGGATCTTTTCAGTCCTCGGAGTTTTGCTCGCCATAAGGCGCGCTGCAACTCATCGATTCCAAGATAGCTCGATTTTAATATCAAAATTAGTTAGGCTAAATAGGACGCGTGGCGGCTTCTTGTTTTTGTTACGTATACTCCAGCCCCTTCTGGGAGTAGGGGGAAGCGTAAGAGCTTCCCCCCTGTGTGGGTTATTTAGCGATGCAGCGGATGGTTGCGCCCCATGAATTTGGTCCTCCGGTGTAGTTGCCATTGTACCTTAAGTAATCTCGGCCGTAACCAGTAACGAAGAAGGCTTGTAGCCCTGCTGGAGCGTTATCAAAAAGTCCTACTTTTGATAGCCAGAAGGAGGCGTCTCCGATGCTGCCCATTTCTCCGGTCTGTACTACGCCGTAGCTTTGAGGTATGTAATAGGGCGCAAGCCTGACTTTATCATCTAGGACGTCTGTGATGAGCAAGGCAAAATCGTCGGCAGATGGTAACTTCCATCCTGCGGGGCAGATTGAATTTGGTGCGGTTTCACCATTTGCTAGTGATGTCCCTGATCCGGCAGTGGCGGCACCGAAGCTATAATAATTGCCATAAGAGTCATGATCGCTGGTGACGTTATTGCCTTTCCACATGCTTAGGCTGGTCGCTTCGGTGCCGCCCGCCGTGCCGATCGCCAGCGCATTATCAGGCACAGTCCAATTCGCCGTAACGTCAGAATCATTTGGCGTTAAAACTTTACCTTTGACAAAATCATAAGCGAGATTTTGGGCCATCCAGCAACGGGCTTCGTCGTTGTCACGGTTTTTAATGCGCGCGACGTAGTAGGTTTTGCCGTCGCGGGAATCGGTGAGTTGATATTGGCTCGCGCCGCTTTCGTCGGCGAGGGGCATACTGTTGCAAACCGCTGGAGTCATTTGTTGCATGGTCGTGATGTCGTCAATGGTGGCGGGTCGAGGATTAGCAATAGTGGAAATGATGAGATTGTTGTTGTATTCGCCGCTGGGAAGCGTAGAATCGACTTTAGTCGCGAAGTTTAGGAGATAGGAATCATTCGAAGCGGAGGAAGTGGTTTTGATGCTGGTCGCAGACGTTGGAACAGGGCTAAAAGTCGTTGAATCCGAAATCTCGCTGCCGCTGGTCGCGAGATTGTAACCCCAAGTGTTGTTCGCGAAATTGGCTTTTGGAGTGTTTGCGGGGACGGCGGCAATCGTCAGATTGGAGTTTGCGGTGTTTGTCAGGGCATCGGTGCCGGAAGCGCTGGTCATGGTGAGCTGGTAGCCAGCGGCGCTATTCGTCGAAACGGCCAATTTTGCCGCTTGGCTGGAAAAAGCTCCGGCCGCCGTCGGGGTGACTTCGATCCGCACGGCGGGATCAAGCGCAACTGCGATCGTCGTAGCGACCTCGACGGCGGCCTGCGTCGAGAGCGATTTCGCCGGGCAAGATTCAGGGTTTATATCGGTACAGTTCGCAGCTTTGCTGTCTTGCTCAGCAATGGGAAATATTGATAAGCTAGCAATGAAGGCTATGACGATGAGGCTAGCGAGGGCAAGATTACGGAAGTAATGTTCGCGATCTTGGAGATGCAGCTTTGATGTGCTAGCATTTTTATGGCCTAGATGAGGCTGAGGTTGATTACTTAGTTTTGGCATTTTTGTTCCTCCTTTTTGCAATCAAAAAGCTAGCCATGGGATCGGCAAGGATTTTGATTGTTTGATGATGTTTAACACCTTGGGTGTCGCGAATGCCACGATAATAATTACTAAGCACAAGGTCAATCATGCTAGCCGTAAAGGAACGTATCGCCATAAACAAAAGCGACACCGCAAGGTGTCTAAAGCCATTTTCGTAACCTACTCCAGTTTTCGTCAACTGTCGTCAATTACTTATGCGGTGCCGCTTAAGAATGACGACGTATAAATGACAATACGGAGTAGGCTAATGGTTTGGTGTAAAATACTACCAAAAACTGGTCACGATGTGTAATAGGACATTTTTATTGTAGCACAGATTTTGAACATAAGCTAGATAATGTTGTATTTTTTACAACATTTTGGAGTAGCTTTGTTTCAAACTCAATTTATGTTGTTCCCTGCTACATATACTCTAATTAGCCAGGCAGCGGAGAGGAAAGCCGATCCAACGATTGTAGCTGTTTGACGGGTTGACGTTACTACCACCGAAGTCGAGGTAGTAGGCGTAGAGGCCATTAGAACCTGGCCAAGATGACCAGCCGTAACCACGTTCACCGTAGTCCCACAGCTTACCGTCAGCGCTATTGACGTAGCCGCTGCGCACAAAGATTAATAATGTGTATAGTTTACAACATTTTCGATCTAAAAATTGACAAAATGATTAGAATTTCCCGAAATATCTTGACAAAAACCATAACCTATGCTACAATGAAAGTATAAGCCTCATTGAGGCTCGATCTGTAGTGGTAACCACTTAAATCTTCTTAGTAAAACTTAGCTTAAACTTTGTGCGCAGCGGCAGCATCACCCTCAAAGAAGGTTCTGCCCGCGGTTTAGGCATTGGCGGCTACTATTATTCCCGCCGCACTAGCAGCAATCGCGATCCACACTTCCTCTATTTTAGCACTATCATAAACCCCGCGAACACCGCGAACCACTGGCAAGCCCTTCCTCTCCGCTGCCTGGCTAATTAGAGTATATGTAGCTTAGGGTTCTTAGAATGGGAAAAATTTGGTATAATATGAATATGTTTCGGAGGTTGAGAGCGGAGAAGGGGGCGTCGCGGAGTATTGATGGGATGCGGGATATGAATGCGCGGGAGGGGAGCGGTGTGATTTTGGATGCGAACGATTTGCCGTGGATGACGAATGCGACTAAGGCTGGACAGGGGAGGAGCCAGGCGGATGAGGCGAAGCGACGGTTGGCGGCGTTGCAGGATAAGATCATAGCGTTTTTTAGCATTGACGAAAAGAATTTGGTGACGGCGGATGAGATTGTCAGTCTCGGGGCGCGGGCGCTGAAGGATTTGAAACGGAAGCGGCTGGGGGAGCTGAGGAAAATGGTCTTGACGAGCGAAGATCCGGAAGTGACGGAGAAGCAGCGGCGGGAGTTTTTGAGGAAGTTGAAACAGGGGGAGATTCGGGCGGTTGATGAGGCGAACTTTTTGCTTTTGATTCGGGATCCGCTGAATAATCCGCAAGTTGGGGCGGGAAAAATGTTTGATCGGATTGCGAGCGATCCGCGGCAGATTCAGATTTTGGCGGTCGCGACGGGATATAATTTGCGAAATTGGCAGAAAGTGGATAAGGATGCGCTGAATCGGTTGCTCGGGGCTGCGCAGACGGAAGGGGCGGATTATCGGACGCCGGTCGGATTCCAAAAGTTGCGCAAGCATTTTCTCGATGGGATTCGAGCGAAGACGCGGGAGCAAGTTTTTCGGTGTTATGAGCGATCGATGGACGAGCTGGAATATACGCTTTATGGGAAGCGGCTGGAATATTATCGGGCGTTTGAGAAATTGCGGGCGGTCGCGGAAGACCGGATGAATGAAGTCGAGCCGATTGAGGATTTCGGGCGAGCGGAGATCGGGGCGGAGGCGGCGCTGGACTACGGCGGGGCTGGTATGGCGCAGGCTGGCGGCGGAACGCGAGAGGGGCGAGAGAAGTTTGGGCGGATTTTGACGGAACGCGGCGGGGAGATGCTGGGGCGGGCGGTGATTGATGGCGACGCGTGGCAGGGTGATGGGCGAGTTGAGATGTTGAGTACGCATGATTTGGCGGAGATGAAACTGAGCCCGATGTATGAAGTCGAGGTCGGGGAGATGAAGATTTCGTTGTCGCCGTTGTTTCGGATGACGGATGGGCAGGTCGCGGCGGTGGCGTATATTCCGGAGAAGGCGAGCTATCGAGTGCGGTCGTTTTATCGGCATAATGGGCTGGGGCTGTGGTGTTATTTGCCGGATTATGTGCGTGGGACTGATGGCGGTATTGGCGGATTGGGATCGGGATATGAGACGGCGACGGTGATTTTGCCGATTGAGCTGCAGGCGGCATTAATGCAGATTGAGGAGAAATTCGGAGTGACGAATGTCAAGCGGCCGGAATTTGTGTTTGCGGGGGCGGCGAAGGCGTATGGCTCGGCGCAAGATTATCAGGCGGCATATGCGCAGGGGAAAATGCGCGGGGATTATTATCGGGAAGTTTCGCGGGAGGCGTTGAACCGGGATTTTGGGATGATGGAACAGGGGCAGAAGAAGGCGCCTTATACTCTCGGGATTGATTATCGGCGGGCGCCGGATTTTGGGCAGCCGCGGGCGAGGTTTTGTACGAGCACGATTGATGCGGGGGAAGTGAATGCGGAGGCGTTTTCGTCGCATGATGGGCAGCTGATTTGGCTGTTCTTCAGCGATGGGCGCGGACGGACGTGGATTGGGCAGATTGAGGCGGTGGCGCCTATTACGTCGCTGGGTTTGCGGCGGGATTTTGTCGCGATGGGAGATTTCATGACGCCACTATATGAATATTCGACGCGGGCGGGGATTTATGGCGATCGGAATGATACTCGCGGGCCGAAACAATGTATGTGGAAAAATTATTTAAGCAATGTTCCGTTGATTCAGGAATATATAACGCAAAGAGATTAGGAGGAGGGGATGAGGAGAGGCGGAAGAATTGGGCAAAGGAATGAGGCGCGGTCGAGTAGGGCGGAGGAAGTGCGCGCGGCGGCAGAGAGATATGTCCAGGAGCAATTGGCGGAGCAAAAGACGCAAGAGCGACGTGAGAAGATTCGACAGACCTTCGGGCAGGGGGAAATTCCGCGAGAGATGGAAGTGGAGTTTTTGCGGGGGATTGCGCCGAAAGTTGATATGGCGGATGAACGTGGTATGGGATTTATGGTCGAAGAGATTAAGGATGATCCGGAGCAGGCTCAGATGTTTGCGATGGTTTTGGGGCGCGAGGCGGATGCGGTGCAAAGAATGACTGGGGCGGATATGAAGCGGTTTTTCCAGGTCAATAGTGGAAGAACGGATGGCATGGACACGCCGGTCGGGTTCGGGATGTGGCGGAGAATGATTATTGGACAGCTGAAGCCGGTTTCGGATCGGAAAACGTTTTCGCAATATGTCGCAGCGATGAATCGGTTAGAAGAAAATCTTTATGGGGAAAGGTTTGAATATTATCGAGACATGGAACGGCAAAATAAGGATGCGCGAAGAGAGGCGGAGAGACAGGTTGGTGGGAATGTGCTTTCGGCGGCGAATATGGCTCAGCGGAGTCAGGAAAACTTGTCGCTCGAAATGAATAGCGAGGAAAAGCAGGCGGAATTACTAAAGAGAGCGGTGATTGACGGTGATTCGTGGGAGAAGAGGGGCGTGGAATATAAGTTGACGCCGGAGATTTTGGCGACGCTGGATTTGGGGCCGAAGTATGCGACTAAGGTCGGGGGACGGGAGATTGATTTGTCGAGAGTTTATAGCAATGATGGGCGGGACGCGGTAGTTGGATATGTGTCGGATGATGATGGAGTCAAGGTGCGGACATATTATCAAAGTAGATCGGCGGGGGTTTGGAGATATATGCCGGATTATGTTCGAAAAGGGGAGGGGGCAGCTGAGTTTTATGGGAAAGGGTTTGGCGAGGAGTCGGTGACTTTGCCGGCGGAGTTGCAGAGGGCTTTGGATAAGATCCAGGAGACGACTCCCGAGAAAGGAGTGCGGACGAATCCGGATTTTGTCTTTTGCGGGACGGCGAAGAAATATGGTTCAAAAGAGGAGCTAGCGAGGAAGCTTTATATGGGGGAAGCGAAGGGGGATTTTTATGAAGAGGTACGCTCGCAGCCGATGACAATGGAATTTGGTAAGCAAAAGGGAGGCGAGAAAATTGAGCCGGAGAGGGTTTTTGTGCGAGCGGAGCGTGAGCCGGATTTTCGGAAGCTGGTCATGAGCTATGCGGGGGAGAATGCGATTGCCGGGAAGATGACGACGGAAGTTTTTCGATCGTATGATGGGAAGTTGGATTGGCTGATGTGCGCGGATGAGGCGGGGAGAAGCTGGGTCGGGGGGATTGAGTGCGAGTCGCCGGTAACGTCGACGGGGTGTCGAAGCGAGTGGGTCGCGGCGGGAGATATTGCGACGCCGTTGTATGAATACGGAGGAACTCAAGATGGGGGATACGGAGATTTTGGCGATCAAAGGGGACGATATCTCGGGATGTGGAAGGATTATCTAAGCAAAGTGCCGTTAATTAAAAAATATGCAGCGTATAAACAGCGGCGGGGATAAAGAGAGGTAGATTTTAAGGAAAAGTTGTGGTATGATGTTTGTGGAAGCGTGGCCGAGTGGTTGAAGGCGCACGACTCGAAATCGTGTGGGCAGAAATGTCTCGGAGGTTCGAATCCTCTCGCTTCCGCCATTCCCAAAGGCACAAATAAATTTGCGCATTTGGGAATGGATGGGAAGCGAGTCAATTCCGTTCGTAACGAACGGAATTGGGATTTTGTGAGACAAAATCCAGGATTCTCTTGGATGCGCGCTATTGTCGTTTCACGACTGCGCGCATAACGAATCCTCCCGAGCGAAGCAATTTCGTGAGTTTAGGATTGTTATTGAGCGATAGTGAGATTTTTTCTGCTACATATACTCTAATTAGCTAGGCAGCGGAGAGGAAGACCGTACCAACGATTGCCGCTGCCTGACAGGTAAACGGTGCCATTATTAAAACCGAGATAATAGGCGCGGAAGTCATCAGTATATGGCCAAGAGGACCAGTCATAGCTATCAGTACCAGAAACCCCCAGCTTACCATTATTGATACCGATGGCGCCGCTGCGCACGAGGCATAAGGGTTTTTCCGAGGAAGTTGAAGATTGGGCAAAATAGTGCTGGAAAGATGGAGAAATCGGAGGAAAATTAGCATAAAGTATTGACAAAAATAGATATGTGTGATACAATGGTAGATGGAAGGCATCAGAAAGGGGGAAGACTGATGAAAACCATGAGAGACAAGGTTGAAATATGCCGGTTTTTGGGCGAGGAACGCCCGGATGGCGACATTGGCGACCGAATTAAGATGAAATTGGTCGCAGAAGATGGAAGCCAAAGAGAAATTACTGCCACGA
Source organism: uncultured Candidatus Saccharibacteria bacterium (assembly GCA_964578645.1). GTDB lineage: Bacteria > Patescibacteriota > Saccharimonadia > Saccharimonadales > Saccharimonadaceae > Nanosyncoccus. The sequence goes on along the minus strand of CAZODR010000021.1, from coordinate 1,944 downwards.
TAAATTGGCGTGAGAATTATCCGATGGGATATTTCTTAGATTGCCAGTTTTTGGATGGTGGGGATCTTTATCGGATTGAGGCGATAATATATGATAATTCTCCGGAGAATGAGGGAGTGAAAATATATTATGCGCCAAAAAATTAGGCCCCGATTTATCGGGGCCGGTTTTATGGGGAGGGTTTAGGCGTCGGGTGGGCGAGAGTCGATCGCGCGTTGGATGTTGATGAAAGTATCTGGAGAACGATCGTTGGACGGGGCGAGTTTGATGCCCTGCGCCTCGATGGCGTCTGCAGCTCGGTCGAAATCGTAGTTATGTGGAGCGCTGAGGAGAATTTTGCCGGCATCAAAGTCGCCCCGCATTTTTTTCATCTCGCGAAGTAATTCGCGAGAGAGCTGGTTCGGCTCGCTCGCAAGATCATAAGTCGAGCTCAAAACGAGCGAGCCGAACTTTTGGGCGCGGGTGCGGTCGGTTTTGAAAGTTTCGTGGCGATCGGCGTAGAATTTCGGGTCGATTTCTCCCGCCCCGCGCCCAAACGTGGTGCTAGAATCATACCAAACGGGGACGCTGCGCATTTGGGATTCTGTCCCATCGTGGTTGACTTTTTGACTACCTTGCCAAAAATAGGCACCTTCGACGCTGGCGGCTTCTGGAAAAGCATTTTTAATGAGCCATTTTGCAATATCAAGAGTAGATCCTGATCGTTTCACTTCGTCAACTATGAGAATGTTTTTGCCATCAAGTTGCGATGGGCTTTCCATAATTTCGGCAGGATTTTCGGATTTTATGCCGCCGTCGATATAGAGAGCGCGAATGCGGGCGAAATCTTCGGGAGGGATGTTTTCGGTCTTGAAGTCGGAAAATGAGTCGCGATGGAGCGATCCGTCGGGGCTGCGGGAATAGCCGTCGGGGTTAACCGTGACGCCGCTGCGGCGGAACCAGGGCTGGCGGTCGATATTGAGATAGGAATGGCCCGGGCGTTTTTCGTCGGAGAATTTGTCCCAAAAGAGGTTTACCATCCAGCTCACGGGGCGGGCGGATTTGTCAAGATAAATAACATGATCGGGGCGGATGCGCTCGGGATGGTTCTCGTATTCGATGGAACTGCCGTCAATCGTCGCGATGAGATCGGCGGTGCTGGTCACGAAACGGTTGAGAGTTTTGTCGATGTTCCAGCGAGTTTTGGAATTGTCGCCCCAACGCGGGCTGAGCTCGGATTGGCGAGAAAAAATTGGATAATCCGCGGGGTTGACACGGAAACAGTCAGCAGGCTTGTTGCCTGCTACTTCTAAACTGTTTAGAAGATTTTCGGAATTTGATTTCGGGGCTTTTTCGCTCATTTTTACCTTTTTGTTTTGGACAATATAATATTTTGTTCTTAATACCATTGTAGCACACATGGTCGAAATTGTCAATAGTTTTGTCGTGATTTTTACTATAAATAAAATTTGTGGATTTAGATTTGAGATTTTGGTAGTTTGGAAGGGGGAAATGTTGTATAATTAAGGGATGAGTAGTGTGTTTACGAAGATTGTGCGGGGTGAGATTCCCTGTTATAAAATTTATGAAGATGAGAAGACTTTGGCGTTTCTCGATATTGCGCCAGAGGCGGAGGGGCATACTTTGGTCATTCCGAAGCTGGAGGTCGACAAAGTCTACGACTTGCCTGATAGTGACTATCAGGCAGTGATGGCGACTGTTAAGAAGCTGGCGAAGCATATGGAGGAGGTCCTCGGCGAGCGGATGCAAATTAAGATCGTGGGGATTGATGTGCCGCATGCGCATGTGCATATTTTGCCGGTGAATGAGAATTGGGCGGGGGAGCGGTTTATTAAGCCAACGGAAGGGGAGTTTTTGGAGATGCAGGAGAAGTTGAAGCTTTGAGACTTGTTATCTTCGCGCATTGCGGCGTCAGTGGTTTGCGGTGCGCGCTCTCCGTACGAT
>CAZODR010000020.1:0-13182 GCA_964578645.1 uncultured Candidatus Saccharibacteria bacterium | reverse complement strand
GAGCGCTGCCTTTGCAAGGCAGAGGTCCAGGGTTTGAATCCCTGTTACTCCACCATAGTAAGGCCTTGTGGGAATATAAAATAAACCCCCACAAGGTTTTGCTATGGGTAAGGGCTCGTTCTCATGGCGATGGGGCTCGTTAGCTTCGCGCATTGCGGCGTCAGTGGTTTGCGGTGCGCGCTCTCCGTACGCTAAGTACGGTTCGCTTGCACTTCGCACCACTTCCTTGCACTGCATCGAAGCTAACGAGCCCCAGGGTAATCTGAGCATCTCATCTGCGCTAACTTTGTCCCTCCTATGCTTGACTTGCATACTAGTGCGTCCCGAGATGATCGAAACATCCAACTTGGAAAAGTTAAACCTAGTTGTGTTTGTGCCTAGATTACTTTTACGAAAGGATCCGGACTTACGAGGAGGACGAGCGCCGCGACCCTGCGACGGCAGGCGTCGCGGACGCGCCTTGAGAAAAAGTAATCTAGGCAAAAAAAGAACAAGCTTTAACTTCTCCTGCTACATATACTCTAATTAGCCAGGCAGCGGAGAGAATGACCATCCCAACGACCGTTGACATTCGACGGATAGACACTATCACCGTTGAAACGGCGTGTGTAGGCGTAGACACCATTAGAATAGGGCCAAGAAGACCAACCATAACTATCGACACCAGAGAGTTCAAACCTACCATTAATAATATAAACGTAGCCGCTGCGCACAAAGTAAAGAGCCACCTCGGTCAGAAGGTGGTTCTCATAAGAATAGGTCATACACTTTGAGCAACCTCGCAGGATTTGTTCAAAGTACCTCTATTGTATATCACGAGACGGGTTTTTGCAAGAGTTTTTTCCACAGAATGTGGATTAGGAAAATGGATTTGTTCGGGTTGACAAAATTATAAATTGCATCAAGAGATCAAGTTTGTTCGGGTGAAAAATAATAGGGAATATATAGCAAAAACAGGAAATTTTAATAAAACAAGGGCATGAAATTTGTAAAAATAACAGGGGTGAAGAAAAATTATAGCATATTTTTAACAAAAACGTATTGACAAAACTGAAGCGGTATGCTACAATGATAGTAACATCCAAATGGTTGTGGTTTCAAAACGTTGAGAAAATGAGCCAAAACCGAAAAAGGGTGGTAATTATATAGTTAATTGGTGGGCAGAAAAGGAGTTTCCATGGCAGGAACGAAAGCAGGCGGCTTGAAAGCGGCCCAGACAAATCGCGAAAAATATGGTAAAGAATTCTATTCGCAGATCGGTCGTAAAGGTGGTCAGAATGGCCACACGGGCGGTTTTGCGGCGAACCCAGCTTTAGCACGGATTGCTGGCGCGAAGGGTGGTCGGATTTCTCGACGTGGGCCAGCGAAGAAAGCTGCTTAAATTATAACAAGTGTTATAATATTGAACACAGAAAATAACTAGCTGAATAAAAGGCTAGTTATTTTTGTGCAAAAAATTGGAAAATGTTCGTATAGATCGAGCAAGAATGGTTATGGTAGTGTTTTTTAGGAGATTGGAGTAAAATAGGGCGAAATGGAGGCGAAGGCGGATGTGAACAAATTGTTTGAGCGGCTGCAAAATGATTATGCAGATTTGCGATTTTTACAGGGGAGAAAGTTTGCTTTTCGTCCGGGAGAGGGTTCGGGGACGGTGATTTTTGAGGCGATTGAGAAGTGGAAAGATGTTCAAGAATATCAGTTATGCTTGCTACATGAGGTCGGACATGCCCTGCTTGAACACAAAAATTTCAAAATGGATGCGGAAAGGGTGAAAATGGAGTGTGCGGCTTGGGAAAAAGCTCGAGAACTTTGCGCGAAATACGGGATCGAATATAGTGAAGAGGTCGCACAGGGGCGGCTTGATAGCTATCGAGATTGGCTACATCAGAGGTCGCGGTGTCGGAATTGTGGCTTGACAAGGTTTCAGACGCGAGATGGCAAATATCATTGTCCGGGGTGTGGGAATTTGAGGTGATTACAGGGGTCGAGAATGCGGTCATGCGGCGAAGCTGGGGAGATTATGGATGGTCTGAGAGATATAGAATTCGGGGAAGTTTGAAAAATTGGGTAGACGGGGCGGGCGAAGTTTGGTATAATGGTTTTAGATTTTGGGTTCGTTCAAAAATTCAGTTTTTGGTGTTTTTGAGTTTTAATTAGAGCGTTTTGACGAGGGGCTTTGATTGGGCGTGGGGCGGAAATTGGTTTTTGAACGGACCTGAAGAAAGGATAATATAATAATATGGCGGATACAACAAAAGCCAAATTAACAATGGATGAGTTGCTGGCGAACGCTGACGAAGGCGTGAAGCGGGCAATTGTGGGGGAGACAGTGACAGGGAAAATCCTGTCGATGAAAAAACATGAGATCTTGGTCGATCTGGGGGCGCGGGGCGTGGGGGTTGTGCCACGGCGCGAGGTGAGTTTTGCGCGCAATCTTAACATTGGTGACGAGGTTTCGGCGTCGGTGATTGAGGCGGAAATGGGGGACGGTAGCGTTCTTTTGTCTCTGCGCAAGGCCGCGAAGGAGAAGGGCTGGGATGAGATCCAGGGTAAGCTTGACGCTGCGGAAATTGTCGAGATTACGCCGTTTGATGCAAACAGGGGTGGACTTTTGGCGGAATTCGAGGGGATTCGTGGATTTTTGCCGGTTTCGCAACTTTCAGCAGAACATTATCCGCGGGTTGGCAGCGCTGACAAGGATGAGATTTTACAGAGGTTGAATGCTTTGGTTGGCCAGCCGATGAAAGTGCGGATTCTTGATGCGAACCGTAAGGATAATAAGCTGATTTTCTCGGAGAAGGAAGCGGTCAAGGACGGGTTGGCTGAGCGATTTGCGGAGCTACATGTCGGCGATGTCGTGAAAGGTGTTGTCACTGGGGTGGTTGACTTTGGTGCATTTGTGAATGTTGACGGAGTCGAAGGTTTGATCCATATTTCTGAGATTTCTTGGGAGCGCGTGAACAATCCGGCAGATTATGTAAAGGTTGGCGAAACGGTGGATTCGAAGATTATCGCTATTGACAAAGAGCGCTTGTCGTTGTCAATTAAACAATTAACTGACGATCCGTGGCTTTCTGAGGTCGAGAATTTGAAACGGGGCGATGAAGTCGAAGGTACGATTACGCGGATTACGCCGTTTGGGGCGTTTGTCCAGATTTCTCCAGCAATCGAAGCTTTGGTTCATGTTTCTGAGCTCGGTAATGGTAATGATGCCGATCCAGAAAAGGTCTTTACTCTGAACGAACGTAAGAAGTTTCGGATTTTGGATGTGGATAAGGATGGGCGGAAGATTAGTTTGACGGTTGTGGGGTAGGGGCTCGCTATCTTCGTGCATTGCGGCGTCAGTGGTTTGCGGTGCGCGCTCTCCGTACGCTAAGTACGGTTCGCTTACGCTTCGCACCACTTCCTTGCACTGCATCGAACCTAACTTCGCCCTAGGGTGATCGGAGAGATGAAGCGAAGCTAACGAGCCCCCGAGATCTTCGGCTACATATACTCTAATTAGCCAGGCAGCGGAGAGGAAGACCGTGAGCTCGAGCTTCGTTGGAGTTTGATGGGGCTATGCTTTTGTGGACGGCGAAACTGTAGGCATGGGTGGACGCAGAGTTGGCTCGGGATGTCCAATCGTAGCCGTATAATCCGCTGAGATATAGACTTAAGGTAGGGTGCAGTAAGCCGCTGCGCACAAATTTTGATTATCGAAATCTGGTTTTTGGATTTTTCCTGATTACATATACTCTAATTAGCCAGGCAGCGAAGAGGATAGCCAGCCCAACGATAGCTGTTGTGGTTCGGGATGACTTCTGAGTTGATGCCCATGAAACCCATAAAGCCGGAATGATAATGTTCTCCTGAAGCCCACCAGCAACCTCCGGCCCCAAGGCTGGTCGAGATGCCGGATCTTATTGAGATTTCGCCGCTGCGCACGAGAAATGAATCTGATCTCGATCTGGATTTTTGTTATTTCCCCGGTACATATACTCTAATTAGCTAGGCAGCGGAGAGGAAAAGCACGCCAACGTTCGAGATTAATTGATGGATTAACGTCGGCGATTTTGAAATAAAGACCATAGGTATATGAGTTTTCGGCACAAGATTGAGCTGTCCAATAATAACCGAATGCGCTGGCAAAACTTAATGCCTCGCTATTAATATTAATGCGACCGCTGCGCACAAAGTTTATATTTCTGAAGTTTAGGGTTTTAGCTTTTTCTACTGCATATACTCTAATTAGCCAGGCAGCGGAGAGAAAAGCCACTCCAACGGTTGCGATAAGAATCTAATGGGTTTACACCTCTGCTGTCAAAGGCGACGCTGTAAGCGCGAAGCCCGTCGTCTCGGGGATAAGATGTCCAGGTATACGAGTTTACGCTGGGAGCCCAGAGCCTGCCGCTATCTGTGTAAATTGCGCCGCTGCGCACAAAGGTTAAAATATAGAAAAATCTGGAATTAAGTTCTCCATGCTACATATACTCTAATTAGCCAGGCAGCGGAGAGGAAAACCAGCCCAGCGATTACCATAGCTCTCTGGGGCAGTTTTTTCCTTGTCGATGATGAGATGATAGGCCCAGCGTTCGCTGTTGGTGGCGATGGAAGTCCATTTGCAGCTGACTGCGCCATAATCGCTTACGGTGCCGACGGTGCTATAAATATAGCCGCTGCGCGGTTGAACAAATAATTTGTTCAGTTGAAGCCAAAGTCGTCGCAATAGTGGGAATTCTCAGTCAAAGTCAAAATCATCAAAATCGTCGGGATCTTCAGAAGTATCCGGGGCTGAGTTTTTGGGAATATGGGCGGTCGGGGAAATTGGGTCGTCGACGGTGGTGGCGATGATGGGGGTTTGGGGGCGGAGAGTGGTCGGAAAGTCGTCTTCGTCATCCGAAGGAGCGGTTTTTAGGCGTTTGACTTTTGTACGGGTTTTGCCAGAAGCGGAGAGGATGCTGGTTTCGTAGATGACGCGGGAGAATTCTTCGATGACGGTTTGGCGATCGAGCTTTTTTGGGTCGGTGATGCGGACGAAGGGGAGATGGGCGCTGCGGAAAAATTTTTCCATGTCTTTGGGGTCGCTGCCGAGGGATTTGGACTTTTGGGCGCCGGTGTCGAGCTTGACGGCGCAGACTGGGCGGAGGCTTTGTTTATTACAAAAGACGAAATCGACAGTTTTTTGGTCGATGAAGCTATAAGCGGCGGTGCGATTTTGGCGGCCGACTTTGTGGCTGAGGAGGGCGGAGAGTTTCACGTCGGGGATGATATAAAATTTTTGTCCAAAAATGTCGTTTAAGAGCTGAAAGCAGTGTTTTTCGGCGCCAACCATGAGCTGTTTGCGCGATCGGTAATGACAATGGTTCATGACTTCGCGGCGATGGCTGGTGGTCTCGAAGGCGGCAACAACAGAGATGACGAGAAAGGCGGCGATGGCGACCCCGGCGATGGTGATGAAAATTCTATCCATGACTTCATTCTAGCATGGATTATGAAAAACGTCAAATCTGTGGAATGGCTTAAAAGAAAAACTGGAAAAGGGAAGGGAAAAATCTGTTGTAAAATATGAAGAATATTTTATTGTTGCGGCGATCGGGATGGGGAATGTTCGGGTTTGGGAAATGCGAATTTTGCGAAGGGGATTTAAGCGGGAGTGGTTTCAAGATGCTAGAAATGTGGCTGGGGGCGATCGATGTTCGGGTTTTGCGCTAGGATTGTGCGCGACTGCACTAAGTTTTACATGTTTTCTTCCCGGTTATGCTATATCTGGAGATGGAATTAAGGCTACTTAAAACTTAGAGGTCGTTTTAAGTTCGTTTTTTGAGCCAGACAAGGGAAAAGCATTGACTTTTTCGGGGATGTGTGCTATAATGGAAGTATGGGGGTTGCTAGGCGGCAGAAACGCCATCTGGTGGTTTTTGGTGCCAGTAAGTAACTTAAAATAGCTACAAAGGAAAGGGCATTTTGCCCAATTTAGAGTTTTGGCTAGGATTCAAAGAGAGATTTTGTCAAATTTAGAGTTTGATTTTTACAGAAGAAAGGGGGATATCTGTGAAATTTGGAGTTTTGATTAGGATTCGGCGTCAGGAGGCGGAGCTGACCCAGGCTCAACTCGGTGCACTTATAGGAGTGCACCGAACAACGATTATAAGTTGGGAAACCTCGAAGGCGATGCCGAAAGATGCGAAGACCTGGCAGAGGATTGAGGAAGTCCTGGGGATTGACCTTGCGGAGGCAATGGAAGAGGATAATGTGCTGGCGGATTATGTAATGGCGACGCAAAATGAGGCGGTTGTTCTCTCGAAAACTCTGGATTTTCAGCGTTTGCGCGATGACCTTATGCGACAGAGTCGCTTCCAGCTCAGAAGTTGGCAGGCGATTTTGGAAATTTTGGCACAGACGGGGGCGATTTCGCTGCCGATGTTGCGCGAAGTGCAGGAGACGCAGGAGAAGATTGGGGAAATTTTGCGAATGCGCAAGAAGTTGCAACGCAAAAAGGCCAAAATGGCGAGAAAGTTTAAAAAGTAGCTATCGATCCTAGAGAAAGAAGCGCGGGCTTTGAGTATCTGGGATTTTTCTTGGGTTAATGGGAAGGCGGGTTGATTTATAGGGCGGTTTATACGGAATGATCTAGACAGAATGAGGATGATGTGATATGCTAAAAGAGCCGGGCGGAAGTAAAGGCCCGAGTATTTTATAGTTAGGGGGACTGGAAAATGAATTTTTCTGGTAAGATTTTTTGGAGCGCGGATGACATTTCTTTGAAGTCGCTGTTGGAGATCGTGAAGCGGCCGGATTTCCCGAGGGAGGTCGGGGTGAAGCTGGATCGGGTGTTTCTATCCGAATATGGATATGGGGCGATTGATGCGGTACAAAACGAGGGAGTTCCGGTGTTTGCGGACGTGAAGCTGATTGAGATTCCGAGCAAGATCTTGGCGCTGACGAAGCAGGTTCTCGAGCATAAGCCGTTTATGGTGAATGTGATGGCGGGGAGCTGTAGCACCGGTGTTACGCCAGGGGATTTTGACGAAGGTAGGACGCCGCCGAGAGATGTTTTGTGCGACTTTGCGGAGCTTTGTCGCGATGCGGGGACGAGGTCGTGCGCGGTGACGGTTTTGACGAGCAAGACGCAGCCTACGGTAGCGGCTGAATTTGGCGTCGGGACGAGGGATGCTGTGGACTGGTCTGGGCTTAATCCGGCGAAGGGAAATGCAAGCAATGTAGCTGTGACGTGGTATGCGATGCTGGCCGAAGAGTGCGGGTTGACCGATTTGGTTTGTTCGCCGCATGAAGCGAAGTATTTGCGCGAGCGGGCATTGGTCGGGAAGCTGACGTTGAATACTCCAGGGGTGCGGTTGCCGGAGAGTAGTCGCGATGACCAGAATCGGGTCATGAGCCCGGGGGAGGCGCTGAAGTATGGGGCAGATCGGCTGGTAATAGGGCGCGATTTAAGCCGAAACGGAGAGTTCCAAGAAAATTATGAGAAAATTAAAGCTGATATAGCGAAGTGGAGCTAGAGCTTTTGGGAATTTTCCGAGAAGTGACCCCTGGGCCGATGGCTCGGGGGTTTTGCATGGGGCTATGGTTTACGGAGTAGAACGTGGTAATGCCAAGATTCGTAGATCTTGCCACTGGTTTTATTTTCAAGAAATTCTTCAAGCTGGTGAACGTCGATGATCTCGAATTTACTGAAAATATCCTGAATAATATCATAATCGGCATAAAAATGTGGAACATTATTCTCTGGACCGTTTTCCTGGCGAAGCTTCGTATTTTCGTCGATCAGGGGCCAATCGGTTTCTTTCCAGCCCCAGGTGTCCTTTGAGCCAAGCGTGAGATAGCATTCGCCACCTGGACGAAGTACTCGATAAATTTCGTGGGCAATTTTTCTCATGCCAGTGGTATCGGTATGATTAATAACGTGAAAAGATAGAATTGCATCAAAGCTGTTGTCGTCAAATGGCAAATCGAGCGCGTCGCCGACTTTATAATCGAAGGTGAGGTTTTCGGATTCTGCCCAAGCTTTTGTTTGGGCAATAGCCTCTTCGGAAATGTCGAAACAGGAAACTGTGAAGCCGTTTTTACCAAATAAAATTGCGTGACGACCGAGCCCGCATCCGAGATCGAGAAAATTTTTGAATCCCAAATTTTGCCAACGACTGATGAGATAAAATGACTCGGCGCTGGGCGTTTTCCAGAAATCGGCATGACTGCCTTTAACGATGCTCCAGTCCCAGCCCTTAGATTTGGTCATGATTTTTCTCCAATGATTCCTTTATGTTATTGCTTGATAGCCTAACTATTTCGAGCATAATTAAACCTGAGACTAGTATAACTTATGCCTAAGAGTAGAACAAGGGGCGTGGTATAATGGCGGGATTTTTGGAGTCATATAAGAAAAAGTGTTAATAGCCACTCCTGAGCTAGTTATAACTAAAGTTAGAATTAATTTTATTGGTTTTCCGGACTGGAGCCTTCGACCGGCTTCGCCGGCCTCAGCGGCAGGGCGTCGGTTCGGAAAAACTTAGATGAATCTAAGTTTTTCACTCACGCTCCTACTGCCTACGAACCACACGGCTGACGCCGTGCGGTTCGCTCCAGCCCTCGAAATAGAAAATACCTCAGCAGATACTGAGGTATTTTCTATGGCTCCCCGGACTGGACTCGAACCAGTAACCTCGAAGTTAACAGCTTCTTGCTCCACCATTGAGCTACCGGGGAATATGTATATACTATATTATATATACTTGGCGGAAGATTTCAAGAGCAAAATTTAACTTTTTATAGAAAAATGTGATAAAATGGAAGGAATTGGAAAAATAACTTTCTGTGAGAGAACTGATTGGTGGGTTTGGGCAGAAATAAAAGAAAGGAGCTAGCGTGAGCGCGGAGAATGACGGTGCAGAAAAAGTAATTCGTATTGCTGGTTCGATCACGGTGGACGAATTGGCGGGGGCTTTGGGGCTGAGCGTGACGGCGTTGATTGGGGAGCTGTTTAAGAATGGAATTGTCGCGACGATTAATCAGCGGTTGGATTTCGAGACGGCGCAGATCATGATTGACGAGTTGGGGATGAAAAATGTGCGTTTGGAGCGAAAAAATACGGCGTCGCGGCTTGCGGAGACGGAGAGACGGGAGCTGAGCAAGGACGCGGTGGCGCGGCCGCCGGTGGTCGCGGTCATGGGGCATGTCGATCATGGGAAAACGACATTGCTAGATAATTTATTGAAAAAGAAGACCGTGGCGACGGAGGCGGGCGGAATTACGCAACATATTTCGGCGTACCAGCTCGAGCATGATGGGCGGAAAATTACTTTTCTCGATACTCCGGGGCATGAGGCTTTTGCGGCGATTCGGCAGCATGGAGCGATGTTGACAGATATTGTTGTGATTGTAGTGGCGGCGGATGATGGCGTGAAGCCGCAGACGATCGAGGCGATAAAATTCGCGCAAGGTGCGAATGCGAAGATTATTGTCGCGATTAATAAGATTGACCGCGAAGGGGCGGACGTTGAGCGGACGAAAGCTGGGCTGGCGGAGCATGGGCTGATGCCGGAAGAGTGGGGCGGGGATATTATGATGATTCCGGTGTCGGCGAAAACGGGGGAGAATCTGAATAAGTTGTTGGATGCGATTTTGTTGGTGGCGGATGTGGAAGAGTTGAAAGCGGACGTGGATATTCCGGCGGAAGGGTTGGTGATTGAGAGCCATATGGAGACGGGGAAGGGGTCGGTAGTGAATCTCTTGGTGACGGGTGGGGAATTGAAGGTTGGAGAGTTTATTGCGGCGGGGAATGCTTATGGTAAGGTACGGACGATGCTAGACTTTCGGGGAAAGCCGAAGGGGAAAGCGACGCCTTCGACGCCGGTGACGGTGACTGGGTTTAAGGAATTGCCGAGTTTCGGTGATCGGTTTGTGGAATATCCGGACGAAAAGAGCGCACGGCGGGCGGCTTTGATGAATGCGCAAGCGGCGGCAAACGAGGCGGCTTCGGCGAATGTGACGAGTACGGACCTTTTGCGGATGATGAATGTTGAGGATAATGCGAAGGTGTTTAACGTGATTGTGAAGGGTGATGTCCTAGGGTCGGTGACGAGCGTGGTGGATTCGCTGAAGATGATTGATACGGATGGTGAAGTGACGTTGAATGTGGTGGCGACAGGGGTGGGTGATGTGACGGAGAATGATGTCTACATGGCGGCGGGGGATGAGAATACGGTGGTTTATGGGTTCAACGTGGGAGTGCCGACGAATATTGCGAAGCTGGCGGCGCGCGATGGAGTGCCGATTCGGAGCTATCGGGTGATTTATGAACTTTTGGATGATGCGCGACACGAGATGGAAGATTTGCTCGGGGAGGAGATTGTCGAGACGGAAGTGGGGGAGATGAAGGTGATGGGGGTGTTTCGGACGACGAAGACGGAGATTATTGCGGGCGGTCAGATGCTGAAAGGGAAGCTGACGGCGGGGTTGCTGGCGCGGCTGAAGCATGGTAAGGAAATCCTCGGCGAAGCGGAAGTGGAGAGCGTGCAGAAGGAGCGGATTGAGACGAAGGAGCTGATTGAGAATGAGGTGGGGGGATTGGCGCTAAAGACGGAGAAGCGGATGGCGCTAGAGGTGGGGGATCGGCTGGAGTTCTTCTCGCGCGAAAAGCGGAAGCGGACTTTGGGGAAGGTGGCGGAGTAGCTGAATTTGACGGTTTGGCGTGAAAATGTCTGAATAAATGCTTGTGGAATGCGGGATGGGGGAGTATAATAGTGGAAAGTATTAGTTTAGGAATCTAGCAAGAAAGACAAAAGGGAGGCAAAATGAATCCTGAAGAAACAAACCCAATGGCGAATACAGGAGCGGCAGGTACGACGAGCGGCGGAATGGCTGGTAGCCCGATGGATTTTACGACGAGTAATGACGGTGCGAAGCTGTCGATGGCGGATAGCTTGGCTTCGGCGGAGGATAATTTGACTTCAGCGGGGATGGCGGCGAAGACGATTGGTTCGGATGCGATTGGCCTGGATCAGATTGGAGCTTCAGACCCGACGGCGACGATGGCGCGACCGGATGAGCCTTTGACGCCGGCGGCGCCAGTGCCGGGTTCGCTAGGAAGTGCGATGTCGGGTCCGGCGATCGGGACGACGATGCCAAGTGCGGGGACGACGAGCCCGATGGGGGCGAGTTCGGCGGGAGTAGCATCGACGGGAACTAGTTCAGCGGGGACGATGTCAACGGGGGCGGAGACTGGTAGTGCTAGTTCGATGGGCGGCGCGAGTGGGTTTACGACTACGCCGGCGGCCAGCACGAGTAGTACGGCGATGAATGCGGGGATGGGGACTTCGACGGCGGTGCCGATGGGGAGTGGTATGACAGGTTCGGCTTCGCAAGCGCCGTATAATCCGTTTGCGGTTCAAGAGCCGGCTCCGGTACAACCGAAAGTTGATATGGCTGCAGCGACGAAAGCAAAGAAGAAGCCGAATACGGTAATGATTATTATGATTGGTTTGATTGCGGTTTTGGCGGTGGCGGTGGTCGTGCTGGCGGTTTTGTGGCAGCAGGCGGTGAACAATCCGAAGATTAAGTATGTGACGCAGCAGCCGGCGGAAGAACAGCCGGTGGCGGAAGATGTAACGCTAGTGTGCTCGAAGACGATGGGGGCGGAAGAAGTTGGGGGAGAGGGGATGGTTGGACTGACGTCGGTAACGGAGACGGATCGGATGAGTTATGTTGCTGGGACCTTGAGTAGCGTGGCGGTGACGCAGAATTATCTCTTTGCGGATGCGATGGCGGCTCAGGGGATGGCGCCGATGTTTGACCAGATTGTGGCTGGTATGCCGGGTACGGCGAATTATGTGGTGAATGATATGGCGGTCGATTTTTCGGTTGAGCTGAGTGGGGATCAGCTAAGCGGATGGACTTTGAATCAGGGGCAGACGACTGAGGGGGAGAGCTTAATCAACCTAGGCGCTGAGGAGGCGAAGGCGAATTTGGAGGGGCAGGGCTACACTTGTTCTGAGGAATAGTGTATAATAGGTAATAGGGCTGGGGTGTTGGGGCACGGCGCCATCGTTCAACGGATAGGACATAGACCCTCTAAGTCTACAATGTTGGTTCGATTCCAACTGGCGCCACCAGTCGACTCGTTATAATGGGCTATTTTGCAAGTTCTAGTTTCGCTCGCTCGCCCAATAGGCGCGCTTCGCTCACTAGGATGCAAACTAGCCTCATTCTAACTTCGTCTTGAGGTCGAAATCGGAGAAACTAACAACCTAGGCAATTTTTGCTACGGCTTGTCGGTTCGTTGTGTAGGGTAGAATGCTGGGATATAGCCTTGTGGGATTGTTTCCCACTTCCTCTCTAGCTTAGGACTAGGGGGTAGGGATTAGGCAGCGAAGGGAATAGCCATAGTAGCGACCGGGGTGGTTGGACGGATTGACGTAGGTATTATCGAAGTAGAGGAGGTAGGCGCTGTCCGTATCTGGGTAGGCTCGAGAGGACCAGTAAGCACTGTACAGGCCAGCGCTGTAAAACAGCTGATTGCGGGGATAGACATATCCGCCCCGCACAAAGAATAAGAATTGGGTTTCCTCCCTAGCTTAGGACTAGGGGGTAGGGATTAGGCAGCGAAGGGAACGGCCGCCGTAGCGAAAGTTGTAGTTGGACGGATTGACGTAGCTATCATAGAAGTAGAGGTTGTAGGTACGATCAGCGCTAGAGTAGGCTCGGGAGGACCAGTAGTTGCCGACCTGGCCAGCGTAGTAAAACAGCTGATAGTACGGATCGACATACCCGCCCCGCACAAAGAATAGGGAATTCCGACTAATAAATGTTCGGTATTTTTAACAGGAATTGTAGTTTTTTTCAAACTTGCCCAAAAACGCCAAATTGGGCAAGTTTGAAATCTTGGTAACAGAGATAAGTCAAAAACAAAACTTGCCCATTTTTAACGTTTTGGGCAACTTTATAATATGTAAAATCCCGATATTCTTATGCTAAAACCCGAACAAATGACCTAAAATAGGTCAAAATCTTGGTCGAAATGGTCAAAATGCTAATTTTTGAGCAGATACTAAAACTTGTACAGCTGTACAGGTTTTCCGCCACGCTAACAGGGGTCGAGCAAAAGCTAAACTTGTACAGCTGTACAGGTTTTGCTAGTTCTAAAAGCCCCCAGCTTTAGCTGGGGTGTACGTTTGAAGACAAGGTGTA
>CAZODR010000019.1:0-13526 GCA_964578645.1 uncultured Candidatus Saccharibacteria bacterium | reverse complement strand
TACGACCTTTGGTTCCGGAAACCAACGCTCTATCCAGCTGAGCTACGGGCGCATACCTCCTTATCATACCACACTTTAGCGATCTGGGAAGCTGAATCGTGTCGCAACCAAAAAGAGAACCCTCGTGTCGGTGGAGCTTGACCTCGGTTTCCGCTTTGGGTTCCCATGGACGTTAGAATCCACAATCTTATTTTAACATAATCGAGACATTTGTAGAGTTTTAGACCCGAAATCACGCGCCGAAGAGCTATTTGTAACGCTTGTTATTATAACACATGTTATAATAAGAAACCGAACAGAACACTTATAACACATGTTGTAAATACCGAAGTTGCCGCCTATAACAGATAATGTAACCAACCTTAGCCCGGTCATATGATATAATTATCGGATGAAAGCGACGCACTTACAGCTTGCTTATGGGGCGAAAGTGATTTATGATGACTGTGGTTTTCATTTTGATTTGCAGGACAAAGTCGGCGTCGTAGGCGTGAATGGCGCCGGAAAGACGACACTTTTTCGGGTAATTTTAGGGGAACAAGAGCTTGATAGTGGCGAGATTGAGCTCCCGGGGCTGAGGATCGCCTATCTCCCGCAGGAGATAAAAATACCCGAGGAAATGCGCGAAATCACGGTCTGGGAATACGTCGCACAGGGGCGGCCGGTAGACAATTTGCAGGAGAAGCTCAACGCGGAATATGAGAAGTTGGCCAAATATCCGGAGAGCGCGACGATTTTGGAGCGGATTACCGAGCTGCAAGATTTGATTGATACCTATGATGTGCAAAACTTTGACTATGAACTGCTGCGGATTTTAGAAAAAATGCAGCTTGCGGACATGGTCGACGCGAAAATGCGCGATCTTTCCGGAGGGCAAAAGTCGAAAGTGGCGTTTGCGCGGGTTTTGTTTGAGAATGCCGGGCTGATCTTGCTCGATGAACCGACGAACCATCTTGACGCGGCGACGAAACAGTTTGTGATGAATTATCTGCGGCATTATAAGGGGACGGTATTGGTGATTTCGCACGATGTCGAGTTTCTCGATGCAGTGACGAACAAGACGCTCTTTGTGAACAAGGTGACGCACAAAATGAAAGTTTATTCGGGAAATTATAGCGATTTCCGGCGACAATATGCGGAAGAAAAGGCGGCGGAAGATGCGCGAATCACCGAGCAGGAGCGAGAAATTAAGCGTTTGACCGAATTCGTCGAGCGCGCGCGGGCCGCAAAACGTTCAAACACGGCGTTGATTGGGATGGGGCACCAACGCGAAAAAGTTTTGGCGAAAAAGCTTGCGGAGCTGGAGACGCGTGAGGCTCAGTACCAGCGCGTCGAGCTGAAAATCACGCCCGCAAAACAGAGCGGGAAGGTGCCGCTCGAAGTCCAAAACCTGAGCTTTGCCTATCCGGGCGGGCCAGAGCTTTATACGAAATTGTCGTTTACGCTTACGCGGGGCGAGAAATTTCTCATCGTGGGCGAAAATGGCGTCGGAAAATCGACCCTCCTGAAATTAATCGTCGGAGAATTGTCGCCGACAGCGGGAGCGATTTTGCCGAGCCAAAACACAACCATGGCGTATTATGCGCAAGAGCTTGAGCTGCTGGACGAGAGGCGGACGATTTTGGAGAATGTGCAGTCGTACGATTTCACGGATACAGAGCTGCGGGGGATGTTGGCGAACTTCCTGTTTCATGACGATGAGATTTACAAAAAGGTCGAAATACTCTCTCCGGGAGAAAAAGCGCGCGTCGCACTCTGCAAAACTTTGCTAATGCGGGCGAATTTGGTAATCTTGGACGAGCCGACAAACCATTTTGATCCCGAAACGCAGAAAATTATCGGCGAGAATTTGCGCGATTATAGCGGGACGATTATCATGGTTAGTCATAACCCGGCGTTTGTCGAACAAGTCGGGATTACCCGCATGCTCGTCGTCCCTTCGCGGCGAGAAGATAATAAAAATAGTCTCGCGGTGGTGAAAAATTATTCCCGTGAACTGCTGGAATACTATTACTATTTGAACTCGGAATTGGTTTAGCTTTGGCTAACCAGCGCAGTGTGCTAAAATTAGATTAAGATGATTCTAGTTAGTGATTTCGATAAAACTCTGTACCCACATGGGAATGATGACCTGTTCCGAGAAAATTTGCGCGCTGTGCAACAGTTTCGAGAAGATCCAGAGCATAAATTCATCCTCGCTACCGGGCGTTCTCTTTCGAGCATCCTCAGGGTCTTTCCAGATTATCGCGAGTACATGGATTATATTATTCTTGACAATGGTGCAGTGTGTTATGACGCTCGGAAGGGTGAAACTGCCGCAGAATATA
The DNA here is from genome assembly GCA_964578645.1 of uncultured Candidatus Saccharibacteria bacterium. Taxonomy (GTDB): domain Bacteria; phylum Patescibacteriota; class Saccharimonadia; order Saccharimonadales; family Saccharimonadaceae; genus Nanosyncoccus. The sequence goes on along the minus strand of CAZODR010000019.1, from coordinate 11,199 downwards.
CCTTGGCGAAGAAAACAGCGGAAAAGATCGTCGCATTGATTCGTGAGGCCGGGGCAAAGGGAACCTTTGTCTATTATTCGGATTTAGTTGAGCACGAGAATCTCGAGAACGATTGCACTAAGATACGGTTTTGGACTGATAGCGACCAAAAAGCACGCAAGATCGTCGACCAGATAAATTTGGAGTTCGCGACCGCAGCCAGGGCGTATCTCGCGCAGGGTGTCGTGCCGTCGTCACTAGCATGGATTGATGATTTGGAGTATAGTTCCTTCGTCGATATCGCGCCAATCATGGCCGGAAAAGAGAATATGATCCGAAAACTCAAGGAGGAGTTTTATCCGGAAGAAACTAGAATCGTCACGGTCGGTGATAGCTGGAATGATGTTGACATGCTAAAAGATTTTGAAGGTTATGCGATGGCAGAAGCAGACGAAGATGTCAGGGCAGCGGTCGCAAAAGATCATACAGTCGCAAGTGTAGCAGATTTGATTCGACGGGTAGGATAGCTTGAGCAGGGAAGAAGAAGCTGACAATTTAAAGCCGCAACGGAATTTGCGCGAAGTTCTATGCCGGCGAAAGCTAGCGATAATTCTGGGGGTGGCAGTTGTATTCATAGGGATCTTGGGGATGATTATATCGCATAATATTGCGGAAAATCGCCGTATTGACGCCGAGGCGGTGACCTTGAATGATGAACTCGTCGTGGAATTTGGGCAAAAGGCAACCGCGAAAGATTTTATCGCAGAACTAAAAGGAGAATTGATTAGCAATCCAGAGATTGACAGTTCTCGACTGGGCGAGCAAGAGGTAACTTTCGAATTTTATAATATAAAAAATAAAAAACGTCGACGCAGCTTCACAATCTCGGTCGTCGACCGGACGCCGCCCGTGATTTATGGGAATGCGAGCTACACGGTTTATCAGGGATATGAGGGCGATTTGACCGAGTTAATGATGAGCGGTGATAATGCCGATGACCGCCCGACGCGGGAAGTGCGGGGCGAATTCGATTTCGATCGTACTGGTGAATATGATGCTCAGTATATCATCCGCGACGCGAGTGGGAATGAAACCCAGAAAAAGTTCCGGCTAAATGTCGTCCCTCCGCCGTCGGACGCGCCGCAGAGTCCAGCCCAGCCGGCGCAGATCGCTGGCGTCGCAATTGACGAGATTATTAAGCAGCACAAGACACAAGCCACGAAAATCGGGGTCGATGTTTCATCTTGGCAGGGGGAGATTGACTGGCAGAAGGCGAAACGGGCGGGGGTCGAATTTGCCTTTATTCGGCTAGGCTATCAAGCGGATTTTGGCGCGGAGTACACTACGGACAAGATGTTTGCGAAGAATATTGCCGGCGCGAGAAAGGCAGGCCTGCCAGTCGGAGTTTATTTTTATTCTTGCGCGGATAGCGTTGATGAGGCGAAACGCCAGGCCGAGTGGGTGAAGGCCCAGATCGAAGATTACGAAGTCGAGCTGGGCGTTGCCTTCGACTGGGAAGAGTGGCGCGATTTTAATCGAGCGGGAGTAAGTTTCTCAACGCTAAACAGGATGGCGAAAGCTTTTATCGACACAATCGAGGCGGCGGGCTATCGCGGGATGCTTTATGGTAGTACGAATTATGTGCAGAAGTTTTGGCAGGACTATCCTTATAAAATTTGGCTTGCACAGTATCATGATCATGTGACCTATACCGGCGAATATATGATTTGGCAACTATCGGACGCCGGCGAGGTGCCGGGGATCGAGGCGTATGTCGATTCGGACGTTTTGTATTTAGAAAATGAAGACTAGCACCGAAGATCCCAGAATTCGGCACAGGCGAGAGCTTCGCGCCCAGATCGAAGGCCGCCGGTTCGGGCTGGCGGAGGCGTCAGTTTTGTGATAAAATCACCATAAGCACCCGTAGCTCAGTGGATTAGAGCACTTGTCTTCGGAACAAGGGGTCGTGGGTTCGAATCCCCCCGGGTGTACCATGTTGAAATTAAGGTGCGTTTCGAACCTTCTGGCCGCTATGAGCCGCAGGTTCGAACCGTATTATTGAGTAATAACTTGAAATTATTTTTGGAGGAAAATGGCATCACAAAATTCTGAAATCATCTGCCCGCATTGTCACAAAACTTTTACCGTCGACGAAAGTGAATATGCTAATCTCTTGAACCAAGTTAGCAAACAAGAAATCTCCAGAGAAGTCCATGAAAAGCTTGCCATCGCTGAGCGCGAAAAAGACGAAGCTGTAAAGCTTGCGACTCTGAAGGTCCAGACTGCCGCTGAGCGTCAGGCGGCCGAGAAAGAAAACCGCTTGACCCGATTAGAGTCCGAGCTCGCCCAAGCCAAAACCGCCCAAGAGCTGGCGGTCGCGCGCGCGGTGGCGGAAATTGAGCGCGAGCGCGACCGCCTGGCACATGCCTTGGAATCAAAAGATAATGAAAAAAAGACGCTCGAGCTTTCCCTGAAAGATAAATACGAAAGCGCTTTAAAATTTAAGGACGATGAAATTGATCGTCTGAAAGATATGAAAATGCGTCTTAGCACGAAGATGATCGGCGAAACTCTCGAGCAACATTGCGAGACCGAGTTTAATAAGCTGCGCCCGACCGCCTTCCAAAATGCTTATTTTGCGAAAGACAACGCTGTTTCGAAGACTTCTGGCAGCAAAGGCGATTATATTTATCGCGAGACCGACGAACGTGGCAACGAAATTATCTCGATTATGTTTGAAATGAAAAATGAGAACGAAACCACCGCGACGAAACATAAGAATGAACACTTTTTCAAGGAACTAGACAAAGATCGCCGCGAGAAGAATTGCGAATATGCCGTCCTCGTCTCGATGCTTGAAGCCGACAGCGAGCTCTATAACGACGGCATCGTCGACGTTTCTTTCCAGTCTGGTTTCGAAAAAATGTACGTCATTCGCCCGCAGTTTTTCATTCCGATTATTACGCTTTTGCGCAATGCCGCGCTGAATTCTTTACAGTACAAGGCCGAGCTCGCCCAAATTCGTGAACAAAACGTCGACGTGACCGATTTTGAAGATCGGATTGCGAAATGGAAAGACAGCTTCGGCATTAACTCCGATCGCGCGACCAAAAATTTCAACAAAGCCATCAAAGAAATCGAAGTCAGTATTGACAAGCTCGAAAAAACTCGCGATGCGCTCATCCAGACCGTGAAAAATTTCGAAACCGCGAACAAAAAGCTTGACGATTTGACGATCAAGAAGCTTACTCGCGGCAATCCTACCATGACGGAGAAATTTGCCGCCCTGAAAACTGCTTCATCGCCCGAGTCTCCGGCGCCAGACGCATCTTAGTTTCGAGATTCGCAGACTGTGTGCTATAATAATATATAGAATTAAAAGTGGGCAAAATCTATGGACGAACAAGAAATTCAGCGTAAACGACGTGAAAACGAGGAGCGAGGGACCCAAGAGCGCGCGCGAATCCTCGGTCTGCCCTATCTCGATACTCGAAATTTTGAGAATAGCGTTCCGCTCATCCCTGACCTCATGGAACCGGTCGATATGCGCAAGGATTTCATGATTCCGCTCGAGAAGGGCGAAGCCGGCACGCCCTATCGGTTTATGATTACTAGCCAAACCCCGAATAGCCTCCTTAACGAAATGCGCAAGGCTTATACCGAAGCTGGCGAACATGTCGCCTTTTTCTTGATCTCAAACTCGGCCTACAACGCTTTTATGTTGCGTTACGATCCTCCGAAAGAAGCGCATTATGATGATATTAAAATTGCGCAGGAGGGCGACTCTGAGACGATTACGGAAGTCAGCAACACTTTAAACACCGTCCCCTCGGAAAAAGTTTTCGACTTTTTGATCGACCAAGCGGACAAGCTCAAGGCTTCCGACATCCACCTCGAAAATCTCCGCGATATAATTCGCATTCGTATGCGTGTCGACGGTATGCTCCATTCCGTCGCTCATATTAACCGCGACCGTTACCGTGTTCTCATGGGTGAACTTTCTGCTCGTGCCGACATTTCTTCAGCTTCGACAAAACCCCAATCCGGCCATATGCAAAAGGACATTCATGCTAACGGCGCGACCCACCTCCTAAACATCCGTATCGAGACCGTGCCGACGATGTATGGCCAGGACGCCGTTATGCGTTTGTTTAACTTCGACGAGAGCCTGCTTAACCTCGATCTCTTGGGGCTTTCCCCCGAAGAGCTCGCCATGATTCGCGAAATTATTTCCCATCCCCGCGGCCTCGTCCTCATGGTTGGTCCGACGGGCTCTGGTAAATCGACGACGCTCTATTCGATTCTCAACGCCCTAAACACGACCGAGCGCAAGATTATCACGCTTGAGGACCCGATCGAATACGGTATTCGCGGCATTACCCAGATCCCGATTCATACCAACGATGGCGGTTCCTTCGCCGAAGGTTTGCGCTCTGTGCTTCGTCTCGACCCGGATGTCGTCATGGTCGGTGAGATTCGCGATTCTGATACTGCGCGCACCGCGATTCAGGCCTCGATTACCGGCCACCTCGTCTTGAGCTCTTTCCACGCCAATTCGACCGCCGCCGCCTTCGCCCGCATGATCGACCTAATCGGTACGAACCCGATTTTCGCGAGCTCGATTCGTTTGCTCATGGCTCAGCGCCTTGTGCGCAAGCTTTCCCCGAGCAAGGAAGCTTATCGCCCTGATGCCGCGACCGAAAACTACATTCGCGGTGTTCTCTATGGTGTCGACGTCAACCTCGACAACATGCAGCTCTATAAGCCAGTCCCGACCGACGACGATCCCTTTGGCTACAAAGGTCGCATCGTGCTCATGGAACAGCTTTCGGTTTCCGAGGATATCCAAGGATATTTGCGCGGCGATGTCAAGGATATCAATACCCAAGCTATCGAGTCCACTGCCCGCTCGCAGGGAATGTTGACTCTCGAGCAAAAAGGTGTGCTCGCAGCCTTGCGTGGCGAGACCACTCTCGACGAAGTTTCCCGCGTTATCTAGACGAAATCATGCCAAAACTATTGACTTTTTATAACGCTTGTGCTATAATGGAATTATAGCCTCCTAGAGGTCTGCTTTCCCATGTGTTATAATAGCCTTATGGAAAGACTTTTAGACTACTTCAAACCCGAACACTACCGACTTGAGCTCTATGTTTTTACGAAAAAACGTCTCATTCGTGGCACTGTCGTCGTTACGGGCGAAGTGAAATCCGATTTTGTGAAATTCCATGCCGTGAATCAGGAAATCAAATCCGTCAGTTTCTCCCCTTCGTCCTGGATGACTTATGAGCCGGAAGCGTCGTTTGAATCTTGTCGCTATGAATATGATGATCAGGAATTAAAAATTCCGATTACGAGCGAGATGCGCATGGCGCTTGCGAAACAAGCCCAAGAGAACTATGAAGAGGATCTCGACGATCGCAAAATGGTGACGTTTCGGATTGAATTCGAATCGAAGATTAATTCGAATATGGAGGGCTGTTATCTCTCGTCGTATGAATTCGAGGGCGAGGAGCGAGAAATCGTCGCGACCCAGTTTGAGTCGCATTACGCGCGCGAGGTTTTTCCTTGCGTTGACGATCCCGCTGCGAAAGCGATTTTCTATCTCACCTTGCTGACGCCGGATATTGCGCCTGGCGACGTAGTTTTGGCGAATACTCCGCTCGAGACGAACTTTGAAAATCGCTACACTTTTACCCGCACGCCCGAAATGTCGACCTATCTTCTTGCCTGGGTGATCGGTCCTCTCCAAAGCGTTTCAACTGTGAATAAAAACGGCGTCCGTGTCTCCTCATATTGTGCGCTGAACCAGCCGCTCGATAGTCTGATTTTTGCGAACGAAACCGCTGCGCGCACTCTGGAATATTATGACGAACTTTTCGGCGAACCCTATCCGCTGCGAAAGCTTGACCAAGTCGCGCTTCCCGATTTCGAGGCTGGCGCAATGGAAAACTGGGGCCTCGTGACCTATCGCGAGTCAATGATGCTCTCGAGCCGCGAGCATAGCACTCTCGATACGAAAAAGACCATCGCGACGACCGTGACCCACGAACTTTCGCACCAGTGGTTTGGCGATCTCGTGACCATGAAATGGTGGGACGATCTCTGGCTGAATGAATCTTTCGCGACCATCATGGAATATTTTGCGACCGATGCGCTCTATCCTGACTTTGAAATTTGGGAAGATTTCTTCACTGGCGATTGTCTTGCCGCGCTGAAGCGTGACTGTCTTCCGGGTGTGCAGTCCGTGAAGCAAGCCGTTCATCATCCGGCAGAGATTGCTACGCTCTTCGACAGCTCAATTGTCTATGCAAAGGGTGCGCGCTTAGTCCTAATGCTAATCCGCCTCATGGGTGAAAAAGAATTTTTCCGAGGCGTGCGCTACTATTTCGATCGTTTTAAGTTTTGTAATACTATCGGCGACGATCTCTGGATGTCTCTCCAGCCCTATGCGGACTTCGATGTCAAAGAATTTATGGAGGCCTGGATTTCGCAGCCCGGTTATCCGTATCTGGAATCCAGCGGCAATCCTTTCGAACCTTGGTCCGAGAAACGCTTTTTAATCAATGCTACGAGCGATGAAACGAAATGGCCATTGTTAGCCGTGAAAGACGACATGTCCGGGCATTATCTCGTTGCCTTGACCGCGACCGAATTTGCGAAAAAGCTCAGCACTTTCGACGAACTTTCGCTCGAACAAAAACTTCGCTTCATGATTGATCGCATGATGCTCGCTCGCGCAGGCCTAGTCGAGCCGGATTCGCTTATCGGTTTGATCCCGAAGCTTTCTGGAGAATCATCTGCTGCGGTCTGGGAAATTCTTTCTAGCATTATCGCCGATCTGAAGATTTTCTGCCCGCTAGACAGCGCCGGCGCACGCGCCTACAAATCTTTCTTGCGCAAAGTTCTCCAGCCTAAGCTCGCAGAAGTCGACCTCGAAGCAGCGCTCGATTCTGGCGCGCTGCGCCGGCGCGATATTTTACTGGGGATTGCCTATTACGCCGAGGATGAGCCGACCTTGCGTGCGTTGGCCGATCTCTACTCCACGGATTTTGGCGCGCTCGACTCCGAGCTGCGCTCGCATATTTTGAGCGCGAAGCTCTATTTCGCCGAAGACGCTACTTTCCCGGAAATTCTCTCGGCCTACAAATCCAGTTCTGATCCCGCGCTAAAACAGGATTTGCTCGCGACGCTCGGAGTCTGCGCGCGCCAGCCAAAAAATCTAAAAATCCTCAAAAACCTGCTCGAGGCTCCCGATGTCGTCCGCCCGCAAGACAATATTTTTCTCTATATTTACCTTTTGCGCAACCCCTACTCGCGCCCGGATACCCTGCGCTGGTTGACAAAAAATTGGGATTATATTCTGAAAATTACCGGCGACAAGTCGGTCGAAGATTATGCTCGCTACGCCGCAGATGTCATCCGCTCCGACGAGGAAGCCAAGATTTTCTTCAATTTCTTCGATCAAAAGCTCGACGATCCTATTCTCTCGCGGACTCTGAAGGTTGCCCGCGACCAAATCGACGCCCGCCTCGCCCTGATTAAGCGTTATAGCGCCCCTGTTGCTGCCGAGCTTAAGCAGCGCGTGAAGAGCAGCTCTTAGCCTTATCGTGCCGCGAACTATGCTCTAGTATTTATCTATCTTTATGATATTATTAAACTATGAATAGGAAACGCATTATAATTGCCTCAACTATCGCCGCAGTTGGAGTCCTCGGCGTTTTTGAGTATAGTTTTATCAACTCTTCGTCCGATTCCGCTTCTAGCGAGCCGAATCATGATGATGTGGTCGACGCCGCCGCTGTCAGCGCGTCCGCTACCGACGCCTTTCTCGCCCCAGTCGAGACTTTGGCAGCCGAAACCAGCGAACCCGTAGAAGCGCCCGCTGAGGGCTATGGTTATGACCATGGCCAAGGCTATGCTCAAGGTCAAGGCTATGGTTATGGTCATCAAACCGGTCATCACGGCGGCTATGGCGCTCATCACGGCCAAGGCTCGCATCGTGGCCAGGGCGCACACCAAGGTCGGCATTACGAAAATTGCCCGTATTATTCTGCGACCGAATAGGGAATTATGAGAATTCTGTGCAAATATCGCGCACCTCTTGACAAAAAGCATAACCTGTGATACAATGGAGATATGGGGTGGCGCTAGCTACCCTAAGGTTTGATGAGATATAGTTTTGTGCTTTAGCATATAACTATAAATTAGTCAAATCCAGATATTTTGTTGTCAAAATATCTGGTATCGCAATCCTTGCGATACATTGTTCCTTAAAAGTTAGTTGTATAGTCGATCGATATAGAAAAGGGGGAATCTAGATGAAGATTGAAGCGAGAGACTACCAAAGAGAATGCTTAGCAAAGGTTCAAGAAGCGGTCAAGTCGGGCGAGAAACGCGCCCTTGTCGTCATGGCATCAGGGTTAGGCAAGACGATTACTTCGGCTTTTGCCGTCCAGAAGTTTTTCACCGCACGACCTTTTGGCCGCACGCTCATACTCTGTCATTCCGAAAAAATCCTGCGCCAATCAAAGGCAAAATACCAGGAATTTTTCGGCGCCGAGTACAGCTACGGCATGTATGTAAGCAACGAGAAGACCCTGCGTCAAACTGACTTTCTCTTTGCGACCTTCCAGACTATGAAGGAAAAGCGCAAAGATTTCCCGAAAGATGCATTCTCCTACATCGTCGTCGATGAGGCGCATCATAGCAAGGCTCTGACTTATTTCCCGACGATTCGCTATTTTCAGCCAGAGTTTTTACTTGGGCTGACAGCGACCCCTGACCGTCTTGATGGTCAGAAGATTGAGGAAATTTATGGCGAACCGGTTTATGAGCTCGGTTTTGTCGAGGCTGAATGCCGCGGGCTACTGACGGAGTGCGATTACGAGCTGGTGTTGGACGATTTGTCACAAGAAGATATTGATAAATATCTTGAAAGTAATGAGAAATTGTCAATTGCGCAGCTCAATAATACGATTTTTGCGCCGAAGCGCGACGAGGAGATTGTGCGTCTGATCAAGAAGTATTCTTCCGAGGAAGGAGATCCAAAGACGATGATTTTCTGTAAAACCGTCGAGCACGCTCGCAGAATCACGAAGTTGATGGGCGACGGAGCCGCGACAGTTCATAAGGGTCAGACCGATCTGGCTAATGATTTGGCGTTGAACGCTTTTCGCGAAGGCAGGATTCGCACAATTATTTCGGTACAAATGCTGAATGAAGGTATTGATGTGCCGGATGCAAACGTGATCGTGTTCTTGCGTAATACCGTTTCGCCGAGCGTGTTTTTTCAGCAGCTTGGCCGAGGTGTACGCCTTTCAGCGGGCAAGAAAAAGGTCAAGGTTTTGGACTTTGTCGGGAATTGCGAACGTATCCAAATGGTCTTACAGCTGAAGCAAGACATCGACGATTTTCGTATCAAGGTGCCGCTTGAAAAGACCTGCACGCATGACAAAGGCGCAGCTGATACCCGTGAGAAGTTCACGCTCAACATCGCTACGCCAGAGTTCAAGGCGAGAACGGTGGATATAATCGAATTATTGGAAAGAAAAACTAAAGGATTATGGACGCAGGAAAGAGTTATACAAATTATGCAGAAAATGCATCAAAATGGGGAAAGGGTAACTCTAGAATCCTGTGCTAATAATCCGGATTTACCATCACCTGACACTATTAGATACCTGTTTGAGGGGAGCTTCAATAAAGCATTAAGAGCCGCCAATATACCGATAAACTATGAAGTGTGCAGTATAAGCCGAGCAGAGATGATTGCCGAAGGCAAAGCTATGCTTGAGAGGGGAGAAAGGATAACCAGTGACTCAATAGATAATAATCCAAGATTACCAAACAGAACAAAAGTTCGCAAAACATTTGGCTCAATCCGTAAGTTTGTTGAGCTGTGCGAAGGGCGCGTGGTAGTGGAAGGCGACTTTTCTCGCATGGAGATGGTTCAGCGATATTGGGCTGAAAGCAAAAAAGCTGGTTATTGGCTTAAGCTCATTGAAGTCGACGATAACGAGAATCTTGCTAGCAAAAGGCAGTATCAAAAAGAATTTGGATGCCGAGAAGATCTCATTATGGTAGCAGAAAAAGAGCTCGGCCCTATTATAAGTGAAGTCACCAAGGAAAGACAACTTCAACAAGCCAAGGAACTGCATGCGAAGCGATATTATGAAGCGAGCGTTAAAAATGGGTATTGGCTACGTGGTGTTGACCTTGGTAGCAAAAATGGACTAATCGGTGCCAAAGCATATCTGAAATATTTTCCAAATGGACATCAAGAGCTGATAGACTTTACATATGAACTGTGCGGTGATTTGCCAAATTACAGAGAAAATGCCCCTAAGCGGGACAGACCGACACAGCTTTTTCTAAAACAATACCACGAAGCTAGTGAGGAAGCCGGACATTGGTTGACTTTGAGAGAAATTGCACACTCTCGTCGGCTCGCTTCAGCAGCTACTTATCAGAGACGCTACAAAAGTCTTCATAATCTACGACGGATAGCAATTGAAGCTTACGGAGATTTCACTAAAGAAAACACAACTAACTAATATCGTCCGCACCAAAACCCGTCATCACGGGGAGTAGGTGCGGTTTTCTCTTGCGAAATTATATCCGCCCCATGATATATCCGTCGAAACTACCTCAATTGACAGAACTTACGAAATTAAGCATAAAAGTACTTGACTTTTTCTATAATGTGTGCTACAATGGAATTATAGGGGTGAATCGCGAGATCGTAGCCTCTTGAATCGTAAAAATTAGCGTAAGATTTTTCGAAAATTTCCGAGTTTTTGGGGGAGTTTTCCCTGGAAACCGCGCGAAATGCCAAAAAAGTCCAAAAATCTTTAAAAAAAGTGTTGACTTGTGGAATTATCTGCGCTATACTGAAGAACAGTTAAACAAGTTGCCGGAGAGTAACCACTGTATTACGATAGAAATCATGCGAGGTAATCTATCACTTAGCTTTACCATGCGAAGTTTCGAATTAACAATTTGATATGACAACGATTAGAAATGTAAGACGGTTAGCGATCGAAAGCCAAAGGAACCGAGTAATTAAAAGCTTGCTTTTATTTCGAGGTGACGTCCGGTTTTCTGAGTTACGTAGTAACTTCGAATTTCGATTGCTAGTTAAGTCGATGCATAAAAAGGTACACAAGGGCACTAATAGTGGATGCCTTGACAATCAATACCGATGAAGGACGTAGGACT
>CAZODR010000018.1:0-13788 GCA_964578645.1 uncultured Candidatus Saccharibacteria bacterium | reverse complement strand
TAGACAACTACTTAAAACTTAGAGGTTGTTCTAAGTTCGTTTATTGAGCCATTTTCTCATGACCTATTGACAAAAAGCATAACCTGTGCTACAATGGAAACATAAGCCTCAATGAGGCTCGATCTGTAGTGTCTTCTGCGGGAATTCTCCAAAATCATTGCGCAGCGGCTATATCAACACCGACGCCGGTGTCCTTAGATATTCGCCCACAAACGCCTACTGGTGGGCATCCTATGCTTATAGCGTAACCGCCGTCCTGAACCTCGCCATTAGCGCTGCAGACATAAACCCCAAGTATGCCATCGGAGCAACTTATGGCTTTTCTCTCCGCTGCCTGGCTAATTAGAGTATATGTAGCATGGAGAAGTTAAAGCTTATTCTTTTTATGCCTAGATTACTTTTTCTCAAGGCGCGTCCGCGACGCCCGTCGTTACGGGGTCGCGGCGCTAATCCTCGCCGTAGCTCCGGATCCTTTCGCAAAAGTAATCTAGGCACAAACGTAATCATCTTTAACTTTTCCAAAGTTGTTTATTGTGCGCAGCGGCAACCTCAATATTAGTAAAGGTAACCTGTGGGCTTCTAGCATAAATAGTTATGGTTGGTCGTCTTGGCCGCGTTCGGGTGGCACCTACACTTACAGCCTTGCCTTCAATAGCGATAATATCTTTCCTTCAGACTACTACAATCGCTGGTTCAGCTTTCCTCTCCGCTGCTTAGCTAATTAGAGTATATGTATTCAAAAATCCCAGATCAAAAAATGCGCAGCGGCTGGATTGATGGTAGTAAAGGGAAAATACGGGGTGTTAATATGGACGGGTTTAGCTGGTCGTCTTGGGCAAATTCTAATAATTGGAGCGCTTACAGCCTTCACCTTGGGACTAGCGACATTAATCCATCGAACGCCGGCATTCGTCGGGACGGCGATCCTCTCCGCTGCCTGGCTAATTAAAGTATATGTAGCCGAAGAAACAAGTCGATAATTTCACAACTTATCAAAATTGTGCGCAGCGGCGCTATTAATATCAGTGGTGGCGTGCTGAGAGTTTCTGGCGCTGATAGCTATGACTGGTCATCCCAGCCACGTTCTAGCGATGGAAACGCCTACTATCTCGGTTTTAATAATGGCACCGTTTACCCATCGAACAACGGCCCTCGTTGGTATAGCTATCCTCTCCGCTGCTTGACTAATTAGAGTATATGTAGCTTTGTGCGCAGCGGCGATGTCGGTATCGGTAGCGGTAAGCTATGGAACTTTGGCGTCGATGGTTATGGCTGGTCATCTCGACCTAATTCTGATGGGATCCTCGCCTACTACCTAGATTTGAATGATAGTAATGTCAGTCCATCAACCAATTTCAATCGTTGGTATGCCTTTCCTCTCCGCTGTCTGGCTAATTAGAGTATATGTAACAAAAAGCCACTCTCGGCATAGCCTGAGAGTGGAATATATTATTGGAGGCTCGTTAGCTTCATGCTAGTTCTTCCGATCACTCCGGGGCGAAGTTAGCGCAGATGAGATACAAGGCGAAGTCGTACAGCCGTAGGAGTCCGAACCAAAAGAAAGCATGCTTTCTTTTGTGAGGCGACGCCCAGCTGCTAGCGACGCAGTCGCGTCGCAGCGGACCGAGCGGGGCTTAAGGCCCAGCGAGGGAGCAGCCGCAGGCTTCAACGCCGTAGCTCGCTGCGATAACGAGCCCTACCCAATTTTCTCGACTTGGATAACACTATACTTCTGCCGATGCCCAATCTCCTTATGGACACGTTTCTTCGACTTATACCGAATTACCCGAATTTTATCCCCCTTGACGAGCTCCTCGACGACTTTCGCCTTCACTTTCACGCCAGCAACTTCCGGCGCACCAACTTCGACATTATCGCCATCAATCACCATCAAAGCACCAGTTTCGAGCTCTTTCGTTCCTTCCGGGAGGAGGTCCACCCGTAGGGTCTCTTTCTCTTCGACCAGATATTGCTTCCCGCCGATGAGTACAACTGCTTTCTTCATGATATTCCCTTATATATTATTTACTCCGCCCATTATACCAAGCTCGACCGACTCTGTCAACGCCTATTTCTTGCGTCCGCGCGCGCTCTTCGTCGCCTTTTTGACCGCTTCGCTACTCTTTCGCCAATACACGATCCCCGCGATAAGCGCAATCACAATGACCACCGCCAGCGCAATCTCAACCGGCCCGGTCGTCGGCAATTCCTTCGGCGTCTCCGGATCGCCCGGCTTTGGCGCCGGTGTTACCGGCTCTTCGCTATCCATTGCCTTCGTCTCAAATTGATATGTGACATACCCAGAAAACTCATAACACCCCAGGACAACACCATCTAGCTCGTTTACGCCCAGATAGTCCCCCTCAGGATCAAACATCTTTACCGACATGACCGAACCGTTACTATCCCAATCATTGTGAATCTTTGCCGACCCGGTCACATAATGCAAAGTCATATCCTCTTTAGCCGTGATATACGCCTCATCCCACACCGAGTCTGGAGATGTGTTTTCTGACTTAATCGTACCGCTCACCTGATCCTTCTTGCCCGCCTTAAGCTCATGCGGAAAGTTGGCAATAATCTTCGAGTTATATGCCATGCCAACATAGTCATGTGCTTTATCATTTAGAGTCGATGAAGCATTATTGTGGTAAAGCATAATAACTTCATAGCGTTTACCCGCTTCTAGAGTCTGATCATTATTATAGACTTTTTTCTCTTCAGCCCCATCAGTCCGCACTTCAACAATTCTCACAAAATCCCGTTCATCACCAAATACAGGATTATCTGTAATCGAATTAAATACTGCGTGATCGGCTGGATCCTCGTTTGTGTAAGTTGGCCGTTCTGGACCCCAAGCCATCGCCATCGGGGCGCCTGCTAACGACGAGACTAAAGCTAATCCCAATAATCCCATCTTTAAACGTTTATGTTTCATATCTTATCTCCTTGTAGTTTTTTGTTTAACTCAACTCATCATCAATCATATCAGCAAAGTCTTCATCGCTCATTGCTGCAACACGTTCTGCTTCCTTCTTCGCTGCCAGATCAGCCAAAATCTTATCTGCTTTATCTTGCGCTTCATCTTTCGTTAAATCAGAAGTATCATCTCGCCGTTCCTCAGCTTCCTCTTGCTTCTTTTCGTCTTCTTCATTATCTGGTGGCGTCCTATCTTGATCCACAACTGTAGAATTTCCATCCTCCGGAAGATCGTCTTTTTCTTCGTTCTTTACTACAGTATCCTTGACATCTTCCGTTTTTTCTACATCGCCCTCGCGATCGTTTTCGGTTTTATCCATCATATCTTCAAATGCTTCTGGATTCTTCGTTGCAAGCGGCTCCTTCGGCTTCTCCGTCTCCTTTGGCGGCTCAGTTGGCTTTTCACTTTCCACTGGCTTTTCAGTTTCCTTTGGCGGTTCAGTTGGTTTCTCCGTTGCCTTCGGTGGCTCGGTCGGTTTCTCACTTTCCGCTGGTTTTTCGCTCTCCACCGGCTTCTCAGTCGCCTTCGGCGGTTCCGTCGGTTTCACTCCCGGCGTCCATGTCGGCGCAGCGCTCGGCGCCACCGTCGGAGCCGTACTCGGACTCTCGCTCGGTGCAACACTCGGTGCTTCACTTGGCGCTACGCTCGGCGTCCCGCCCACTCCTGGCGTTACAGTCGCAGCCGGTGAACTCGTCGGAACCGCGCTTGGTGTCTCGCTCGGAGCCACCGTTGGCGTTGCGCTCGCTTCAGGAGTACCCGTCGGCTCTGGACTATTCGTTGGTTCTGGGCTACCAGTTGGTTCTGGGCTATTCGATGGCCTTGGCGACCAACTCGGCGTCGGCCAAGTCCAACTGACAATTTCTTGCTCCTGCTCCTCCGGTGGTAAATCTACCAAATCATCCTCAAACACAACCTTGACCGAAACCGGCG
This sequence comes from uncultured Candidatus Saccharibacteria bacterium, assembly GCA_964578645.1. Taxonomy (GTDB): domain Bacteria; phylum Patescibacteriota; class Saccharimonadia; order Saccharimonadales; family Saccharimonadaceae; genus Nanosyncoccus. Next base: position 9,878 of record CAZODR010000018.1, on the reverse strand, counting down.
TACGTTCAGTATCATCAATCTCAAGATTCGGCTGGAACCCACACGGCATATTCAAATCCGCCGCTTCCTGCTTCCCATCGCTAAACGTGATGACGATATAAACTTGTTTTGCATTATTCCGCTTCTTTGTATCGAGATTTAAGCTTGCGTTTTCCGGTTTATACTTATCTCCATCGAGATAAATATACGATGTCTTCTCCGTACCATTCTCGAGGTAGAACGTAAATTCCGCGGTTTTCAAAGCGCTCCCCAAAGCCCCGACTAGAGCCGCCTGCAAATCGCCACCATTCTTTCCGTCCAGAGCCTTATCCACCGCCTGCTGCCGCGCATTAAAGCCCTTAATTCCTGCGACATCATCCCCCAACCCCGCCATCCTCAAAATCGTCGGGAAATTTGCCGAAATCGACGCCAAAATATCTGGCTGGTTAATCATTTCTCTCATCAACGCATCGTAAGTCTTCTCTTGATTCTGGTACACCCCTTCCTGGTTCAGACCAAACGCGTTCGGACTCTCTTTACCATCACGATTCATATAATCTGGGTTGGTGCTATACCTCAGACCATTCGCATTCTCTTTCGCCTGCTCAATCATCTTGTCAATCAGAAAAGCACCATACCGTTGTAACTCCTCGCGCGAAAGCTTCTCGACTCCCCCCTCACTGTCCGCAATCTTCGCGATCTGCTCTATACTTCGCCCCTCTTTCTGCTCCTTCGCCTCCGTTTGCGCCCCCATCTGCGCATTAAAGACATCCGGATCGACTTTCTGTGCGCCATCATCCCCATCGAGATTCATCTCTGTCGCCGCCTCTACTCGCGAAGAGCCCACACGCGTATCCTTTAGTACTCCAGTCAACAACGACGCCACTGTCGCGACGAGTAAGGCCGCCCTAATAAAGAACCTCTTAACCGTCTTGTTCCCCTCTAACTTCGCGGCAATCCGTTCCCCGAGCGACTTTTTCTCTTCTGGACTCAACGTCGCCTCACCATTCGCGACCTCAATCTCATGCAACTCATTCTTCGCTTCTTGCTTCACTTCCTTCGCAATCGCTCCCTCATCGATATAATCCGGATTAACCGTCATCGTCACATCATCTCCGAATTCAAACGGTTGCGACGGGTCGACTTCAGCAACCGTCCATTGGCTGCCCGGCTCTTCATTCGCCATAAAATTATTCGCTGCCTGCGCCCGCTCGAGATCCGCCGTCTCGAGCGCCACGAGTTGTGCTTCAATCTTCGCTCTCAGCTCTGGATCTTTAATATTTTGCATCGTCGCTTCAAAATTCGCTCTGCGCATTGCTGAAGCCGTCCGACCTTCTGGCGTATTCAAATCAAATTCGCTCGCCCCTTCGAAGCGCCCAGGCTCTCCTTCGCCATCCTTCGCCTTCACCTCGTCAACCAACGGATACAACTCCGTAATCCGCGCCTCGACCTGCTCCAAAAACTCACGGTCTCGCGCCAATATTTTCTGCTGCGCTTCGCCTAATTTCCATTCGTATCCATTCGCCTCCGCTAGGATCTGACTAATTTCTTCCTGAACTTTGCGCCGATCTTCGACTAGCTGACCAAGAACTTCCTCCAGTTTCTCAACTTTTGTCTTCTCAATATTCGCCAACATTTCCTGCTCAGCCGCCTTGCTCTCTTCCGCCGCAATTCGTGCCGCCTCGAGCGCTTGCTGCTGTTCCTGCGCTTGTGGGTCAACCATCACCCCTTCCTGACTTAATCTCTGCACCGTCGCCTGCGAATACTCCGGCGCTCCATACCGATCCTGCTGACCAGCAATATATTCCTGCCAGCGCTGGTTTTCCGCCAAATTAATCACATTATCCACCCCAGTTTCCTGCTCCACCGGCTCTGGCTCAGCCGCCGCATCTCGAAAATCCACGCCTTCATAAGCATCAATCGTCACTGGCTCTTGCTCTGCGATCGGAATCTCTGCCGCCTCATTCGCAGCATTAATCGCCGCTTCGCCCAACTGTTGCTCCTGCGCCCAGCGTTCGTTTTCATATCCGCCCAGCGCTTCACCCCCGTTGCCAAATCCTCTTCGCATCATTACGCCTGCCCTCCTTCATTCACATTCGCCGCCATCAGCTCTCCGTTCAGAAATTCCTGACGAAACTTTTCTGCCTCCGCCTCAATCACCGGCGAGAAATCCACTCCCGCCTCCGCGAAAAACTTGTCCATCGCCGCGTCATCAACCTCGCCGTCCAGCATCCGGTCCAGCTGCATCATCTTCGCATCCGGCAACGCCATAACCATCGCCGTCTCCAGCCGCTCTCCTAGCTGGTCCTTTAATCGCTCGCGTTCTTCTTCGCTAATATTCTCGCCCTTTTCCGCGATCATCTTATCGATCATCGCATCCAGGATCATTCCTTGTGTTACAATTTTTGTTGGCATAGAATTACCTTTCTACATGACTTTTCCTCATTTTAGCATAAGAATTTTCCAAAGTCAATTTTTTTCCAAGAATTCCAGTCCACCCTGCCCACGCTCCTACGCGTTCCTATGCCTTCGCCTGCAACTCCAAAAGCCTCTGCATGACTTTCGCCGATGCCTCAACCAGTCGCATCCGCGTCTTCATATCCTCGCAAGTACTAATCCTCCGCTGCGCTTCCTCAAACAACATTTCCATACGCGCAATCTGTTTCTCTCGCTCACCTGCCTCCGCAGTCCCCTCAGCCTCGGCAGCCGCCCCAGTCTCCGCCGCTCCTGCATTCTCAGCCATCTCTGCCTGCCGCGCCGCCATCTGCTGTTCATATTCCGCATCCTTTCTCAGCTGCTCCTCCCGCACCAAATCCTGCTTCGAATAATTATGAATTCGTTGCTTATATTCCTCAACCCCCTCGCCCTCGCGCCGTGGATTTTGCATAAACAGCATCGTCAAATTCAGCGTCCCCGGCTTATGCGGCTCCTCCGCCAAATCCCAAGCAATCGCTTCGTCTTCGCTCATCTCATCGCCCGCCCCCTCCGGCATAATTCGCGATCCTTCGCTATAATAATCCTCCATGATATGCTGCACATCTAGCTCCGCCCGATTCTCGAGCTCATCCTCTGCCTCTTCCGACAACTCTTCCCCGCGGCTCGCAAAAAACTGCGCCTGCCCCGCAATCGCCCCGCGCATCCGCCCCAGCGCCGCCTTAATCGCCCGCTGGACTCGCATCTTTCGACCATTCTCCGACATCTGCGGAAACTTTTTCCCCAAAAACTCCGTCGCCTGCTCGCCAACATTCCCCGCCAAATATTCCTCTAACGTTTCCTCCTCAACCTCTCCGTCGCGTACGCCCTCCACCGCACTAATATTCACATTCACACCTTGCGCCTCTCCGATCCCCGCATTCGGATCCACGCTTGCACTCGCATTCTGCACTTCTCCAGCATTCGCACTCACACCTTGCACTTCTCCAGCATTCGCCGCTCCGCCCATCGCACTCTCTTGCCCCAGATTCGCCAGCTCTTCCCACGCCCGCGCAGTATCGTCCTGCCCCACGCTCTCAGCTTTACCAGCCTCAAAAAATCTCCTACCCAACATTTTGTACCTCTCTTCTTTTCTCCATTTTATCACACCTCGCAAAAAATCACAACCAGAATTTTCCCCTCCCGCCCAAAACTTCCGTCATCCCCGCCAATTCCTAGAAATACACGAAAAAACCGAACATTAGTTCGGTTTTTACAGCTCTATCTTATGCTCAGCCTTTCATTTTACTTTTTATAAATTTCGTCTATCTTATATTTACTTCTCCAAATTTCCTTTTTTCTATTTTACAATTAGACTACTACGTGATATTTATTAAGCAAATTCAAACATGCTTCGGATAATTTTTGCGCCAACTTTACTTGCTTTTGCATCCTTAAGCGCTTTCTCCAGTTCCTTAGGGGTCAATTGCTTCGAAGGTTCATATTCCCTCTCCGCCGTATCGTTTTCCCCATAAAACTCCATCACATTCCATGCTTTGTCATCTTCTCTCGTTGCCGTTTCTAGCGGCGCGAAATCGATGATCTCTTCCTGTTTTACATTGGTATTATCTCCTTGGTTAGTTTTTATTTTTTCGCTCATGGTATTCCTTTTTGTTTTTGTGTTATCCCGAGCTACACTCTTGCCACCGCTTCGGTTTTATTTTCTGTTAGATTTGTTTCTTGTTTTTGTTTATTATCTAACTATCTCCCATTCTAGCACACGTCCTCGAAATTGTCAATACCTTTTATGCTTTATTTTTGCAAAATCTCCAAAATCCCCTTCTCCTACACCTATAAATCTTCCCTCTTTCGATCGTAAAAATCCCGCCTTTTGTCACGAAACTCCGCCTAATTTCCATTTTTCACAATTAAAAATCAGCCCACCATCCAAAAACTAAAACGATCAAAAATTAGCCCGCCATCCAAAAACCGAAACAATTAAAAAATCGGCCTGCCACGCAGCAAGCCGAAACCATTAAAGTAAACAAACCAAGATCATTACAGCTGTCATCACCATTAAAATTTTCGCAGGGCTGCATGGCGCTTCAGCTTCAAAATTCTCCAGCCCCTCGATTTCTTCCTCCGACAAGTAAACCCACTCGCGGACCAGTGCATCGTCTTCCTCATCTGTCGCTAGAAATTCTCCGCCCGTCATTAGGTTCCTATAACGCAAAAAGTCGTCACCAAAATCGCCATACCGCAGCAACGCCTCTCTTTCCAGCTCCAAATTCTGCCTTTTCTTCGCTCTATATTCCATCTTTTCAACCCCCCGCCGAATCATTATCCTTACCCTTTTAATACCCAAAATAGTATAGAGAATCATCGACGCCCCGAGCGTACACCAGGCCAACTCCAGCTGCGGCCTCCGCCCAGTTTGTAGCGCCACAATTTCCGCAATTATCAAGCCCAATAGCGCCCAGAGATGCGACCAGACGAAGCCACTCTTGAACTCGCTTCCAAAAATACAAAACAATTTTTTACCATCGTTGACGCCAAAGTGTAACCCCAGCGCAATTCCCCCGCCCAAACACGTTGCTAAGACCAGTTTCAAATCATGCAATTCCATTAGTTCCCCTTCCTTTCTAGAATCCGTTTGCCTTCTTCCATAGTTTTTAAGTTACTAGCCGCCCCTTTGCGACCATCCGCCTCGATCCAATGCGCATCTTCCGAATTTAAGATACATTTTAGATTGTCCGTCAAAATATGCTCAAATTATCTTTTAGACCATATTCAGATTATCCGTCAAAACATGCTCAAATTATTTTTCAGAACATATCCAGATTATCTTTCAGGGCAAGCTCGGATTATCTATCAATATATCAATCAATCCGAAATTAAGCACATCAAAAACCTAGGCTCACCTCTATCATATCACAGATCTCTATAAAAATCAATAGCCCTGTATCGCCATTTAGTAACATTTTTTATTGTATAACGCGTATTCCCGCCTAATCGCAGCTCATTTTCAATCAAAAACGCGCATGTTAAGTTAAACTTTCGCCAGATAATCTCGTGCGCAGCGGCCTCGTTGCCATGGACAACGGAAAATTTTGGCACGCCGGCGAACGTGGTTACAACTGGTCCTCTTGGCCGCATTCTAATGGCGTCGGTGCCTACAACCTCCGCTTCGATGGTAGTGGCGTCGGCCCGTCGGACTTCAGCAATCGTTGGAACGGCTTTTCTCTCCGCTGCCTGGCTAATTAGAGTATATGTAGCATGGAGAAGTTAAAGCTTGTTCTTTTTTTGCCTAAATTACTTTTTCTCAAGGCGCGTCCGCGACGCCTGCCGTCGCAGGGTCGCGGCGCTAATCCATCGCTTTCTAACGAAAGCTCCCGCTTCGGCTCATCCTCAAAAATGAAAGTAAACTTTCATTTCACTCGGATGTTTGAAGCGGCGTCGTAGCTCCGGATCCTTTCGTAAAAGTAATCTAGGCATAAACGTAACTATCTTTAACTTTTCCGAAGTTGTTTATTATGCGCTGCGGATGTCCTGACAAAGCTTATGCAGAATAAGCAAAATATCCTCAATCCTTAACTTTTCCAAATGGGGTGTTTCAATCACTCTGGGGCGAAGTTAGCGCAAACGCAATACTCAGATCACTCAGGGGCGAAGTTAGCTGGGATGATTTTTTTAATCACCCTAGAACGAAGCTAGTAGAGATGAATTACAAGGCATGGACGAGCAGCCGATCACCGACGCTAGTTCGAGTCAAACCTTGAGGGCGAAGTTAGCGCAGATGAGATACAAGGCGAAGTCGAGCAGCGGACCGAGCGGGGCTTAAGGCCCAGCGAGGGAGCAGCCGCAGACTTCAACGCCGTAGCTCGCTGCGATAACGAGCCCCTGGCCCATGAGAACGAGCCCCTAAACTTTCTCCAAACTAATCGTCAAACTCCCCCCAGCCACTTTCACAATCTCGTCATAATTATAATTCTCCCCCCGCGTCAACTCATCAGCCAAAACCTCATTCTTCAACATCTCTCGCCACTCCTCGGGAATATCCGCCTCGACGCTTAGACGAATCCGATCGTCGACCTGCAGCCCCGCCTTCTTGCGTGCGCTCTGCACCGCCCTAATCAGCTCGCGCGTCCAGCCTTCCCGGGCCAGCTCTTCGGTAATTTCCTTATCAATCCAAGCCACCTCGCCCTGTTCGACCTCTTTCACATTCACCTCGTCCTTAACGATCTCGATGCCCCACTCCGGCAATTCTTCGCCCGCATAGACCAACTTCGCCAGCGGCTGACGCACCTTCACTTGCTGCTCGGTTTCACTCTTCTGCATCCTTAGCGCCAAGCCCTCATTAATCACTTCGCGCACCCGCGCCATCTGCTCCAGCACTTTCTCCGCTTCCGCGTCAATCTCTGTAGTCATCGGAAAATCTTGCCAATGCACGCTCATCTCTGGATCCCAATCCCCGATCATATTCTGCCACAATTCTTCCGCCAAGAACGGAGTAAACGGCGCCATCACTCTTGCCAAGTTCGTCAACACCTTCCACAAAGTCCAATACGCTTCCGCTTTGTCGCTATCATCCTCCGATTTCCAAAACCTTCGGCGACTTCTGCGCACAAACCAGTTACTGAGGTCATCCACAAACGGCAGCACCCCCGCGAGCGCCTTCGGAATATTATATTCTTCCATTCCAGAAATCACCTCAGCTTTCAACTGATGCAGCCGTGCAATAATCCAAATATCGAGCGGATTTTCCAGTTCCTTGAGCGTATACTCGCTATCCTCTAATTCTAACGACGAAACCATCTCCGACGAAGTTCGAGGAAGGTTCGAAGCGCGCAAAGGAACCGTATTTGAGATACGGTGGCTGCGCACTGGAGAATCTGACGAAGAAATTCGCGGAGAGGGCGAGTCGTAACCATCCACACTGGCATACGTCACGAAAAAATCATACACATTCCAAATCATCGCGAGCTTCCGCTGCGTATCGCTGACATCCTTATCCGTCAACGCAAAATCCTCTCCGCTCAGCACCGGACTGCTCAGCAGCAAAAACCTCAGCGCGTCCGCCGAATATTGATCCATGAGCACATTCGGATCAGTATAATTTCCCAGCGACTTCGACATTTTCCGCCCATCATTCCCCGCCAGCGTCCCCGTCGTAATCACATTCTTAAACGCATTTTTCTCTTCCCGCTCCTGGGCCGCCTTTCCGAAAGCACCCACTTCCGCCAGCGCCGTATTCACACAGTGCACATAATAAAACCACGCTCTGACCTGCCCCACATATTCCACGATAAAGTCCGCCGGATAATTCCGCTCAAACTTTTCCTTATTCTCAAACGGATAATGTAGCTGCGCAAACGGCATACTCCCACTCTCAAACCAGCAATCCAGCACCTTATCAATCCGCTTAAAATGTTCGCCGTCGATATCAAACTCAATCTCATCCACCCACGGCCGATGATAATCCTCGAGTTCGACACCGCTCAGCTCCTTCAGTTCCGCATAACTCCCCACCACTTTCACCGAACCTTTATCGCCCTTCCACACTGGCATACCTGTCGCCCAAAACCGATCCCGGCTCAAATTCCAGTCCGGCGCCTGCTCAATATTCTTCTTGAACCGCCCCTCTTTTAAATATCCCGGGAACCAATTAATATTCTCATTCTGCGCCAGCATCAGCGGCTTCGAACCCTGCACGTCAAAAAACCAACTCGGAAACGCCCGGTACATAATTCGCTGTTTCGACCGCGGATTGAACGGATATTCGTGCTTAATATACTCGATTTTCCAGACAATTCCCTTTTCCTCGAGACACTTCGCGATAAACTTATTCCCTGCCCAAATCTCAATCCCCCGCTCATCCGTATCTCTCACCCCCAGCTCATGCAGCTTTTCCGCCACCTCTGGCAAATAATACCCATATTCATCCAGCACATCAATCACTTGCATCTCGGGATAAAGCGGTCTACTCGGATACTCGTCTGTTTTTTCTTCAAACTCTCGGTGATATTCTTCATTATTCCGTTTTTCCGCCAATAATAAATTATAGTCATCTTCCCCGTACGCTGGCGCAATATGCACAATTCCCGTTCCATCCGTGTCTGATACAAAGTCTGCCCCATGCACCACGAAGTTCCCCTTCTCCTGATGTAATTCCTTACCATCATAAACCCCCATTAGCGGCTCATAATTCACCCCCACCAATTCCTCTCCTGGAAAAGTAAACTTCGGCTGCTTCCCATTAAATAACTTCTCACCACAAGTCTTCAATGCAACTAAAATCTTACCATCAACTTCATACGCTGCATACTCCAACTTCGGATTCACCGCCAAACCTGCGTTTGCCGGCAAGGTCCACGGCGTCGTCGTCCACGCTAAGAAATACACATCATCCCCATCCATCACCCAATCCCCCAAAAGTGCAATCCCTGTCGCATTCTGTTCATTGCCCATTCTGAATAATACATACGCGCTCGGATCTGTCACTTCCTGATAGGCGTCATTGTCCATCGTCACTTCCGACTTCGACACCGGCGTCGCGAATTTCGTATCATACATCAAAACTTTGCGACCTTCATAAATCTTCCCCGCTTCATAAAGCTGCTTGAACGCCCACCAAACCGACTCCATGAAATCCTTGTCCATCGTCCGATACGCCCCCTTGAAATCCACCCAGCGCCCAATCCGGTCGATCGTCCCCTCCCAAGTCTCCGAATTCGCCACCATCGATTCCCGCGCCTTCAGGATATAATCCTCCAGCGACCATTTCGTGCCGATATCTCTTCTATCCGTGATCCCCAGCTGCTTCTCGACAAAATTCTCCGCCGGCAGCCCATGACAATCCCACCCCCATCGTCGCTCGACCCGCTTCCCCCGCATCGTCCAAAACCTCGGCACCGCATCCTTGACAATCGAGCTCAGCAGTGTCCCGTGATGCGGCATCCCCGTAATGAACGGTGGCCCATCATAAAACACAAACGAATCATCCACCAGCCTCTGTTCGACCGATTTCTCAAAAACCTTGTGCTTCTTCCACCACTCGACCAAAGCCTTTTCATATTCCGATGCCCTGCGTCGCTCTCCTACTTTATACTTCATCCCATCTCCTTTATGTTTAATTAAAAAACGCCGAAGCTCTACCACGCAATCAACCTTCGCCAATTGCAACTGCTAGAACCCCAGCGGGCGGTACCATCTAACTTCCTTCGCCAATGCCTACGAGATGTTGTAAATTTTACAACACTCCTCGACACCCTCGAAGACCCTTTCTTCATCCTTGACGCAGACTCACGGACAATTCTACTAAAACCCTTCTATTCTCGAGGTTCGTTCTTTTGTCAGCTCGCGGTCGATCTCCGCTCAAACGCTTTATCTAATTATATCACATCCCCCAGAAATAAAAACCCTTCTCGTACTTGGGCTCAATAAACGAACTTAGAACAACCTCTAAGTTTTAAGTAGTTGTCTACATT
>CAZODR010000017.1:0-15406 GCA_964578645.1 uncultured Candidatus Saccharibacteria bacterium | reverse complement strand
CCTATTTTGTTGAGAGCCTATTTATTAGTCTCTTCTGGATTCGTTAGGTGAACCTGAGAAAATTTGATAAAATCGCTAGATTCTGGGGAGATTTTGTTATTTTTTCCGTTACATATACTCTAATTAGCCAGGCAGCGGAGAGGAAAACCGATAAAGCGATTGTAATTATCTACCGAGCTTACGTTACTACCATTAAAATTAAGGTGATAAGCGCCAGTACCATTCTTATGCGCCCAAAATGACCAGCCGTAGCCACCGATACCAGAATTCCACAGTTTACCATCATTAATGTTAATATAGCCGCTGCGCACGATCGTATCTTCACGGATGGCGGAATTTGAATATGGGCTAGTGCGCAGCGGCAACCTTGGGATTGACGGTGGGGGAATATGGTATTCTGGGATTACAGGATACGTATGGTCATCGATGGCGCAAGTGGATAATGCTTTTGCTTATTATTTGAGCTTTGAGGGAAGCAAGGTTTATGCTTCAAGCGCGCGACATGTGCGCTATTACAGCTTTCCTCTCCGCTGCCTGGCTAATTAGAGTATATGTAGTTAAGGATGGCGGTTAATGGTAGCAAAGAAAAAAGAATTGTCAAGCGCGAAATTAGAGCTTGACTCAGGAGGAATTGTGCTACAATAGAGACAATGAAGAAATGGAAGCGTTTGGAGGTTTGGGGGCTGATTATAATTATTGCGATACAAAGTGTCGTTTATAGTTTGGCAGGAATGAGTAAAGCCTATTTTCATATGGATGAGATTTATTCTTATGGTTTGGCGAATTACGATCGGGTGCAGATTTACGAAGATGAAAATTATTATGATAAATGGCATACGGGCGAGTATTTTGATGAATATTTGACGGTAGGGGAGGACGAGCGGGGAGATTTTTGGCCGGTTTATGAAAATCAGAAAAATGACGTTCATCCGCCGCTGTTTTATTTGTTGATGCGGATCGGGATGGAGCTTACGCCGGGGAAGTTTTCGAAGTGGACGGGGGTTGTCCTGAATATGATTATTGCGGCGGCGAATACGGTCGTGGTGTTTTGGGTCGTAAAGAATTTATTGGGGCGAAAGAAGAGTGCGCGCGAGGAGAAGGAGCGGATATGGCTGGCGCTGGGGATGACGGCGGTAGTTGCGCTATCGCTGGCGACGGTGAGTACGGTGGTTTATATTCGGATGTATGAACTTCTGACGTTGTGGATTGGGCTGACGACGCTGCTACATCTGAGGTTGCTAGAGGCCGAAGAGAAGGCGCGGGGGAAGTTATTGATGATGATTGGGGCGGTGGAGCTGCTAGGGGGATTGACGCAATATTATTATTGGTTCTATCTTGTTGCGTTGGCGGGGTATTTTGTCGTAAAATATTGGCGGCAGAAGCAGTGGCGGGAGCTGAAAACATATAGTTTTACGATAGTGGGGGCGGGATTGATTTCGCTAGTGATTTGGCCGTATGCGATTATGCATATGTTCTTCGGGTATCGGGGGAAGGGCGTTCTGGGGACTTTGCTAAATCCGGCGAAGTTGCTGGAGAATTTGTGGCAATATGTGACCGTTGTGGATGAATATGTGTTTCATAAGCTGCTGTTGTTTGTCGTTGCGGCGGTTTTGGGGCTGGCGTGGATGGCGATTTTAAGGCGGAAAGAGATCGAAGCTGGGCGCGAGCAAAGAGAAAAGGTCGCGATGATTATGGTGCCGACGGTGTTTTATTTGGTGATTGTCGCGGCGGCGTCGCCGTTTGTGGCGTTAAGATATATTGCGCCGGTTTGTGGGTGGGTTTTGGTTTTGGTCGCTTGGGTGCTGTATGAGCTAGGCGGAAGTTTTGGACGCAAGGCGCGGAATTGGACGCTGGGGATCGGGGCGGTGGCGATGATGCTGACCCCAGTAACATTAGCGATTAAGCCGGATGTGATTTATCCGGAGAGGGCGATATTGGTCCAAAAAGCGCAAGAGCGAAAAGATGTGCCAGTGCTGTACCTGATGAAAACGGGTGAAGATTGGGCGATTATGAATGATATGCTGCTGATGCGGGAATTCAAAGAATCGTATATCGCGAAGGACGTGGGGACGAATGTGGAAAAGATTAGGGCGATTCTCAAGGGGAAGGATTTGAGGAATGGGCTGGTTGTGTTTATTAATGATGGGCAGGATAATGAGAGGATGCTCGCGGCAGTAAAAGAAGCAACGGGACTGAGAGAAGTAGTCGATGCAGAGAGAATTGTCATGAGTGATATGTATTATTTAAAATAGTTATGCTATAATAAGAGTAATTATGGCGAAGGTGATCTGCATTACGAACCAGAAAGGGGGAGTCGGAAAGACGACGACTTCGGTGAATTTAGCGTATTTTTTGGCGAAAGATAAATATCGGGTTTTGCTCGTCGATCTCGATCCGCAAGGTAATGCGACGAGCGGGCTGGGCGTGGAAAAGGGCGCGCTCGCGGCGACGATGACTGAAGTTATGCTGGGAGTGGCGGAGATGCCGGATGTGATTCAGGCGACGGCATTTAAGAATTATGATCTAGCTCCGACGACGCCGCAGCTGGCGAATGTCGAGGTCGAGATGGCAGGAATGCGACAGAAATTCGGGTTACTGAAAAAGGCAATTATGAGCGTGACGGAGAATTATGATTATATTATTATAGATTCGCCTCCGAGTTTGTCGCTATTGACCGTGAACGGGATGATTGCGGCGGATTATTTGATTTTGCCGGTACAGACGGAATTTTATGCGCTTGAAGGGGTGGCGCAGTTGCTCGAAAGTATGTCGATGGTGAAGAAGGCGATGAATCCGAATTTGAGACTTCTCGGGGTGCTGGCGACAATGTATGACAAGCGGACGAGTTTGAATGCGGAGGTGCTTGCGGAGGTGAAGCGATATTTTAAGGATAAAGTCTTTCGGGCGACGATTCCGCGGAATGTGCGCGTCGCGGAGGCGCCGAGCCACGGAGTGCCGGTTGGGGCGTATGATAAATTTAGCAAGGGCGCGAAAGCATATAAGGAATTAGCACGAGAGGTCGAAGAAAGGACGGGTGAGTGATGGCAAAAAAGAGTATGGGGCTAGGTCGAGGGTTTGATAGTTTAATCCCGACGGATTGGGTCGAGGAGGCGTTTGACCCGACGAGAGAAGAAGACGAGAGCATGAGTCAGCTGGTTGAGCTGAAGCTCGATGAGGTGGAGCCGGATAAGGAGCAGCCGCGGCGGAATTTTAGCGAAGAGGGATTGAACGAACTCGCGGATTCGATTCGGGAGCATGGAGTAGTCTCGCCGATTGTGGTCGTGAAAAAGGGGGAAAGGTATGAAATTGTCGCGGGGGAGCGGCGGTGGCGAGCGTCGAAAATTGCGGAGAAAGAAACGATCCCGGCGATTGTGCGGAGTTTGAGCGACCAGAATCGGCTGGAGTTGGCGATTATTGAGAATGCGCAGCGGGAAGATTTGGGAGCGATTGAGCTCGCGACGGCGTATGCGAAGTTGAAAAATCAGTTTAATTTGAGCGATGACGAGATTGCGAAGCGAGTAGGGAAGAGCAAGACGGGGGTCGTGAATACGATGCGGCTATTGAAACTGCCGGAGGAAGTCAAGCACGCGATGCAAGAATATCATCTCCCGGAGGGGCCGATGCGGCCGCTAGTGTCGGCGGATCCGGAGCTGGTCAAGGAAGCTTTGCCGCGGATTATCGAGGATGGTTGGTCGACGCGGGCGGTTGAGCGATTTATCGCGACGAAGAAGAAGAAAAGCGCGGTCAAGGCAGTGAAGGAGAATAGTTTCGTCCAGGAAGAGGCGAGGTTGTGTAAGAAATATGGGGCGGAAGTGCGAGTGCGGGGAAGGAGTGTGAGTTTTGGGGCAAAGAGCGAAGAAGATCTGAGGAAGTTGCTGGAAAAGTTCTAAAAAATAGCCCGCGCTGGGAGGCGCGGGCGGGAGGGCTAGTTGTGGTGTTTGGTATGGCATTCGGCGTGGGCGGTGTCGAGCTCTGAGCGGATGATTGCCTCGTCGTGTTCGGGGCGGCGTTCGAGTTTCGCAATGCAGCCCTTGACCAGGATGGCGTCACTTTTTCTTGCGCTGAGCTCGTAAAAGAGCATTACGGTTTTACCTTCGGTTTCCGATACCGGAAATTTCAGAAGACGCAAAACTGTTATTTTAGCGACCTTCGGCGTAAACCGGTTCTCATCGTCCGCCAGAAAGTAGCTTTTCGGAAAAGTGTATTCAACCGCTTTCTGCTTTTCAATTTGGCGCAGAATGTGCCGCAATTCGCCGAAAGTCAGCTCAATGCCGACGATACAAGTCTTTTTCGGCGGAATGATCGTTTCGGCGAACCTTCTGCGAAGCGAATTATCCTGCCAGCAATCGACCGCGAAAGCGGTCGGATGATCGGACTCTGTTCCGCGGATGACATCTAACCGCATAAACTTGCTAAGCAAATTACATAATACGGCGCAGATGGCGTCACAAATCACGATATTAACGATGACAAATACCATAACTACTCTCGTAGTCAGGGAGTCTGCGGCCATTGGAAGTAGCCCACATGTAAAGGCTACAAATAGTACCGCGAACGGTACGTTAATACATACCGTTACAATTACTAAGAAAAAGCAGATCGGTGCGTACCAATGACGGCAATTTTTCGCTGTTGCCCAAGATTTTGTAATTTTCATAGTGAATCCCCCTTATTGAAAAATTTTGAAGTGTTTTGGAAAACTTTTAGAACACTTCTTAAACACACCGCAACTAGTAAATTACCTGAGGCTTCGTGCCCCGAGGAATCCTAGGCGGCAAACGTAAGCTTCATAATTCCATTGTATCACAGATTGCCGAAAAAGTCAATAGTTTCGGCATAAAAATGCGGATTTTTGGAGAATTTCGGGGAGTTTTTCGGAATTTCAGGAATTTCAGAGATTTTCAGGGAGTTTTTTCGGATTTTTGGGGATGAAAAGAAAAATTATAGGGGCGGGATCAGGGGTATGGAGAAAAAGCTTGTAATTTTGGGGAGATTTGCTATAATAGAGATAGCTAAAAAGACTTTGGGGGTTAAAATTAAGGAAAAGGATAAATGAACAAGAAAGAAGATGAGCGTAGGGCTCGATTGATGAAAATGCGTGATGAGCGGCTGCCGGATATTAAAAAACAGTTCGAAGAGGCGCAGAAACGCAATTTTAACGCGAATTTTGAGGAAGGGGGGAAGGATGCTGATTTAGTAAGGAAAAGCAGTAAAAACGGCGCTAAAGGGGCCGCTGGGAAAGCGGAGAAGGCTTCTAAGGGTAGTGTAAAAGCTGAGAGCCGTGCGAAGGCGGCGAGCGCGAAGAGTGGCTCTAAAGGGGCAAAAAATGGCTCACAGGGGCAAAATAAGGGCAATTTGACGAAAAGCGCGAGCAAAAAGGCGGGGCTGGGGGTTTCGGTGCGCAAGGGGGAGATGGTGCATCATCAACGGATGCTGTCGCAGGACGTCAATGCGCAAGCGACGCAGCATATTGTCGGCGTGCCGGTGAATAAGAGCCGATATAACGGTTATGATGGGGCGCAGGTCACGGCGGGGCAGCTGCGGGCGGCGCGACCGAATGCGGAAGCGGTGCGAGTGATTCCGATGGGGGGAGTCGGGGAGTTTGGGATCGGGAAAAATATGACGATTGTCGAATATAAGAACGAGATTGTCTTGATCGATATGGGGACGTTGTTTGCGGGGCCGGATTATCCGGGGGTGAATTATATGGTCCCGGATGTGCAATATCTCGAAGATAATAAGGATAAAATCAAGGCGATTTGTTTCACGCATGCGCACCTTGATCATATTGGGGCGTGTCGACATTTGTTGCCGAAGTTTAATCCGCTGACGCCGATTTATGCGACGAAGTTTACGATCGGAATGATTGAGAAACAGATGTCGGAGCTTGCGGAAGTGCCGGAGCTGAATTATCAGGCGGTCGATCCGTTTAAGCATGAGATTATTAAAGTGAGTGAACATTTTAGTATTGAGATGATTCATACTTTGCACTCGATTCCGGGGAATGTCGCAATTGTCGTCAGGACGCCGAATGGAGCGATTTATTTTAGTGGCGACTGGCGACATGAAGAGCGGCCGCTGGGCATGCAGACGGATTATGAGCGGATTGATGAAATTGTGAAAAAAGAGGGAATTGCGCTGCTGCTAAACGAGAGTACGAATATCGATTCGCCGGGGCGGCATCCGCATTCGGAATATGATGTTGGGGAAAATATTGGACGAGTGATGGATCATTATGCGAATGGGCGTGTGATTGTAAGCTGTTTTTCGAGCCAGATTAAGCGGATTGAGTTGATTTTGAACGAGGCGTACAAGCGGGGGCGAAAGGTCGCGTTCGCGGGATTTTCGATGATTAATAACGTCGAAGTTGCGCTAAGGGCGGGGGTGATAAAGGTGCCGAAAGATGTGATTATGAAGATGGAAGACATCGTAAAACTGCCGGACGATAAGGTGACGGTCGTTTGTACGGGGTCGCAGGGGGAGATGAACGCGGTTTTGAATCGGATGGTGACGGGGGCGCATAAGTATATTAAGATCAAGGCGAGCGACGTGGTCGTGTTTTCGAGTAACCCGATTCCGGGGAATGAGCCGCATGTCGTCGGGGTCGTCGATGGGCTGCTGCGCGAAGGGGCGCAAGTCATGCAGAACGGGAAGACGCATTTGACCGGGCTGGGGCCGCTGCACTTGTCGGGGCATGCGTATTTCGAGGATCATGTGGATTTTGTCGAGCGATTGAAACCGATGAATTATATGCCATATCACGGGGAGTTTTATATGCTTGAGCATAATGCGGAGATGGCGGAAAATGTGGTGGGAATGAAGCGTGAACGGATTTTGGTATGCGATGATGGCGACGTGGTCGAGTTGATGCCGGACAAGACGATTCGCAAATGTGGGCGGATTGCAGTCGGGAATAAACTGTTTGATGATGCGGATAAGCCGGTGCATGAGGCGGTCGTCAAGGATCGGATTCACATTTCGCGCGAAGGGATTTTCATCATCGTGCTCACGCTGAGCAAGAAAAATAATCGGCTGGTCAAAACGCCGGATATTGTCTCGCGAGCGTTTATTTATCTCGATAATTCGGAGGAACTGGTCGCGAAGATTCGGCATTATCTCCGAGTGCGGACGGAAAAATTGCAGGGCGACGATATGAAAGCGTTTAAGGAAGAAATTAAGGAAGACGTCACGCATATTTTGTTCGATGCGACGGGACATACGCCGATTGTGATACCCGTTATTAACCGAGTTTAGAGTCCGGAAATAAGCGATTTTTAGTGTGCTTTAGGAACTGCGGTTCGGTTGACCCGCAATTAAGTCTCTGGTTTACCAAAAACTACTGGGGCTACTAGTAGTTTTTTATAGTCAACCGAACCGCAGTTGCTAAAGCACTATAAACCTTGTTCCCAGACTATGCCGGGAGTGGGCTCGTTATCTTCGCGCATTGCGGCGTCAGTGGTTTGTGGTGCATCGAAGCTAATGAGCCCCAGGGTGATCAAAAAAATTTATCACAGCTAACTTCGCCCTCAACGTTGGTCTCGAACTAACATGAAGCTAACTTCGCCTCGGAGCGATCGAAGAACTGGCATGAAACTAACGAGCCTTCAAGATTTTCCTGCTACATATACTCTAATTAGCCAGGCAGCGGAGAGGAAAGCCGAGCCAACGACCGTTGTAATACGACGGGGTGACGTTACTACCACCGAAGTCGAGGTAGTAGGCATAGATGCCGTCCACATGCGACCAAGATGACCAGCCATAGCCCCCTATGGCAGAATTCCACAGTTTGCCAATACTAAGATCGACATAGCCGCTGCGCACAAGGCTTGAGAATTTGCGAACTCTAACCTTTAGGCTTTTTCGCTATATATACTCTAATTAGCCAGGCAGCGGAGAGGAAAGCTAGCCCAGCGATTGAAACTGTCTGACGGGTACACTTTATCATTATAGAATCCGAGGTAATAGGTATAGAGAGTATCGGAATGTGCTCGAGACGACCAGCTATAGCCGTAGAAGTTGGAGAATCTTAATTTATTGATATCGGTGTTGATATAGCCGCTGCGCGATTGTTTATTGTAATAGAATTTAGCATGAAGTCTTTAAGAAACAGATCCTGAAGCTAAAAATTACTTTCGTTGAAAGACGCAAGAAAATTACAACGATTTTGTTCTAGTAAACATTTTTATAAAATCAAGCTTACCGCTGGAAATTTTGTGCGCAGCGGCTCCAGCAATCTCAGCATCGGCAAGCTCTGGCAGCCAACCGTCTACGGATTTATCTGGTCGTCCTGGACAAGCGATAGTACTGCAAACGCCAATAACTTAAAATTCAATCACAACCAAATAGATTCGGCCACTTACGACAATCGCTGGGTTAGCATGCCTCTCCGCTGCCTGGCTAATTAGAGTATATGTAGCAGGGAAGTTGAAAATGAGCGCGTATATTAGGCTGGGCATTTAGCAAAAACAAGATCGAGGCTGGCCTCAGCATTTTATAAATTAGGCTGGGTTTGGCATTTTATGAATTAGACCTGGTTCAGTATTTCATAAATGGGGTGGGGCTTGATATTTTATGAATTTATGATACAATGAGGAAAGTAGCGGCTTTGCGAGAACATGATATTCTGGCGGCTGCTAGTAGCTTAAGGTTTCTTGTTGGACGAAAATTTGCAAATTCTGAAATTGAAAATCGGAAATTGGAAGGGGGAATTGTGATGGATGGTCGTAGTATGAACAAGTCAGATCGGGTGGCGCTGCTGGGGGTCGTAAGCTTTTTCTTTGGCGTTTTGCCGGGAGGATTTTTCTTGGCATGGTTGGATGCGAAATGGCTTACTCGGGGAGTGTACGTGAATTGCTTTGGGACTTCTATGGAGAACTTTATTTGGCTGGCGATTGAGGCGATGGGCTTTGGGATTATCGGGTTTCTGGCCTATTTGTTTTTTACGATTGATGAGAGCGGATCCATGGTTTTTAAAGGGACGAAGTTGGAATTTTTTGTCCGGACGCCGACGATTTTGGTGTTTTCGGTTGTGTCATGTCTTAATGCGGTTTGTGCACAGTTTTTCGTGGGGAATGTGCCGGCAGAGATGTTGAATGATATGCCGATAGTGCTGAATACGCAGAAGCTGTTTAGGATTTTGCTCGGCGGATGTGCGTTTTTGGCGGGATATGTTGATATGATGATTTTTGCGAAGTTTCTGCATATTTATGACGACGAGAGACCGGAGGAATCGGATGCGCAGGATGATGCACGGGAAGCCGATTAGATTATTGAAGGGCTGGAACTTGTTCCAGCCCGAAGTTTTGGGGCTTTGGGGTTTCTAGAGGCTTTGGTTTTGGGGATTTTAGATTTTGAGAGATTTGGGATTTTGAGACGTCTGGGGAAAGTTGGGGAATTTTAGATAGATCGGGCGAAAAGGCTAAAGGTAGTTGACGAAAATGGATATGTGTGATAGAATAGGGGTAGAGTCAGGTTTTTGATGGGCATAAAACGGTTAAAAACCGGAAATGCTAGTCGTATGACGACTAAAAAGGCGAAATATGCTGGCTATATGGCGAAGAAGTCGGATATATGGCGATTGAAAACATACTGACTGGAAACTTGGAAATCGATCTTGCTAGAGCAAGAGATTATACCTCGGTATAATCTCGGAAAGTTAGGGGGAAGAAGAATGAACGAAAATAATGCAAATGCAGGAATGCAGTCGTCCGATTTGGGTGCGAACAAGAAAATTAGCGTAGGAGCGGAGGGCTTCGGTCTCGAGGTGAATGAAGGGGCGAAGATAAAGCTCGACGCTTTGGACTTGGAGATAACTGAGGAGACCGCAGGGCAGCTCATATCTGCGCTACGGATGAAGCGGTTACGGAAAGCTCGGACAGGCTGGGCTGCGGCTGCGATTGGCTTTGGGTCGGTCATGCTAATGCTGTTCTTGAGCTCGGATAATATTTTGAGCTGGCTGGCGGCGAAGTTGACTGGCGCGAGCTATGATGAACTCTTGAGATGGGCGGATTCTAAGACGCTGGGGCCGGGGCTTTTTATGGCGACGGTGGGGTTCGTCATGTATGCCATGAGGAACAAGAAAATTGCCGGATGCGAGCCAAAAATGAGTTTCGGGCGATTGCAGATTCATATGATGCCGACGGTGATTTTGTCGTTTCAAGCCATCATGGTGGCGATATTTGTCGTTATGAAGGTGAGTCCGATTCAGGTATTTAATTTTATGCAGGGGCTGGCGTGTTGCGCTTATGGATATTTCTATCCACTGCAGCTGAATTGGATTCAGGGTCGGCTCATGGCTGTTGAGAAGGAGATTGCAGAAATAAAGGAAGCGATGAAAATAGCGAAGATGGAGGAAATATGGGGGCGAGCAGACGCGATGCCTCGGGATATGACGCCGGAAGAAGAACGCGATGAGCGGGAAAAGTAGTAAGATCAGAAGGGTGAGAGGGCTGGCTGAGAGGCTGGCCTTTTGCAATGAAATTTTGGCTATTAGCACTCTTTACAAATAAGTGCTAATTTGATATAATGGAAAATAGAACTCAGAAACGGAAAAAATAAGTTATAATAAGAAAGTCTGAGCGAGGTAAAAAAATGGATAATGATTTTAGTGAATTGATGAACGATTTGTCGGAAAATGCGCGGTTTGCGCTGCAGAAGGCGGATGTTTTTAGTAAAAAATATAATAGCGGATATATGGGGACGGAACATATTTTGCTGGGGATTTTGGCGCAGGATACGTCGATGGGGGCGCAGGTTCTCCGGAGGATGGGCGTCGATTTGGCGGAAGCGGAAAAGACTCTGGGACAGGACGCTTCGGATGTTCTCGCTGAGAATGCGATGGCGATGATGTCGCTGTCGGAGTCGGCGGTTTTGACGCTGCGGATGGCGAGTCACTATGCGGCGGAAAAGGGCGCGATGGCGATCGGGACGGAGCATGTTTTGTATGCGATTGCGGCGCAGGGCAAGTCGCGCGGGGCGCTTTTGATGCGGAAAATGGACGTCAAGCTTTGGGAGTTGCAGCAGGAGCTGGATAAGATTATGGATGCGCAGATTGAGCGCGAGCGCCAGGCGGAAAAGCGTAAAGAATATCATAAGACGCAGCTGAGATATTTGAAACGGTTTGGGACGGATTTGACGGAGCTGGCGAAGGAAGGGAAACTGGATACGGTCATTGGGCGCGAGCGCGAAATTGAGCGCACGGTGACGGTTTTGAGCCGGCGGACGAAATCGAATCCGGTCCTCATCGGCGAGGCTGGCGTCGGGAAAACGGCGATTGTCGAGGGGCTGGCGGAACGGATCGTGAAAAATGATGTGCCGGGAGTTTTGATCGGGAAGCGGATTATCCAGGTCGATTTGTCGACGATGGTCGCGGGGACGAAGTTCCGGGGGGAATTCGAGGAGCGGATCAAAGGCGTGATCGATGAGGCGACGGAGAATGATGATGTGATTTTGTTTATTGACGAGTTGCATCTCTTGATGGGGGCGGGCGCCGGCGGTGAGGGGGCGATGGACGCGGCGAATATTCTCAAGCCGGCGCTAGCACGGGGACAGTTGCAGCTAATCGGCGCGACGACGATGGATGAATATCGAAAAAATGTCGAAAAAGATAAAGCGCTAAGTCGACGATTCCAAGTTGTTATAGTCGAGGAGCCGAGCGCGGAAGTGACTCTGAAAATCCTGAAAGGGATCAAGGCGCATTATGAAAAACATCACGGAGTGAAAATTCCGGACGAGATGCTGGAAATGGCGATTAATATGTCGGGAAGATATATTAATGATCGTTATATGCCAGATAAGGTGATTGATGTGATCGACGAGGCGGCGGCGATTGCGAAAGTCGCGACGGACAAGAAGGAAGGTTCGGAATATAAGAAATTGAAAGTGCGGCTCAGGGAAGCTGAGGAGAAGATGGCGGAGCTGGCGGAGAAAGATGATTTCGATGCGGCGGATGTTTGCCGGGCGGAGGCTGAGAAATGCAAAAAACAGCTCAAGGAGCTGGGGAATAAAAAAGATGAAGCGATGCCGGAACTTTCGGAGGACAATTTGGCGCTGGCGATTAGTCTAAAGACGGGAATTCCGGTCGCGAAAGTGCATGGCTCGGAGCTAGTGATGCTGAAAGATTTGGAAGGACATTTGCGCAGGTCGGTCGTCGGGCAGGACGAGGCGATCGAGACGGTCGCGAAGGCGATTCGGCGGGGGCGGAGCGGAATTGCGGACGAACGCCGGCCGATTGGGAGTTTCTTGTTTATGGGGCCGACTGGGGTGGGGAAGACGGAGCTGGCGCGAGTGATTGCTCGAGAAGTTTTTGGCGGGGAAAATGCTTTAATCAAGATCGATATGAGCGAATTCGGGGAGAAACATAATGTTTCGCGGCTGATTGGGGCGCCGGCGGGATACGTTGGTTATGAAGACGGGGGGAAGCTAACGGAAGCGGTGCGACGCAAACCGTATGCGGTAGTTTTGTTTGATGAGATCGAAAAAGCGCATCCGGAATTGTTTAATATTTTGTTGCAGATTCTCGAGGACGGAGTTTTGACGGATGGCCAGGGAAATAAGGTGAAGTTTAATAATACGATTGTGATTTTGACGTCGAATCTTGGGGCGGAGGAAATGTATCGTGAGAGCGAATTGGGGTTCGTCGCGAAGGGCGCAAAGGAAAAGCGCGAGCTGAATGCGGAATATGAGGCGAGCAAGATTGCGGCGATGCGGGCGCTGAAGAAAGTCATGAAACCGGAAATGATTAATCGGTTGGATGCGACGCTGGTGTTTCGGCCGTTGACGCGCGCGAATGTCGAGCGGATTTTCGATAATTTGGTCGAGGAACTGAAAAAGCGGCTGGCCGCGCAGAAGATAGGACTAAAAATTGCGCCGGAAGTCAAGGAAATGTTGATCGATGAAGGTTATGATCCGAAAAATGGTGCGCGGCCGCTCAGGCGAGTGATTGAGGATAAGGTCGAGACTTTGCTGGCGGAAAAAGTGATTGCGGGCGAGCTTGAGCCGGGAGCGATCGTCGAAGTCGGCGCGAAGAAAAGCAAGTCGGGAGATGAGAAAGAGCTAGTGACTAAGGTGATAAATGAATAAAGTTTACCGCAAGGGCTTCGTCGAAAAGGCGATTTTGGTCGGGGTAGTGGTCGTGGCGGCGATAGCTTGCGTCGCGGTGCGGACGACGACGGTCCAGGATTTACTGGCCGGGATGGGATATGAAGCGAGCGCAAAAGTCGGCGAGATTGTGGGGGAAATTGAGCTGACGAAAAAGGGCGAGCGGATTCTCAGGGCGACGCGACCAAGTCTCGAGGGAAAGAGTGAATTCAATGCGCATTGTCAGAATGGGAATGAGGCGACTTCGTTACTCGGATGCTATGCCGGAGGGAAGATTTATGTCTTCGAGGTCACGGAAGAAAAGTTAGAAAAGGCGAATCGCGTGACTTTGGCGCATGAGTTGCTACACGCGGCTTGGGAGCGGATGAGCGAAGGCGAGCGAGATCGGGTGAAAAGTTTGCTAGACGAAGTTTATAAGCAAAAGCGCGATTGGTTTGAGGATGAGCTGAAGGCGTATAGCGAGGCGCAGCGGACGGAGGAGATTTATACGCGCGTGGGGACGAAGGTGCGAGATTTGCCGGAGGAGCTGGAGAAACATTATGCGCAGTATTTCGCGGATCGAGAGAAGATTGTCGAGTTTTATGAAGAATATGAGGCGCCGTTTTTGGAATTGAAGGTCGAGCTCACGCAGCTTGCGGCGAAGATTCAGCAAGTGCGGGACGAGATCGACGCGGGGCGAGATGAATATACAAAGGCGGTGGCGGAATTGGATGCGAAAATTGACCAGTTTAATACTTGCGCAGCCGAGGCAGGATGTTTCGCGAGCCAAGGGGAGTTTAATACGCGGCGGGGCGAATTGCTGGCCGAGAAGGCGGCACTAGAAGAGCGGCGAAATGAATTGAATGCTAAGATTACGGAGAATAATGAGCGGATTGTGAAATATCGCGAGATGGCGGGAGAATTGGCGGAGTTGAATGAGGCGATGGATTCGCGGTTGACAACGCCGATTGAGAAAGTAGAATAAAATCTAATGAAAGGAGAAAAAATGAATAATTATTTAGTTCCGACGGTGGTCGAAGAAACGAATCGCGGGGAGCGGGCGTATGATATTTATTCGCGGTTGCTCAAGGAGAGAATTGTGTTTTTGGGCGATCAGGTGACGCCAGAGACGGCGAATTTGGTCGTCGCGCAGCTGCTGTTTCTCGCAAATGAAGATCCGAAGCGAGATATTAAATTGTATATTAATTCGCCAGGGGGATCGGTTTATGATGGGCTGGCGATTATTGATACGATGAATTATATTGAGCCGGACGTGCAGACGATTGGGGTGGGACTGCAGGCGTCGATGGGCGCGATGTTGCTGGCTTGCGGGGCGAAGGGGAAGCGATGTTTGTTGCCGAATGCGCGCGTCATGATTCACCAGCCGAGCTCGGGATTTGAGGGGAAAGTGAGTGACCAGGAAATTGCGCTGAAAGAAGGCGTGACAGTGAAGAAAATTTTGGTCGAAATGATGGCGGCGCGAACGGGGAAGAGCGTGAAGCAGGTGGAGAAGGATATGGATCGGGATAATTGGATGAGTGCGGAGGAGGCGCGGGGGTATGGGATTGTGGATGAAGTACTTTACTAGGGCGGAGTAGTTTTCTTGAGGGTTTCTGGAGCAAAGCTTTTGCTCAAGGCGCGTCCGCGACGCCTGCCGTCGCAGGGTCGCGGCGCTCGTCCTCCTCGTAAGTCCGGATCCTTTCGCAAAAGTTGCTTCCAGAAACCCCCAATAATATATTCCGTCCTAGTAAATTACAATCATGTTTTGCTCCCGGATATGTCGGGAATAGCTTTTGTTACATATACTCTAATTAGCCAGGCAGCGGAGAGGAAAGCCGTAGTTACGCACTCCGTCGCCGGTTGGATAGACATCAGCATAAAATACATAGAGGCGTTGAGCGTATTCGAGATCGGAACTAGGTTGGGACGACCAATAGTATCCATCTATTCCAGCTCCCCACATTTTGTTGTAATTAGAACTGATAAGGCCGCTGCGCACAAAAATATGAATTCGATCTTGATTATTTTATGCTACATATACTCTAATTATCCAGGCAGCGGAGAGGAAAGCCGTAGCTACGAGCGCCGCCGTTTGAGGGAAAAACACTGCCTTTATAGAAGCCAAGGTAGTCGACCCAAACGCCATCAGAAAGTGGCCAAGATGCCCAGCTGTGACCATTAGCCCCAGAGTGTTCTAGCTTACCGAAATTAATATCAATTACGCCGCTGCGCACAACGATTAAGGATTTGCGAAGCTTGGCATTTAGGTTTTTCGCTACATATACTCTAATAAAAAGCCCCGGCTTTTGCCCGGGGTGAGTTCCCCGGG
>CAZODR010000016.1:0-16148 GCA_964578645.1 uncultured Candidatus Saccharibacteria bacterium | reverse complement strand
GGGCAGCGCACGAACGGAGTTCGGCGCTGAGGGCTCTGCCCCGAGGTAGTTTATTGATGAAACGATTTTAATCGTAGCGCATGGTCAAGTCGTGTGCGGATTGCACCACAACATTATGGGTTATACTGACGATACGGACTGGTGGAGCGTAGAATACGGCAACGCGGAAGCAAGAGAATATACCCTATAATCGCTTCTAGGGCGCGCCGGGGCTTGCTCTCGGCCAATACGGCTATTCTACCTTATTGCGGCTTCGCCCCTGACTGGTTCGGCGCATATACTTTCAACGACAATGAAACACATCTTCCGCGCGCCTTGCCAGTCGCCGTTCTGCGGCTCTTGCGGACAAGTCCGCTTCGCCTTGTCCGACTGGCGCGCCCAGTCGCTTCGCGAGTTCCGCGCTCTGGATGTGTCGCTTCGCTCCACATCCGCCGCGCAACCGAAAAAATGTTATAATTAGATAAAGACAAATTGTAATTTGAAAGTGAGATGAAGTTTTATGGATTTAAAGAAAATAGAAAAATTTATTGATAAGCAAAAAGTTAGTTTCATTTGCTCTATTGATGACGAAAATTATCCAAATGTCAGGGCAATGCTCAAACCGAGAAAAAGAATCGGGCTAAAAGAATTTTATTTTTCTACTAATACTTCTTCTCTGAAAGTCAGCCAATATCGGCAGAATCCAAAAGCGAGTATTTATTTTTATCGCAAAGGACTAATTAAGTATGCAGGAGTTATGCTAAAAGGTAAAATGGAAGTTCTGACAGATCAAGAAACTAAAAATATGATTTGGAAAAATGGGGATACAATGTTTTATAAAAAAGGCGTAACTGATCCAGATTATTGCGTTTTAAAATTAACCGCAATAAGTGGTAGATATTATTGTGATTTAAAAACAGAAAATTTTGGTATTAAGTAATTGTTAAATTACAATTTATCGCTCGTAGACTTTTATGTATTATCCAAAACAAATACCATATTTATTAGATCGAGAATTTAATGAAAATATGGAATATAAAGAATATAATATAAAAGAACTTGAACAATGTTGTATGTGTATTTGGACGATGAAGTCCAGGCGATTATTAAAGAAATCCATCTCAAACAATATTTTACCCGACGCTTGTATTGACATTGTTATAGATTTCGTAAACCGGACAATTTGTTTTGCCGGATTTAGTAAAGAAACTAAAGATTTCAAATTAAACCAAAAGATAGATTTTATGGGAGTTAGGTTGAAGCCGGGGATATTTTACGCATTCTTTCATATACCAGCCGATAAAATAATGGATCATGAAATACCATTTAGTGACATAGAAAAAGAATCCAGCATAGACGATATATTAGATTTGAAAAATACAAATGAAAGGATAGAATGTTTAAAACATTATCTGCTACGAAAAACAGCAGGAGCAAAAGAAACATCAATTATGAAAATAGTGGAAAAAATATATAAGAACCCTAACGAACAAAGTGTAACGGATATCGCAAAGGAAGTTGGGTATCATGAAAGAAATTTATATAGGGTTTTCAAAAGAAATTATGGCGTATCGCCAAGAGTATTACTAAATATCTTAAGATTACATCTTAGCCTAACCCTGATTTTAGAGAAAAATATGCATATGACTGATATTGCCACAATGTGTGGCTTTTACGATCAGGCACATTTTATCAAGGAAATCAGGCAATATACGGGTTTTTCTCCACTGCAACTAGTGAGCAATTACCACTAAATGTCCGTTTTTTACAATACATTCTTCGCGTTTTTAGATAACCTTAACTAAAAGGAGAAACTATGTACGAAACAATTACCACTAATATTATGGTTAAAAATGTCAAAGAAACAATTGAGTTTTACGAAGAAAAACTAGGGTTCACAAAAATATTAAGTGTCCCAGAAGCAGGAGATGCTTTAGACTTTGCTATTTTAACAAAGGATAAAGTGTCCATTATGCTACAAAAACAAAACAACCTACTAGTAGAATATCCGACTTTACAAAAATCTGAAATCACCCCGACCTTTACTTTATTTATTGCTGTCAAAGATGTCCAGAAAATGTATGAAGGATTAAGAAGCAAAGTAAAAATTGTCAAGGAATTGCATAAAACTTTTTATGGTAAAGATGAATTTGCTATATTTGATAATAATGGGAACGTATTGACAATATCTTGTTAAAATTAAAAACGGACTAGAAATAGTCAGTTTTTAATTAGTGTATAATGATAAAGACGGATTAGAATGTTTTAATATTAAGTAATTCAAATCACAATTTCCTAAAAGGTTTAAAATGGATATTGAACTATATTATCAAGAAAAAGGTAAAGGTGCACCGCTGGTTTTACTCCACGGTAATGGTCAGGACGGCAGTTATTTCAAGGCGCAGGTTGATTATTTTAGCAAAGACTACCATGTGATTACCGTCGATACTCGTGGCCACGGTAAATCGCCGCGCGGTACGGCACCTTTTACGATGGATCAGTTTGCCGAAGATCGAAATTATTTGTTAGAAAAATTAAAACTTCCGCCCATAATCCTACTCGGTTTCTCGGACGGCGCTAATATCGCAATGAAGTTCGCGCTCAAATACCCTGAAAAATTAAAAGCACTCATTCTAAATGGCGGCAACTTAGATACCAAAGGCGTAAAAGGTACTACGCAAATCCCTATTGAATTAGGCTATCGGATCGCAAAAATGTTTGCCAAAAAATCCGAAAAAGCCAAGCTGAATGCTGAAATACTGGGGCTAATGGTCAATGAACCAAATATCTCAACTGTAGAACTGCATAAAATTAAAGTACCGACTCTTGTCATAGCCGGTAGTAATGACATTATTAAAGCAAGTCATACGCGAGAAATTGCCGACAGTATTCTAAATGCGAAACTCGTAATTATCAAAGGTAACCATTTTATCGCCGAGAAAAAGCCCGAAGCCTTTAATCGTGAAATAGAAAAGTTTTTGACGAATGTAGTAGAATAAATTGTAATTTTTAGCTAGTGGGATGGGCTTTATACAAGTAGAATCTAAGGCAGATTGCTTTCGTCTATCCGCTGTTTTTGCTACTTGATGATGGTCCGTACTCGTTAATATCAAGATAAAATAATTTCTGAAGAAATTATTTTATCTTGGCAGGGTTTTAAGGACTTAATTCCCAACCTCACTAAGTATATGGTAGTATTTAGCGATTTTAATGTCGAGTGTGCGAAGTCCGTGCTAGAGATACACGGATTAGTTTGATTACATAACAAAAGCATTCATTCTAGCGATCAGATTTTGGCTGCGTATTCCTAGAGCATTTAGACGAGCAAGGCTTACGGCTGGCAGGTTGTTGTATTGTAGCAAATCACATAAGGATTCATCATCACTTAATACTGCTAACGGTTTCGTAGAGGCTGTTGCAGCATGTATTATAGACAGATCCGCAATGCCAAACCGTTCTAATAAATGTTCGTGTTTTTGTAGTATGTTTTGAGTAGGATTAGATATTTCTATGCCACCGCATAAAGCTTTTATAATGCTATTATGATATTTATGAGGTTTAGAATTTTTATGTTTTTGACGATTTTGTTCTACGTCTAAAAGGTGGGACACTTCTGGTGTCGAAAATGGAGTGAAGAAAAACTGTCGAGTTGCACTAATATCTATAAACTGTTCGACAACCTTAAAATCACTCCAAGAATGTTTATGTTTTGCTGAGCGTAAAAGAGGCTCATTTTTTATAGCATCTTCTCCGTTTTGACCAACTATATATAGAATTAGCATATTTGTATCAAGCAAAATGCCATTATGTTTGCAGATGCTATAGAAGTCATTGATTGGTGTAGTGGACGGCATTTTTTTACGAACGATCTTTGATAGCCGTAGCTACAAAATCGCCGTCCGTCACGTTTATGATTTTGTAGATCCTTTTGTCTTGATTATCGCCGTAGAAAATTTGCATAGGATTATCCGTGCTTCCATCGACAAAGCTGATTGTTACTCTCCAAAAATCTTTTCCATTCTCTTCGAACTGTTCAATTTCTTCAAGACGAATGTTTTTAATCTTAGTATTAGTAGCATTCATCATTTGGGCAAAGTATTTAGCAGCAGATAGTGCCGCACTTTCCATACTCTTTTGTAGAGCAGTTTTTACTGTATTCTCACTATTTTGCGGAGAAGTTGATGCATCTGTATTTTGCATATTTAATTCCTTCAAACTGCTTATATTATATCACATTGTAATAAATATAGCAATATATTTATTTTAGATTTTTGTATTATTTTTGTTATGCATTTTTATATTAGCATATTTTGGCCACTTTTGGCTATTTTTTGATCAGAACAAAACACTTACTAATAAAGATGGTGGTTAGTTTTGAAATCATAAACCCAAAACTAACCCCAAAAGAACCCCTCAGGGGGCTCTTCCTCAAAAAACGAAGTTCTGTATAGCAGGGGCGCACGGAAATCAGAAAAACTGCGTTTTTCTTCCCGCACTCCTAGCGGCTAAAAAGTGAACAAGTTCCCTTTTTGCCTACGGCCACTCGCGCGTTACGAACCATTCGCTGCGCGAAAGGTTCTTTTCCGTGCTGGCTATTAACTCCTAGTTTTTATCACCATGCTGACGCATGATGCTAAAAACTAGTGGCAGGGGCGCACGGAATCGAACCATGATCTACGGTTTTGGAGACCGCTATACTAACCGTTGTACTACGCCCCTATGGATTTTATTATAACATACAACTGGGCTGGTGACGGAAAAACTTGGGATAAAAAGCCGCGACGGAAATTTATTAATGCGAAGATTAGGCGGTGCGAGTTTTGCGTTTTGGAAAAATTGATTCAGAATAAGCGTTGCGAGTTTTGCGTTTTGGGAAATTTGGATCAGAATAAGCGTTGCGGTTTTGTCGCCCTCTTGGTATAATAGAAGTAATGGTTATAAAGCGAGGTTAAATGCGGGCAATTCATTTCTGTTTCCAGCTTCACGAGCCGTACAAAATGCGGGAGTTTTCTAACGGTGAGTATTTTGATTCGGAAGCGGAATTTCGGGAGCGGGATCAGAGGATTTATCAGTCGTTTTTTGCTTTGCTGGAGCGAAATACGCAACGTTATAAACAGTTGCACTTTTCGCTTATGATCTCGGGGGCTTGGTTGGAACTTGCGGAGAAATATGATGTGGAATTGGTGCGACGGTTGCGGAAATTGGTCGAGCTAAAACAAATTGAGATTATTGTCGAGCCGTATTATCATTCCCTGGCGCTGTTTTATAACGAAAAGGAGTTTCTTGAGCAGATTGAACTGATGGAGCGAAAGTTGAGCGACGCGCTGAGGGCGGAGGGGCGGATTTTGGCGTTGCCGGAGATGGTGTATGCGGACGGGATTGCTCAATGGGCGGAAGGATTGGGGTTTGTTGGTATGCTTGCTGGAGGACTATCGGGAATTTTGCGGTGGCATAGCCCGAATCATGTTTACGAAGCGGCGGGCTGCGAGTATTTGCGGGTTTTGTTTAATAATCAACACTTGACAGCAGCAATTTTGGAGCGTGATGAGCGGATTTTGGGCGAGGAAAAACTTGATGAAGACGGCGAGGCGAAGATGCGGGCCGTGCTGAGCGCGGAAAAGTTTCAGAGGCTGGTCGAGCTGGATGTTTTGCGCGGGAATTTGGTGAATTTGTATTTTAATGTGGAGGAACTTTGGAATCTCGCGGATGTTGGGATAGTGGGGTTTTTGGATAAATTGGTCGCTGGGTGGCTGAAAAAGCCGGGTAATCGGTTTTTGCATGCTGGCGAGGCGGTGATGTTTGAGGAGCCGGAAGGTGAGATTTTGGTCGCGGAAGCGGCTGGTTGGAAGGAAAAATATTTCCGTGGTTCGGGGAAAAAGACCGAAATTCCGGAGATTTTGCAGAAGTCGGAAGAGCAAGACGCGCGGGAAGAAGGCGAAAAAAGCTCGAGTTTGCCGGTGCTATATGAACATGGAGCGATGACGATTCCGGGGTGGCTGGATTTTGGCGCGCGCAAGAAGGCGAATGAGCAGCTTTATGCTGTACGG
This sequence comes from uncultured Candidatus Saccharibacteria bacterium, assembly GCA_964578645.1. Lineage (GTDB taxonomy): Bacteria > Patescibacteriota > Saccharimonadia > Saccharimonadales > Saccharimonadaceae > Nanosyncoccus. Next base: position 10,122 of record CAZODR010000016.1, on the reverse strand, counting down.
CGGGAAATTTTCGCGAGTGAAGATGAAAAATTAATTACGGATTTTCGGAAGCTGACTGGTGTGGACTATGTTTTGGAGATGGATGCGCGTGGATTGAGAAATTGGGAGCGAATTTTGGGGGATTTGCGACGACGCGCGAATGAAGCGAAAAAATCGCAAGCGGTGGAGATTTCGCGGGCGTATACGAAGCGGCGAGATCGTGGCGAGGCGGAATCAGTGAGGGTGAACTTCGAGAAGACGGGTGTTGGTAGCGTGAAGAAGAGTTCGGACGGGGATGGCGCAGAGCTGTTGAAAGTCGAGTTTGGCGGTCGCCGGAGCGCTGGAGTGGCTGGCGCTAGCGTGCATGCGGCGCAGAATGTGGTGGAGACTATTGACGATGAGCCGATGGTGATTGTACGACGGTTGCCGAACTTAGCAAAGCATGATCCGGAAGCGACGGAGCCGGCGGAGGTTCGATCTGGTATGGAGCAGGCGCGGGGAGAGACCTCGGAAAAGACAGCACAGGCCGCGAAGACGAAGGCTGGAAAAGGCTTGCGACGCGTGATTCGAAAGCTGGTGATTGAATAGGTTGGGTGATGTATATGGGTGTGGGGCTATGTGTGCGAGTGTGGGCGCATGTAGATATACGGGTACGCAAAAAGCACAGACCAGCTTCATACACGAGTACCCGGGTCTGTGCTTTAGTGACTAACGCTTCTTCTCTTTGACTTCGTTGCGGCCGAGATTCTTCTTAGTCTCGGTAAAGATCACATGTTTGCGCAAAACGGGATCATATTTACGCAGAGTAAGCTTATCCGGAGTATTCACCGTATTTTTCTTGGTGTAATATTGACGAACTCCAGATTTTTCCGAAACCAACCCAACGAGCTTGCGTTTACTATTACTTCTTTTTGCCATAATATCTTTTATTTTATCACAAAAGATTTTTCGTGTAAACTGTTATTTTTGAAAAACTTGCTCTAAGGGGTTGGTAATTCCCTCTCCGGTGTTTGGCTGATCGGAAGCATAGACGGCATCACTAATGATGCAAGCGAGAAAGACGAGGCAAATCACGGTTTTAAGAGCTGGAGAGATGCGGTCAAAAGTGTGAAAAGTGATTGGTTTTAGGACATAAATCATAAGCAGCCCGCAGAGTCCGAAAGCTGTAACGCTAAGTAAGCAGATTCGGCCATTAAGATTAAAGGCAAGATCGCTATAATCCCACCATTTCAAATGATGAAAAGTCTCAAGAAACCAGCCTGTGAAATATTCAAGTAGCCCGCAGATGGTGGCTGAGGCGAGAAAAACGACGACTGGGTGGCGATCGAAACCATGCAACAGAAAAGCCATAAGCACTCCGCCGAACCCGTAAAGTGGTAGCCAGGGACCATAAAGCACTCCGCGGTTGACCAGACTGCCGGTTTTGATAAATGTCAGGATGACTTCCCAAATCCAGCCGATAAAAGCGCAAACAAGAAAAAGTAGTATATAGTTCATGATAGTATTGAGAAGCTCTGGCTTAGGAGCGAACTTCGGGGAAGATTTGGATTGGGTCTTTGGGGTAGGCTTTCGGAGATGTTTTTCAGTAGATTTGGATTTAACTTTTGTGTTTGAAGTTTTCATCTTAGATTAATCATAACAAATTTCCCTAGATTCTTCTAGATGATAATTTGAAGATTTTGTAATTCTAGTGCGCAGCGGCTGGGTTAGCATTAATAACGCAAAACTGAGACGCTCTGGCATAGCTGGCTACCAATGGTCATCTTGGACGGATTCTAGTAGTTCTTACGCTTACTATCTTGGTTTTGCCGATAATAATGTTAATTCGATGGGTAATGATGGTGATCATTGGGACGGTCTTCCTCTCCGCTGCCTGGCTAATTAGAGTATATGTAGCAGGATAAGTTAAGGATCGCACGGTTTGATTGCTTATTCTGTCAGAGCTTTGTCAGGAACGGCGTCCTGCCAGCCCGCCGTCGCGGGTGGCAGGCGCCTCGACCTCGCTCGTGCGCTGCGGATGTCCTGACAAAGCTCATGCGGAATAAGCAAAAGTCCTAATCCTTAACTTATCCAAAGTTGTCTGCAGTGCGCTGCCGATGTCCTGGCGGAATGAGCAAGTAAAATGTCTGGTTCTTGGTTCTTGCTACATATACTCTAATTAGCCAGGCAGCGGAGAGGAAAGCCAAACCAGCGATCGTTATAACCTCCAGACGGGTTGACGCTATCGCTATCGAAACCGAGGTAGTAGGCGCGGATGTTGGTAGAATCCGTCCAAGATGACCATTGGTAGCCAGCTATGCCAGAGAACCTCAGCTTACTGTTATTGACATAGACGATTCCGCTGCGCACAAAACGCGTTGATTCGGATTTCTGGAATTTTTGAGTTCTCCTCCTACATATACTCTAATTAGCCAGGCAGCGGAGAGAAAAGGCATCATAGCGAACATGGCTGCTTGATGGAATGGCGTAACTATCATTGAAAAAGAGGACATAGGCGCGCGTGTCGTCAGAATGAGACCGAGATGGCCAATATAATCCATATGTACCAGAGGCCCACAGCTTGCCGCTATAGATGCCGACAGAGCCGCTGCGCACAAAGGCTGATCATTGAAATTTGATTCGTGGATTATTCTGCTACATATACTCTAATTAGCCAGGCAGCGGAGAGGAAAGCCAGTATAACGGTAACGGAAATCTGTTGATGAATCTACTGCGGTTCCAAAATACATGCTGTCGGCGGTAAGCTTATCTCTAGTTGTTGAGGATGCCCAGTTATAGCCTACGGCTCCAGAGTACCACTGTTCGCCGTCGTTGAGATAAATAACGCCGCTGCGCACAAAGGATTATTAGTTTCAAAAAAATAAATATCAGAGCATTTGCTCTTGGGAGTAGGAGCCTAAGAATTACTATGTAATTCTTAGCGGCAGGGCGTCGGTTCGGAAATCCCAAAACGAATTCTGGAATTTCCTCACGCTTCTACTGCCTACGAACCTAGCGCTGTGCGCTGCGGTTCGGCTCATACTTTATAGGGTAGATAATAAATATCAGAGCATTTGCTCTGATATTTATTATGGTGCGGCTGTTTGCGGCAGGTTTTAACCATCTATAAAAAATCACAGGTTAAAAGTTGCTCGTGTTAGAACGTTTCGTTGTTTGGTGCGGTTTGTAGTTTCTTAGAAGTAGTAACTAAGACCATTATAAAAAACACGCTCTAAGCATTTTAGGGTGTGTTCCTGCATCCGCAACCTCAAAACTCAAGTATTTACCCAACTTTTGCATATAATTGCCGTTTTGCCGTTGTAGCATTGCGATACGTTATTTACTAGAGTTGCACTCAATTCCTCTTTTTGCATCGCCCTCAATAGATGCCACAAAATCAATTGCTCCGCCGTACTCGAAATAGTACTTGTCATTGTAATAGTCGCGATACTTCCAGTATTGTTCCTAACCTGCGTCAGATAAATTGCCTTCTTCAAGTTCTTTGATTACATCACTATATGTTTAGTTCTCGCACTAATGCGTTAAAATCACTATTACCCCAAGAATCATAGTCGTCTGGTTTCTTGAAGCGGTACTTGTCTTGGTAAATCAATTCTTCGCCGTCTACTCGAAAATCTGTTTGCGGCTTACCTAAATAGCATGACTGAATATGGTGTTGCTTATAAATGCAATCTAGTTTATCGCCTGCCTGCTCCAATAGCTCGTCAATTGGCTCTGGATCTTTGGGGTTAAAGTTCTCCCATAGAATCTCGTCTCCCTGCTGATATGCTATTTGGCAGAAATGCCCTAAATCTTCCGAAGCGTGGTCGTAGGTTGTATCAATTGAGCGAATCATAAAAATAATATCGTTTGGGTCAATTTTTTCCTTTGGCCACTTAGACCAAGTTAGTTTTTTCTTCCTCTCGATTGTGATATATCTATCGCTCATAACCTATATTATCCCATTATTTTTTATACTGTGCCTAGTCTGCTTTGGACAATTTTCTGCCAAGTCCGTCAATCATCCCCCTCGTTCTTCTTGCTAGACGAGTATATTCGCTAGTGTTTTATGCCTTGTCTGGCATCGCTTTCAATGACTGCGACCCAGTCGAGCTCGTCACTATAGTCGAAATACTTATTTTCGTAATATTCGCTATACTTATCGTATTGTGTTTTGCCCGCTTCAGATAATTTCGAGTAGTGTTGTGCTATGAACATTTTTGCCTCCTTTCTTTTTGCCAACTATCTTTCGTCATATTTTTGCTCTGCCTCTATAAGTTTTACTAAACGTTTCAGCAATTTACGAGTAATACCCATTCTGTACCAAAGGCCAGCACCTAGTCCATCATCGCTACCAGCTAATACGCCAGTTAATAATACCAACGTTAAATCTAAGTCTAAATCCTCGTATTTGTGCTTGTCTTTGAGTAAAGTCCACTTATAAGCCTCATCCCAAAGGTGAGTACTACCAACAAATAAACCTAAATCATAGAATGTCGGTAAGATTTTAGCATTGATTGGGAAATAGGTAAATCTAAAAATACTAATGAAGCGAGCCAACTTCTTAAGTTGTTTGAGTTGAGATTTGGTGAGCTCGATAGCATTATCGTGAGCATGCTTCAGATTATCTTTGTCGTGCTTAGCTAAATCTGGCATCTTTAGCTTGAAGCGAGAATATGAGTAATCGTTCTCAATAGTTTCTGTTGCCACTTGTTTAGGCCAAACCATGCTCCTCGCCCTTGTTTATATTTAATCGAGTATCGCTTCTATGAACCCAAATTGTAGCATTCCGTCAATTTTCTCAGACCAATCATGTGCATATTTGATGTCTATTGGGTCGTCGAATCTCTTCACAATACGGATAGCGTCTTCCCAGCCTTTCTTTTCTAGGCGAGCAATGGTTTCCGAGCGTAGATGTTCGATTTCTTCTACCTCTTTTGAATTCGGAACTCGACAGTCCTCCTGTGTAATTTTGATATGCTTTTCGTTCATAGTTTAATTATCCTATATTCTCACGTTCTCGACAAATCCTAGTTCGCATTGTAACCAAACTCTGGGTTGCGAGTCAGAAGTACTTCTTTCCACCAAGACTCCCTCGCGATAATCGTTTCGTCATCAGTAGTAGACTTATAAATATCGAGAATTGAGTAGCGGAAGTTGTACTTTATATAATCTAATCCTTGTTCCTCGACTAAGGCTTTCAGCTCCTTATTTCCGCCATGCCCATTTTCTGCATAGCTACGCCACCTACCAAGTAGCATATTATCGCCATAAGCTGAGCCAACATAACGCTTATTTGTAGCGGTATCAGTAATAAGGTAAACGCCTTTTTGGTTTTCTAAGGCAGTTTGCCAAGTTTTAAGTTTTAGGACGTGTTTCAGCTCTGACCAAGACAAATTGACGTTTTCATAGCCTGGAAACTCTGCCTCTATTTGGTCATAGGGTTGTTCGAGAATGGTTTTGACCGTCAGCCGAGAAATTGCGTCCTTGTCGCGCATAACAATGTTCATAGTACTTCGATCTGCCCAAGTAATCACCAACTTCCCTATGTAGCCTGCTACCTCCGGAAGTGCCGCCTCGTCTGCCTCAATAAAAACCTTGTTATCGTTGAGAACCTTATAGGCATTAACGAGTAACCAATCTTTGCTGCCGAATGGGATAAAACTGAGGACGTAGTCGCCGTTAATATAGCGTTTGCGACCGTTAGGGTTATGAGTTTTGACCGACTCGCGAACGAGATCGGCTTCACCATGGCTAAACATTTTTAATAGTTCAAAACGGCGCGGTCTATCACCGAGCCAAAGTTTGAACTCGTTCAGGGTATTATTTGGGTTGTAGTCCCAATCGCTATTAAAAACCAATTTCAGTTTAGATAACTTTTCTTCTGGTAGTTTTAGTAGGTCGGTAAGTTTAATAGTACTCATTTTCGCTCGTCCTTTCTGGTCGCCCTGATAACAAAAATGCGACCATGTACTAGTCGCTTAAAACTTTAACAAACCCAGTTCTAGGAACCTGATTTGCGTACATAGCCGCATTTCTTCCTAGAACTAATGGTAAGCACCATTAGACTGAGGGGTTAATTAAAGTTTTAAGCAATACTATTGTATCATATTTTGTGCTTGTTTACTAGAGCTTAAATTGGAGTTGGCGCGAAAATTGCGTTTTTTGCGCATTGGCGTTTTTAACGCAAAACGATAGATACGGTAATTTTTGAGCAAACTATAATTCTTATGCATTCTTTGGTCTTTATGAGCGAAGCATACTTTTTGTAAAAAGTAAAATTAGCATATTTATTGGGGTAATAACAATAACTAGCACACTAATCGTATTTTGTAAAATCTGCCACAAAATTAGCCCTCAATGTGGAGGATTTTTCTTTTTATATATAGTGCTCTAGAATTTTTAGCAGGGGGGAAGTAGTATCAAGAACGTTCAAAACTACTAGGCTCATTCAAAGTTAATAATGTTTAATTCCCGCTTCCCAATTTTAGGAATCTAGGTGAGGCAAAGGAATTGCCTGCGTATTATTAACAGCTAGCCTCGATTAGACTAAACTGGTCGGGGCGGAAAAAGAGCAAAACTAAAATGGTAGATAATACCAAACGCACCTTAGCCCAATATAAACATCAGGCTAGCCCTGCAGCATCTGTTGTTAGTCGAGGTCTGTCGAGGCTTCAGCAATTACTTTCTAAGCAAGGTATTGAGCTGGACGATTTCGATGAACTTTATACTGCGTCGATTAGTATTATCCGTTTTATTGCGGCGAAGGAACGTAAAAAAATCAATGAAACATTAAAACAAATGGAGGAAGAATAAAATGGCGTACAAAGAGCCAATTACAAACAAAGTTGTTAATCGTATTGTAAGCGACGAAACAATTAAATTATTTGTCGACGAAGGTGGGGATGCCTATATTGCACCAAATGGCGACGGCACGCTGGTTTTCCCAGTCGATTCTGGCACATTTAACGACTGGCTAATGTCTTTCGTCATGGACGAATTTGACAACCACGTACTAATCGGTACTCAAGCCACAAACGTAACGGAAACCTTGCGCGGATATGCTAAGTATAGGGGAGATGGTCAAATTAAACTCTCCTTAAGGGTCCACGCTGATGAGGCTGGGAACTTCTGGTACGACTTGGGGCGCGAGGCTGTGAAGATCATGCCCAATAAGTGGCAGCTAGAGGCTTTTCCGCCTATTATGTTCAATCGGTTCCCCGATTGTCAAAGAGTGCAAATCGTTCCAGAGCAAGGTGGTGATGCTATGAATTTGTTTAAGTTCATCAATGTCGATGACAAGTATGATAGGCTTTTAGTCCTTGCGTACTTAGTTTTCGCGCTAGTACCATATGGTAATAAACCGATCCTATCCTTGTCTGGTGAGGCAGGGGCTGGTAAGACCGAAGCCTCGAGAATTATTAAGTCTCTCGTAGATCCTACGATTCCCCTTGTAACCACGTTAAGCGATAAAACAGATGAATTGGATCGTATGGCTCAAACTAATTATGTCATGGCCTTTGATAACCTATCTAGTTTATCGGGCAAAATGTCAGACCATTGGTGTAAGTTAGCCACAGGGCTGGGAGTCCGCATTAAGAAGTACTACGTTACAAGTGAGTACATTACCTTTGAGGCTATCCGTCCGATCATTGCGAATGGCATTAGTCAAACTTTGGTACAAAGCGATGTTCTAAATCGCGCCTTGCCAGTAGAGTTATCGGTTATGAAAAACCGTATGGACGAACAGGTGTATCGAGAACAATTAGAAAAAGCAATGCCTAAACTTCTCGGTGCGGTGTTTACTGTGCTATGTCAAGCCATGGCAAAAGTCCACAATGCTCCAAAGCGCGAATGGCCTCGTATGGGTACTTTCGCAAAATGGACTTGGGCTGTTGCAGAAACTTTGGATGGCTACTGTGGGGACGACGCCATTATCGCTCTTGAAAAAATCGCTGACAGCCAACATGGTGAAGCAATGGACGCAAACCCGATTGCGCAAGCAGTAGCATTATTCATGAAAGGTAAAAAATCGTGGAGTGGAACCGCAACGGAACTGCTGGGGATCTTTGAACGTAGAAGTTTCGAGGCGATTATCCGAGTACAAGAGTATAATACGATTGACACGTTAAGGCAGAGTTCCTACTGGCCAAAAGATGCTCGTGCCCTGTCTGTGTCTTTGAAAAAAGTCATGCCTGATTTAAAGGCGCTCGGTATTGACACGGAGTTCACTAGGGAAAATAATCAACGGCTTATTAAGTTCGTAAATCATCCAGTCATGGATGGCGTAGAGCCTGAATTTAAGGACTCGGACTACAAGGGCTATCAGTAAGATTAGCGCTAAACAATTGCCCATCGTTAAAAACAGCGGTGGGCAATAGCCCTTTTAATTGCCGTGAAAAAGTAAGAGAATTAGAATAGGAGGAACATAAAATGGTAAATAAAACAAATGACGAAATCAAATATGTTATTTATGCGAGAAAATCTACAAGTGGTCTTAAGAGGCAGTCTAAGTCGATCGAGGACCAAGTGGAGTCTATGCGAGAAATTGCCAAGAATAACGGCTATAAGGTAGCAAAAGTTTTTACTGAGCGACAGTCCGCAAAACGACCAGGTCGCCGTCCAGTTTTTGACGCAATGCTAAAATATATTGAAGACGGACGTGCAAATGCTATTTTGTGTTGGCGCGCTAATCGACTTGCGCGTAACTCGCTTGAGGGCGGTAGGATCCTGAACATGCTTGAAACGGAAACGATTAGAGTAATTCGTACACATAGCTCTACTTATCGGTGTTGCGATAATATTTTACCTCTTACGGTTGAGTTCGGTATGGCCTCCCAATACTCTCGTGACATGATTGACGACATTAAGCGTGGCATGCAAACAAATTGTGAACGAGGCGTTTTTAATCATAAAGCGCCACAAGGGTATCGTAATTCCCATGATGTGTTCGACAATAATAAACCGATTGTTATCAAGGATATTAGCACGATTGATGGCGTAGAAGAAAATCGCTTTGAATTGATCAAAAAGGCACTCCATACGTATCTGACTGGAAATTATACTGTGCCGGAAATTTATCGTATGCTTGAAGAGTGGGGCTATACAAGTGCGGAAACCGGCAAAATGATTAGTCTAGGTACTTTGCACCATATTCTTGGAGATAAATTTTATGCTGGCTATATTCGTAACTATAAAGACCACGACGAGCTAATCAAGGGTAATTGGGAACCCATGATTACGATGGCGGAGTATGACCGTATTCAGGAAATTCGAGGTAGATATACTAGCGAACACGGCAAAAAACCTCGTGTTTCAATACATGCTAGGAGGTTTGAGTTGCGCGGAGTTATGCGTTGCGCTACTTGTCAATGTAGTGTCATTCCAGAACTCCAGCGAAAGCGTTTGGCTAATGGTGGCTATAGTGAGCACGTTTATTATCGTTGTACCCATAAAAGCAAAAATCGCCCTTGTTCACTTTGGGGCGGTATCACACAAGAAGAAGCCTATGCGCAAATTGATGCCTTACTCGATAAATTTACTATTGGGGAAGAATTGTATGAATGGGGTATGGAAATCTTGCGTGATATTTATGAAGAAGAAATTAGAGAAAGGCATAGTGTGGGCAGTATGCAATACGCTAGCGTCGATAAACTTAAACAAGAATTGAAGAATTATGCGAAAATGCGCGCTAATGGCGAAATCAATGAGGACGAATTTCGCGAGTTGCGTTCTGATATCAAAACCCTTATTGATGAAATTGAGGAATCTAAGCGCGATGTCCAAGAGCATGCTAAGGGCTGGTACGAAATTATCGGAAAAACGCTAGAAACGCTAGTTAATCCTAAAGAAAAGTTTGACTCGGCTTCGTGCCCTGGAGAAAAACGTAGTATTCTGCAATCTATTGGCCCAGATCCTGTTTTAAACAATGGTAGAGTAATCGGCAAAAATCGTTCCGGAAAGGTTTTAACTGAAAAAGTAATCGAGGTAGAGCCGTATCCATGGCTTATTCCATTACAAAAAACCGCACAAAAAATCGGAGAGGCGCACCCTAAGGTTTTAACCAACTCCGACCCCTGTATAAACGCCTCAAAAAAGGCTTCATATCAAATGTGGTGCTGGAAGTAGGACTCGAACCTACGAAGGCCGAAGCCGAGAGATTTA
>CAZODR010000015.1:0-17156 GCA_964578645.1 uncultured Candidatus Saccharibacteria bacterium | reverse complement strand
GAGCCGAAGCGTACTAATAGGTCCATCGCCTTTTTATGCTCAAGTCATCGGGTTTTATGTGATGGTTTTCGAAAAAAACTTGAACTGATGTAGGAACCGAATGAAGAAAATACTCGTATTTTCTTCTGAAGCGACGCCCATCAGCAACGGTTTTCGAAGAAAACCGTTGACAAGAACCGTGATGACTTGATATACTTAACTAGCAATCGGTATTCGATTTTATAAATTATTCCGAATCCGAGAGAAGTTTTATATTTCAAATCCTTACTAGAAGTATGGACATCGATCGAGAGTGTAGCCGAAGATTAACTATCTTCTTTGGAAACCGTGCTTTTCAAAGAAAAAGCGAATTAGTTTCTTTGAAAGGCGGAAAACTTTCTTTCCAAAGAAAGTTTTACGATCAGATTGGTGCCCATAGCGCTGGGGAAATACCTGTTCCCATTCCGAACACAGAAGTCAAGCCCAGTAGCGGCGATTATACTGCCACAAGCGGGAAACTAGCAAGGTGCCAAATTATACGAGTAAGCCACCCTAACGGGTGGCTTTTCGTCTATGGAGACAGAATATGTTATAATTTAAGCATGGATATGAAATATCATAAAATCACGCAAAAAGATTATTGTTGTGTCGGTGCTTGCCTTGAAATGATTCTGAGGCGACATGGTATTACAGACTTTGAACAAGAAAAGATCGCTGGCGAGCTAGGGCTAATCGTCCCGCCACAGCTTGCGTCTGACTTCCGCTACGCTCAAGTTGGAGAAAAGCCAGCTGCTGGTTATGGTACTCAGATTCAAAAACCTCAATACTCAATTGACCATTTCTTTAAGAAAAACCAACTAGGTTTTAGTCAGGAATATTATTTTATCACGGATACCAAAAAGGCGGAAGCGTTTCTAAACGCAAACAACGAAAAGGACATATTGGTTATAGTCCATTGTGGCACTCTATACAATAATCCCAAGGCTGACTGGGGACACGCAATTTTGTTTGATCATATCAACGATGAGCAAGTAACTATTCAGGAGAATTCTACCAAAAGAAATATCGAAACTATACCTTTGTTGCGACTCCTATCTGCGATGAAAATTCACGGGCGCAAAAATGGCGCAGGTTTTTATTTGATTAGTAAACACTGATGTGATGGCGGATTCTACTTTTCAAAACCAAGTCTTAAACTATCTTACTACCATCCCCAAGAGCAAAGTAGTCACTTACGGTCAAATTGCTGAAGCCTTAGGTAGTCCTAGTGCGGCGCGCGCCGTTGGTAATGCTCTGCATCATAATCCCGATGGAGATAAATATCCTTGTTACAAAGTCGTCAACAGTAAAGGTGAACTTTCCGGTCGGTTTGCCTTTGGCGGTATCATGATTCAACAGGAAAGACTAGAATCTGAAGGCATTGAAGTCGTCAATAATCGTGTCGATTTATCAAAATACCAGTTTCGTCCCTAGATCCTGCTCTAAGCTACCTTGATGTGCTATAATTCAATTATAAAATCCAACTATTTTGACGTCATAATAAAGTTAGCGTAAGGAGCAAAAATGGAACCAGATAAACTTACCCAAATTATCGCAGAGATGATCGATCGCCAAGACGTTTGCTTTTTGAGTTTTATAAATCCCGACGGTTTTCCAACTGTCCGGGCTATGCTTAATCCGCGCAAACGTCAGGGAATCAAGGAATTCTATCTCACGACTAATACAAAGTCGCAAAAAGTTCAATCTCTAGCTCAGAATCCGAGAGCCAGTCTGTATTTCTACGATCGCCCGACTTATCGCGGTATCGCCTTTACGGGCACGGTCGAAATTTTGCACGACCAGGCTATCAAAGACGAGATTTGGCGCGATATGGATATTATTTTCTACGAGAGCAATTCCGACCCCGATTACTGTGTGCTTAAATTTACCGCCCAGCAGGCGCGATATTATCAGGATTATACGTCCACGGATATTAAATTGTGAGATAATATTACTATGAGCACGACTAAAGAAGATTGCGCACTGATTCTGGACCAGATAAACTTCTCTGGCGATATTACTGCCCGCCCAATGATGGGGGAATATCTCGTTTATTATCGCGGAGTTTTAGTTGGTGGGATTTATGACGGCGAGCTTTTGATTAAAGAAACGCCTGGCAATGCCGGTCATGGTCTTGAACGCCGATTACCCTATGCTAGCGCGAAACGTACGATGTATATCGTGGATTATCTCGAAGATTTCGCACGAATCCAAGGAATTATTGAGACGGCTTATGTCGAGCTGAAGGATAGTCAGCCTAAGCGGCGCCCTAAAAAGCCTAGCAACTCTGGTGCATAGCTAGAATTTCGTTACTAAGAACTAGGAATCTCCATCGGCGCCAAGAAACTAAACGCCGGCAAATTCCTCAGAATTCCATAAATCAGCAAAATAATTATTAGCACAATCCAAGCCCACTCCGGGATCTTACTCGCGAAGCTAGGCTTTCCCTGACTTTTTCGCCAAAGCATATCGCCAAACAATAACAATCCAATCGGCAGCAACATAAAAACCAGCGGGTTATATCGAAAAGCTTGGTAGAGCTGCCCTCTTGCCAGCGCGAGCAGCATCCGCGTAATTCCGCATCCTGGGCAATACCAACCAGTAATTTCATAAAACCAGCATGGCAAAGCCACCCGAAAAACTTCGTACAATACAACATAAATGACCGCCAGGGCGCATGCCCCAGCGATCACAAAGCCTTTTTTGTCCGCCGACTTACTCGTTTTCGGTAGTCTCGGCTGGCGTTGAGGCCTTTGGCGTCTTGTTTCCTTGGCTCTCAATTCCGTTAAGCTCATTTTGGATCAAAGCATAGTTAATAATCCCAAAGCCAAAAATCTGCAAAACGAGATAAAGAATCGAATTATCAGTCTCGGTCATGCCGGCATTCTTGCGTGCAACTGCGATGCCCTTGCCCATGCGATATGCCCAATAAATACCATACAATCCACAAGTTACGAGCGTCAGCAAGAATGCCAAGCCTCCCGAAGGCATTGTCTCATCTTTGCTCGCTTCGCGCACATCATTGGTCAAGCAAATAAACCAATAAATCCCGTAAATCCCGCAAGTTACAATCGACAGAACGATCGATAGCCCGACGCTGCGTTGTCGTGTTTCCATTTTTTCTCCTTTTTGAGTTTAATTAGAATTTAGTTAAGTATACCATAGTTTTTTCTAGCTGACTAGACTTTTTCTGGAGATTTTTACTATTAGCCTCGTAGAATTTAGAAAAATATAGTATAATATAGAAATGACAGCTAAAACTTCTCCCTCCAAAGAAAACACCGTCAAAAACTCTTCCGATCAAAAAGTCGTCGCCAAAACTCCCCACCCCGAGAAAAAACCTTCTCAAAATTCGTCCCCGCAGTACGATCTCGATCCGAGCGTGACTCCCGATATGCGCGAGCGCCTGCTGGCGAAACTTTCGACCCTTCCGCATTCGCCAGGAGTTTATTTTCATAAATCCGCTAGCGGCGAAGTTATCTACGTCGGCAAAGCCGCAGTTCTGAAAAATCGTGTCCGTCAATATTTTCATCGCACCCAAAAAGATCCCAAGACCGAAGCCTTGGTGCGGGAAATTGCCGACACTGATTGGATTACGGTCGATACCGAAATGGACGCACTTTTTCTCGAATCCGAGATGATAAAACGCTATATGCCGAAATGGAACATCCTTTTGCGCGACGGAAAAACCGTGAGCTATATCCGGATCGACATGAAATCGGAAATTCCTTACGTTAGTTTCACGCGCACGCCGCTCGATGATAAAGCGACTTATATCGGACCGTTTTATGGTAAAGTTGCCGTCGAAAAAGCGCTGCGTATTTTGCGCAAAGTTTTCCCCTATTATGATAAGCCATATGATGGCAAAAAAACCTTAAACACCGATCTTGGGCTTACGCCAGGCATCGAAATCGGCAAAACTACTCCGCAAGAATATAAAAAAGATTTGCGCAAGCTTCGTCTCTATCTCGAAGGTGGGCGCTATAAACTCCTCAAGCAACTCGAAAAGCAGATGCAAGCCGCAGCGAGCGCCGAGAAGTTTGAAGAGGCAATGGTCCTGCGCAAACAGTTGTTTGGCCTGCGCGAACTACAAAAGAAAATTGTCTTTTCCGACAAAGAATTTCATGACATCTCTTCCGATCGCGCGCTCGCCGACCTCCAAATGGCCCTTCATCTTCCCGAACCTCCCCGTCGCATCGAGGGCTATGATATTTCCCACCAATCTGGCACGAATGTTGTCGGATCGATGGTGGCGTTTGTGAACGGCGCCTCCGACCGTTCCGAATATCGTAAATTTAAGCTACACCATCAGAAAAATGACGATACCGCGAATCTGCGCGAAGTTATCGAGCGTCGCCTGAAGCATTCCGAATGGGATTTTCCGCAGCTTGTGATTCTCGACGGCGGCATTAACCAGGTCAACGCCGTACGCGATCTTCTTGACGCTCATGGTATTGCCGTGATCGGTCGCGATAAGTCCGGCGATCATACGCGTAATGCTAGCGTTAATATCGTCGTTCCCGCTGGCGACAGTTATCGCACGCTTCTTCTCTCGCCGGATTCGCACATCGCAAAGCTCATCGCCCGCATTGACGACGAAGCTCATCGTTTCGCGATTACCTATCACACTTTGTTGAAACGCAAAAACATGCTAAAATAAACTCATGATCCGCCAACAACTTTTCGTTTTTGCTTTGCGCTGCATTGCTTCCAGCTTCGGCATGTGGCTCGCGATTAATTGGTTTAGCAAAACTCCCGCCCCGACCGATTTTGTCTTTTTTCTCATGGTTGGGCTCATCTTCTCTCTCATTAACTCCATTGTCAAGCCGCTCGTAAAAGTCTTCGCCCTGCCGCTTGCCATTATCACTATGGGCATTTCCACGATTATCATCAACGTCGGCATGATTTGGCTTACGCTTCATTTCTTCCCCGAGGTCGAAATGGACTTTTGGGGCTTCTTGGCGACCAGTTTTATCCTTAGTGTGATAAATGGGGTTGTCAATCTCATCATGCCGTCGTATAATAAGAAGTAATATGAATTTGGGAACACTATTTCAAAGTTTGACTTTTGTCTCAGCGATCTTGTCGATTTTGCTCATTCTTTTGCAGCAGCGCGGCGCTTCGCTTGGTGCCGGCTTCGGCAGTTCTGGAGAATTATATACGACTCGTCGTGGACTAGAGCGCTCGCTGTTTAACGCTACTGTCGTCTGCGTCGTAGTTTTTGTAATTTCGATCCTCTGTCTGTTATTAATTCCGTCTTAGCCGGAGGTAAAGCTGGGCCTTTATGAAACAAACCATAAAAAAGCGTGGGCAGAAAATCGCCAAAAAGTGGACTATTTTTTCCGAACAGGCCCGCGAAGAAGGTAAGGAACATATCCAGGAGCGCATTATTAGTCGCCTGCCCAATGCTCGGCGCGTTCGGCTCTTGATTCTGGAATGGATTTTGCTAATGGTAATCATCACCTCTCTCGCTCTGACCCAAGCCTTTTGGTATCGTCAATCATATTCCGCCGAGGCTTATGTCGGCGGTGGGAGTTATATCGAAGCCACGGTAGGGAATGTGAACTCGCTGAACCCGCTCTTTGCGACCACGAGTAGCGAAAAAGCTCTTTCGCGGCTCATGTTTGCTACGCTCTCGACGATCGATTATTCCGGCCATGTCGGTCTCGGCCTCGCTAGCGCGATTACTCCCGACGAGACGGGCAAAGTTTGGACCGTAAAAATCAAAGAAGGCCTCGTTTGGTCCGATGGCGAGCCTATTACTATTGATGATGTGCTTTTTACGACGGACATTATTAAAGATTCCAGCGTGAATACGATTTATGATGCTAACTTTGCTGGCATTAAAATCGCCCGCGTCGATGAGAACACCGTGAGTTTCACTCTGCCTGCGCCGTATGCCGATTTTGCTTCGACTCTCAATGTTCCGATTATTCCGGCGCACGTTTTTCAGGGAATTAGCGCCGACAAGATTCTCGAGCATGCTTTTAGTACCAATCCTGTGACCTCTGGCGCTTTTACTTTTAATGCTATCCAGAGCGTGACCGCTGATGGCGAAAAACTGATTTACCTCGCCGCGAACCCGAATTATTATAAGGGTAGGCCATTGCTCGACAGTTTTGCGATTCATGCTTATAATGCTAGCACGGAAATTGTCGAAGCCTTGTCGACTGGTGCCGTGACGGCGACTGCAGACCTTTCGCCTCTAGACGAAGAGGCGTTTACCTCCGAAACAATTTACGAAAAACAGACTAGTATTGCGAATGGTGTTTTTGCATTTCTGAACACGACCAGCCCTCTGTTGGAAAATGTTAGTGTGCGCCAAGCCATCCGCCAGGGCATTGATATTACTGAGCTGCGCTCGATTTTGAATGGGGAAGAGCCGCTAAATTATCCTATTCTGCGATCCCAAATTGCGTTGGGCGAATATCCGGCGCTCCCGAATTATGATTTCGCTAGCGCGAAGCAAACTATCGGGAGCGCCGGGCTGGGCGGCCAGACTCTCCAGCTTGCGACGACCAGTACAGGTTATTTCCCCGAGCTGGCCGCCCAGCTTGAAGCCCAGCTCGAACGTCTTGGCTTCGTCGTCGAGCTTTCGATCTACAACCCCGGCCAGGAATTTATCGCGAACGTTATTCGCCCGCGAAACTACGACATCTTGCTCTACGAAATCGAGCTGGGCGCCGACCCCGATCTTTTCGCTTATTATCATTCTTCCCAAGCCTCGACTTCCGGCCTTAACCTCTCGAACTATCATAACGCCCTCGTCGACGACACGATTCTAGCCGCCCGCAGCACTCTAAACGAGAATCTCCGCGTCGCCAAGTACGAAAGTTTTCTCCGCGAATGGGTCGAAGATGTCCCCGCCATCGGTCTTTACCAAGCCAGCCTGACCTATTTCTTTAACAAAAACGTCCGCTCGTTTTCCGAGGACGACAGCTTAGTTTATCCGACAGACCGTTTTGTTGATGTCGAATATTGGGCCGTGAACCGCACGACCAAAAACCGCACCCCCTAGAATTCGCGAAGCCTATTGACAAAACGCTTATGGTATGCTACAATGGAGGTAATCCTTGGATTAGGTACAGTTTTTGAGGTACATAATCCAAAACCATGCTATAATAAAATAATGAGAAGTTTGTCTAAAGATTTAAAAACCGCTGTCGGTAAAACCGTCGAAGTTTCTGGCTGGGTGAATTCTCGCCGCGATCATGGAGGCTTGATTTTTATCGATCTGCGCGATCATACTGGAATTATCCAGCTAGTAATTACCCCTGAAATTGCTGATGCTTTTGCTATCGCCGAGAAGTTGCGCGATGAGTTTGTGATTAGTGCGAGCGGAAAGATTCGCGAACGCGCGCCCGAGCTGAAAAACCCCAACATTGAAACCGGCGATATCGAGCTGGTTGTCGATCATCTTGATCTGATTAATCGTTCGGAACCGGTGCCTGTGAATACCCACGATGAAGGCGACGCTTCGAGCGAAGAGCTGCGTTTGAAATATCGTTATCTCGATCTCCGCCGGCCGTCGATGCAAAATATCCTGCGTCGCCGCGCGGAGTATTATCGCATCATGCGCGAATATATGGATGCTCATGATTTTATTGAAATTACGACTCCGATTCTCGCCAACTCTTCCCCCGAAGGCGCTCGTGATTTTCTCGTGCCTAGCCGCTTGCATCCTGGGAAGTTTTATGCTCTGCCCCAAGCCCCGCAGCAGTTCAAACAGCTTTTGATGGTTGGCGGCGTCCCGCGTTATTACCAGCTCGCGCCCTGTTTCCGCGATGAAGATCCGCGCGCCGATCGGCTCTATGGAGATTTTTATCAACTTGATATGGAGATGGCGTTTGTCGATGATGGTGAAATCGTGCGCCAGACAATGGAGCCACTGATTAAGAAGTTGGTGACCGAATTCGCAGGGAAGCGGCTCATCAGCGAAGAAGTCCCGCGCATTCCTTATCGCGAGGCAATGGATAAATATGGCACGGACAAGCCCGACTTGCGTTATGGGCTGGAGTTGGTTGATTTGACCGAAGCTCTGAAAGATTGTGAGTTTAAGGTTTTTCAGGCTCCTTGCGTGAAGGCGATTCGTGTCCCCGGCGGCAGCCAGTTTACGCGTAAACAGATTGACGAATTCACCGAGTTAGCGCGTCGTAATGGCGCCGGCGGCTTGGCTTATCTGATTTGCGAAGCCGATTCTGCGCGCGGCCCCGTCGCGAAGTTTCTAAAACCCGCAGAACTTGCGAAAATTCGCGAGCTCACGGCCGCCCGTGACGGCGATGCGCTGTTCTTTGGCGCCGATCTCCGTCAAAGCGTCAACAAAGTCCTCGGTGTCATGCGCATCGCCTTCGCTGATGCTCTTGGCCTGAAGAATCCTGACGAAGTTTCGCTCTGTTGGATCGTTGATTTTCCGCTTTACGAGGAAGACGAAAAGACTGGAAAGATTGATTTTTGTCATAACCCCTTCTCGATGCCAAATGGCGGGCTAAAAGCCTTGCGCGAGACCGAGAACAAACTTGATATTATTGCCGATCAATACGATATGGCGATCAACGGTCTCGAATTGTGTTCTGGCGCCGTCCGTAATTACGATCCAGAAATTACTTATGAAGCTTTTGGTATTCTTGGCTATAGCCGGGAAGAAGTCGAGCGTCGGTTTAGTGGCATTCTCAACGCCTTTAAATTTGGCGCTCCGCCGCACGCTGGTTGTGCTTTTGGGATTGACCGCATGCTTATGGAGCTGCTAGACGTTAATAGTATTCGCGATGTTGTCGCTTTTCCGAAGAATGGCTCCGGCGTCGATCTTATGATGGATTCTCCCTCCAGCGTTGATGCTGAGCAGCTTGATGAAGCCGGGATTACGATCGTCGAAGAAAATCTTGATTAGGCAGCGAACTAAAAGTGTGCTACAATATATAATATATGGTATGTGTGGCGGCGTTTATTATCTTATGCTTAGTTGGCGTTTTTGTCGCCTTTCTGAGCATCTTCCGGCGTGATATTGGCCGAAAATACTGGGCAGTTTTTAAGAAAGCCTGGGGCTGTGTCGGAAAAAAGGTTCGTTTACAAAAATGTGACACCAATTTCAAAGACGATGTAAAAAATTCGCTTCTCAGCAAGGTCGTCCTCAAACATCCGACCTGGGTAAAACCGCTCGGCGGAGCGATTGAGGTCGGCGCAGTGTTGATCGTCGTGATTACGATTTGGTCTCTCGTCGAGTCGGTGAAAGCTTTGCTCGCGTTATGGGTTTTTGGCACTTGTAATGTCTCGCAACCGGCTAGCTGCGCTCTTGGCGCCGAAGTTTGCGGGATTGATGCTGAGGAGCCGAAAAATCCTATCGAATGGA
Organism: uncultured Candidatus Saccharibacteria bacterium; assembly: GCA_964578645.1. Lineage (GTDB taxonomy): Bacteria > Patescibacteriota > Saccharimonadia > Saccharimonadales > Saccharimonadaceae > Nanosyncoccus. The sequence continues at coordinate 7,792 of CAZODR010000015.1, read as the reverse complement.
CTGGGCGTTGGTTTTCGGAATGGGGCGAGATTTTCAGCAATATTCCCGAGAAGTTTCGTACCTGGAATGTCGAAGATTATCTTGTCGAGCCCTACGATTATGTCGGAACTTATCATGATGATAATCCGCTTGCGCTTGATATTTTCGATCCCGGGTGTACGGTTTGTCTACAATCATATCGCAACCAAAAATCCAGTGGCTTTTTCGATCGCTATAACACCGTGCTGATGATTTATCCGATCGAACTTCCAAACGGTGAATATAAATTCGCCAACTCCGATCTGATTACGCGTTATGTCCATGCGGCGAATTTCCTCGACACTGATTATGGCAGTAAAATTATTGATCGGCTGTTTACCGAGGCCGACCCCGAGGGAAATAATTACCAAGTTGCCTTTAGCCTTATGTCGCGCGATGAGGCCGAGAAGACTCTCAAGGCTTGGTTGAAGGATTTTGGCGCTAGCGCGAAAGAAATTGACCGCCTGAGCGAAAAGTCGTCCAGCAGCGAGGTCACTGAGCTTATGCAAAAAATTAAACAAATTGTGGAAGAAAAAATTCACGTCAAAGGTATTCCGACCTTGATTTACGACGGAAAGAGGCACCATGGGCGTTACGAAGCTGACTAGAATGCCTAGCTTAATCTTGCGCACCTTTAGCCGAATTGTGTTTTTCGTCTTGTGTGCGGCGATCGTCGGGCTGGCCTTCTCTATGCCCGCGGAAGGTGTGAGCGGTGATGCTGACGATAATGCCTCGAATCAAGATTCGGATGAGCATCCTTCAGCGCGCCAAAAGTCCAGCATTGTCCAAAATTGCCCCGCCATTAAACAATCTCTCGGCCAGCTCCAAAAAATCGATTCCAAGACTCGAACTTATCTCGGGACAACTTATGAAACAATTGCCACGAAATTTATCACCCCTCTGAATTTGCGCCTTGTAAAAAACAATTTGCCGACTTTCTCTACGATCCAGACTAATTTTATGACCGAGCAAGGGAATTTTCGGAGTGACTATACTGAATATATGCGCGAGCTCGAAGGTTTGATTGGGATTGACTGTCGGAATAACCCCGATGAGTTTTATTCTAAGCTGACGATCGTACGCGAAAAACGTTCGCGTCTGCGCTCCGATGTCCAAAAATTATCCAAACTGACTTCCGAGCAATATAAATCCGTCGAAAAACTCAAAAAGGAATTATGATATGTTGACTACTCGCGGCGGTAAAAATCTTGCAATTCTCGGTATCGGGGCTATTGTGCTCGCCTCGATTACGACTGGAGTTAGTTTGTTTATCTATCGCACCTCCGGTGATATTTATCTCGATCGTTCTCGTCCGGGATATTTGCCCGATCGCGAAGAAGCTACTGAAGAGACCGATGCTAGTACGAGTTACAGTTTTCCCGAAACTGGGGAGCTTAGCCCCGAGGAGCTCGAAGAGTATTTGCATGAACTGGGGACTATGACCGAACATCTCAAAAGCTCCAGCGATGCCTACTCCCCAAGTCCGCTGTCTGATGAATCGCTCGGCATTGCTAGCGAGCTGCCCGAAGACTAGCCGCGTTAGCGATCGCTGCCCTCATCTGCGCTTCTCGGCGCATGAACATACTGCACCGCCGCTGATTCTTGGTTGCCCGGAAAAACCAATCGCCGAATCCAAGCATCCGCCGGCCCCGCCGACATCAGTATTACTAAATATCCTTTATCATGCCAAGTTTTAAGCCTTTCCGCGAGTTCGTCGTCCAATTTCGCCGCCTCAGCAATCTTTTTGCCCTTCAGCTTCGCTACAAAGTCCTCCGGTCGCAAAATCGTCAATCCCGCTTTTTCCCGCGTCAAATACGTCGGCACCCAATACAACTTCGCTAATCCTTGAAACGCTTCGGCGTACTCATCAATCAGCTCCACCTGACGGCTATTTTGGTGCGGTTCATAGACCGCAACTACGCCCTTCAGTCCCCGCCTATCCGCTTCTTCCAGCGCAATTTTCACTGTCGCTTCGACTTCCTCCGGATGATGCGCATAATCAGAATAATATCCCTCCGAAACTTGCTCAAACCGCCTCCCTACGCCTGGAAAATCATTCATTAGTTTCACCAATTCCTTGCGCTGTTTCGACAGCAGCCGCGCGACGCCTTTCGGCTTTGGCAACATCCTCTCTAGCGCATCAATCGCCAGCGTCGCATCATACCTTCGCGCTTCTCCGGCCAAGGTCAACCCCGTAGCAATCTCGTCCCCAAACAAGACTTCCTTGCTTTGTTTTTCAAACTGCTCAAAAGCGGCTTGATAATCCTCTACGGTCGGATAAATATCCGGATGGTCATACGAAACCGTCGGAATCACCGCCAGCCACGGCTTAAACTTCAAAAAATTCCGGTCATATTCATCCGCTTCATAAATAAAATACTCCGATTTCGGATCATAATGCCCCGCCGGCGCAAACGGCAAAGTCGTCCCGATAATATACGATACCGGCAGCCCCATTTTCTGCGCCGCCCAGACAATCATCGCCGTCGTTGTCGTTTTTCCGTGCGTCCCCGCGACCGCAACCAATTTTAGCTTCAACTTTTTGATCAAATAATTCAAAAACTCATCGCGCTTCGAGATTTTAATTTTCAACTTTTTTGCCATCGCTAACTCAGCATGATCTTCCGGTAAAGCCGCCGTATGTACAAACCAGTCGACACCCTCATTTTTCGCTCGCGCTTTCAGAAATTCTCCATCTTGGGCCCCGAGACAAATCTGAATATTTTGCTCGACCAGCTCGTTCGTAATCGCTCCCGACGCCAAATCTGAACCAAAAACCGTCATTCCCGCACTCTGCGCCATTAGCGCCAACGGGCCCATCCCTGTCCCCGAAATTCCAGAAATATAAACCTTCATAAACCTTATTATAACATACCATCTATGCTATAATAAACCTAATTATGGGTGGCAAAATTTCAAACCATATCAAAACTTCTCTCCAAAATTTTCGGGGCGTGCATACTTGGCAGCTCGTCATTATTCTTATACCGCTTCTATTTGTCACTGCGACCTTATTACGCCTCGATCATTTACATATGGCTAGTCTGCGCGAGGCAGTTTTAACCGCTGATGCTAATGAAGACGACGCCGCCATCGAATCCTCTCTAAGCGAGCTGCGCGATTTCGTTTTTTCGCATGTCGTGGTTAATGTTGTCGAAATTAATGGCATGCAATCAGTGGTCTTCGGCACTGGACCGTTTTATCTTGAGCATCAATATCTTCGGGCGGCTAACGCGGCAATCGAGGCGGCTGAGGCCGAACTAGTCGATGACTCTAACCCAAATGGTAATATTTATGCCGCCGCGCAAGCAGTTTGCCAACCGCTCGCCATCGCCAATGGTTGGGCCTGGAACAGCGCGGGCTATCTCGAATGCTGGACTACCGAACTTGCAAAATATCCCGCCAGTGACACTTTCGAGCCGCAACTTACCGCCAAAATCCCGTCGACCGAACTTTATCGCCATAACTATGCTTCGCCAGTCTGGGCCCCCAGTTGGGCCGGCTGGGCTATGCTAGCCTCAGCCATACTTCTCGTCGTCGTCATTGTTCGGTTTTTCGCATGGTTTATTCTCCAAATTGCCCTGTTTTTCAGCGAGCGTAGCGCACATACTTAGCCGCATTCGTGACTTTTCTACGAAAAAGGTGTTGACACCTTAGCCATATCAGCATAAGATAAGGGTATAATAACATTAAGGAGGGACCGAATGGCCTACGAACATACCAACAGTAAGGGCACCACGTATTACCTGCACAAATCTGAAGTTACCTTGCGCGGCGGAAAGCCACAAACGATTTATTTCTTTACTAAGACCAAAGAAGGTGGCAAGGGTACACCATGTGATTTGCCAGAAGATCGTGTCGTGAATGAAAACCCACGCAACGGATTCTTGACTCTGAAGAAAAAAGCTGCTTAGTTCTGCACGTCGATTTATTATATTTAGGTACAAATCCCTACCCCCGAATTTTCGGGGGTAGGGATTTTTATCCGCCATAGTTTGACAGGCTAATAACCGACTGCAAGATCGATTTTAGATAGCAGTCTTGACGAACGATTGCTAACCATATATAATATACACATGACACTAACAAAGCGCCAAAAAGGAATTCTCTTTTCCATCATCGAGGAATACGCTGAAGTCGCTACTCCGGTCGGTAGCGTAACTTTAGCGAAGCTTTTTAACGTCTCTTCCGCGACAATCCGCGCCGAGATGGCACGTCTCGAAGAAGCGGGTTATATCGCCCAGCCACACACCTCGGCCGGCCGAGTCCCGACGGACGCCGGTTATCGCTATTATGTTAATACACTCTCCGAGCGACCCGAAGAAGTTTCTTCATTGCCAAAGCTCCATGAAAGTCTTAACGAAAATAAACTGCTCGAACGTAGCAATCGCGTTCTCGAAGTCCGTATCGGTTCCCAAAATCGCGCAGATTTCGCGATTCGTGGCGCAGTCGACTCGCTAGTTGAACTGACCGGCAACCTCGGTCTCGCGACGATTGGGGATCAGCTTTATATTTCCGGCATCTCTAGGCTTTTCACCCAGCCCGAATTCCTCGACAGTCGACGCGTCCAGTCAGTTGCCGAGCTGCTTGACAATCTTGAGCCATGGCTTCGCGAGGCAGCGCCTGGACAGCCGCTAAATATTTTCATCGGTAATGAAAATCCGATTGGAAAAACTTCCCAAGCTTCGCTAATCATCAGCCGTTTCCGGTCGCCGTATTCCGATCGTAGTTATATCGGCGTGCTCGGTCCGACCCGCCAGAATTATGCTCGCGTAATGTCGCTCGTACGTCGCGCTGGCAGCATGCTCGAATCGACTTTATTAACTAGTAACAAAGAGGAATTATGAAGAAAATTAATTTAGAAGACAACTTAGCTACGGAGCCAGACGTTGCTTCCCAAGCTCCAGAAGGTTCTGGGCCGAAAGACGACAAAACCGCCGCGCTCGAGGCGCAGGTTGCTGAATTGACTAGCGATCTACAACGGACGCGTGCTGATTTTGAGAATTTTCGCAAACAAGTTGAGCTCCAAAAGTCCCAAATCGCAGCCGTGACGAAACAGTCCACAGTTTTGCGATTTTTGCCACTGATTGATGACTTTGAACGCGCGCTCTCGACCTATCCCGATGAGCTCGCCCCGCTTGAAAAAAGTTTTACAAAAACTCTTGCTACGCTGAATCTTGAGCGCATTAATTCTAGCGAGAACGTCGAATTCAATCCTGATTTTCATGAAGCGGTCTCCGTTAATGACGATGAAGGCGATGTCGAGGTTATCGCTGAAACTTTGCGCCCAGGCTATCTATACGAGGGGAATGTTATTCGTCCAGCAATGGTCAAGGTCAAACATCTCCCTTCGCAGGCTTCATAACATTGCGTCGTTCCAGAGCGCTCGCATAGTGATCGATTATTTTTCAAAACTCCGCCATATCCGTGTTATAATGTAATCATGAGCACTTCTGGAGGTAAAGAACTCGTACAAATTGAACGCCGGATTCGTGCCTGCGATTATATTACGGTCGCTGAATTGTTTTTGCGCGACAACTTCACGCTTTCGCGCCCCATCCTCGCCGACGACATTAAGCCGCGGTTGCTCGGGCATTGGGGAACCTGCCATGGTATTAACGTCGCCTATGCGAATTTACGCGATTATTTTAGCACGACCGAAAATCCCAACGTTTCTTACGAAGATCTAAAAGCCGAAAAGCTCGCCAAAGTTGATCCTTTCTCCGTGAAAAAACAATCTCTGCCCAGCGCGAACGATTATGAGCCCGAAGTTAATAAAATCGTTGATCCGAATTATACTTTCATCCTCGGTCCCGGACATGGTTTTCCTGCTCTCCAAGCAAACTTATTTTATGATGGTGATCTCGAAAAAGTTGACCCCAAGGCTGAGCGCAACGCTGTTGGTTTGGCTTATATCTGCCGCAATTTTTCCTGGCCCGGAGGATTCCCGTCCCACGCCAGCCCGTTTACGCCCAACGTGATCTGTGAAGGTGGAGAGCTAGGCTACGCGCTTGGAGCCGCTTATGGCTATGCCTTGGGCCACCCAGAGCGCAAGATTGCGGTCATGATTGGCGACGGGGAATTAGAAACTGCGACCGCCCTAGCTTCGCTGAATCTCGTGAAACTCTTGGGCAATCATACCGCCAACGGTAAAGTTTTTCCAATTTTACACCTCAATGGTTACAAAATTTCCGCGCCGACGCTCTATGGGCGTAAATCCGAGCACGAGCTGAATGAGCTGATTCGCGGTTTTGGTTATACGCCGCTGGTTATTTCGGGCGACGCTCCGGAAACTTTCCAGTGCGTGCTGAAAAAGTCCGAAAAATTCGAGCATCCATTTTTCATTTTGCGCACCGAAAAAGGCGCAACTGGCCCGAAGGAGCTTCATGGCCAGAAAATCGCCGGAAACTTTCTTGCCCACCAAATTCCGCTTCCGCACGCCAAGACTGATTCTGATGAGCTCGCGATCCTTAATAATTGGCTCGAAAGTTATCATTTTTCCGAACTTTTTGACGCAAAGAAAGGATTTATCTTATGATTGACGTTGTTGATTATCCGGGCAAAGATCGCTTTTCTCCCGCAAAGTCTATCGGGGCGATCATGGCCGATTATATGGCAAAGCACGAAGATTTTTATCTTTTTTCGCCCGATGAAACGACTAGCAATAAGCTCGACGCGGTTTATGAAGTTTCTGAACGCGCCTGGGATCTGCGCCGTGAACAGTTCGACCTGCCGGAATCTGCCTCCGGTCGCATCGTGGAAATGCTTTCCGAAAACGCGTTGTTCGCTTGCATGGCGGGTCATTTGATCGCTGGCGGCCCCGCCGTTATGACTAGCTATGAAGCGTTCTTCAACATCATTACTTCTCAATTGCTACAGCATATTAAATTTCTCGAGCAAAGCCGGGCTGTCGATTGGCGGCCAGATTATCCCGCCGCAAATCTTCTCTCGACGAGTACTTGTTGGCGCCAGGATCACAACGGCTTTACCCACCAATCGCCAGCCCTTATTTCGACCTTGCTCGATATTCCTAGCGACCATGTGAACTGTCTGTTTCCGGTTGACGATGTTGCCGCCGAAGCCGCGTTTATTTATATGATGCGTTCCGTGAATGTTGTAAATCTTACAACATTTAACAAAACCGACCAGCCGCGCTGGATTGATTCTCATGCCGCCGATGCTCAATTTAGCGATGGCGGCGCCAGCGTTTTTGAATTTGCGTCTGACGACGATCCTGATTATGTTCTCGCTGGCGCCGGCGATATCGTTAGCTGCGAAGCGATTGCTGCGCTCGATATTCTCCGCGACGATCTTCCCGAGAAACGTTTTCGTTTTGTTAATATTTCAGCGCTTTCGCACGGCGCTATCGGCACGACCGAACGCAAACTCACTTCTTCCGAATTCACGAAAATCTTTACCAGCGACAAGCCAATTTTTGCTAATTTTCATGGTTATCCAGCGACCTTGCGCAATATTTTGCTGAATTATGCCGATTTGAAACGTATTAAAGTTCATGGTTTTCTCGAGCATGGCAGCACGACCACGCCGTTTGAAATGCTGAATCTGAACCATGCTTCGCGCTATGATCTTGCCTTGGATGTTGCAAAAGCCGAAAAACGCCAAGATTTAGTCGAAAAATACCAAAAAATTCTCTCTGATAATTCTCAGTATGCGCATGATCATGGCGTCGATCAGGTCGAAATCTATTGACTTTTTAGCCCATGTGTGATACAATAGAATTATGGGATCTGTCAGGAAGGATCAGATGTTTCCT
>CAZODR010000014.1:0-17306 GCA_964578645.1 uncultured Candidatus Saccharibacteria bacterium | reverse complement strand
CCTATTTTGTTGAGAGCCTATTTATTAGTCTCTTCTGGATTCGTTAGGTGAACCTTGCGTTTTTGCGCCGATTCCGAGTCTTGACTACGCTAAATTTCTGCGATATGATAGTAAAATGCTGAAAATGTTTAAGTATCTCAAACCATATCTTTGGCAAACAATTTTGTTAGTTTTTACGATTTCCGCCCTGGTCTGGACCTCCCTCCAGCTTCCAGCGCTCATGGCCGATATTATTAACCAAGGCATCGTCACCGGCGACCTAGAATATATCTGGTCGACCGGGGTTTGGATGATTGGCTTTGCGCTTATTTCTTCGCTTTGCGCCTTTATCACGAATTTTCTCTCCGCCTGGATTGGCGCCAAAGTGACCCGCGACATCCGCCTGGATTTCTTCACTCACGTTCTTAGCCTTAGCATTAGCGAAATTGATAAGTTCTCCACCGCCTCGCTAATTACGCGCACCGTGAACGATATTTTCAAGGCCCAACAGGGAATTATCATGACGCTTTCGGTCGGTCTGCGCGCTCCTCTGACCTGCGCGCTCGCCATTGGCCAGGCCGTCGCCACTGCTCCCGATATGACCTGGATCATTGCTCTTGCGGTCGGAGTAATTGTCGGCCTAACCATTATCATTATGTCGATCGTCATGCCGAAGTTTAACCTTATCCAAAAACTTGCCGACCGTATTACCTTGCTCACGCGCGAGAATTTGACCGGTTTGCGAGTGATCCGCGCCTTTAATAACGAAAAATACGAGCAGCAGAAATTTAACCGTACCAATAGTGAAAATGCCAAGCTAAATACCTTCGTCGATATTATTATGTCGCTGCAAAGCCCGCTAATCAGCCTAGTTTTTAACGGCACAACCCTGCTCTGTATCTGGATTGGTATTTCCTTAATTTCCACAGATTTTGCTTATCTTGGCAATATGATGGCCTTCGTCCAGTATGCCAGCCAGGTCATCATGGCCTTCCTCTTCCTGACAATGCTTTTCGTCGTTTTGCCCCAGGCCAATGTTTCTGCCAAACGTATCAACGCCGTGCTCGAGACCCAGCCAAAGATTAAATGGTTGAAAGAAACTGTCGGCAAGCCCGATCTCGCGCCCAGTGTCGAATTTTCGCATGTCGATTTCGCTTATGGCGGCGCCGAAGAAAAAGTACTTTGCGATATTTCCTTCGTCGCCGAAGCCGGCAAAACCACAGCCTTTATCGGCTCGACCGGCTCGGGGAAGTCGACTCTCGTGAATCTCATCCCGCGTTTTTATGAGCCGACCGCCGGTGTCATTAAAGTTAATGGCATCGAGCTTAAGGATTATTCGGAACGCGATCTTATGCAACGCTTAGGCTATATTCCGCAGCGCGGCGTGCTCTTCGCCGGCACGGTGAAAAGTAATATTCTCTTCGGCGCCCCAGATGCCGACGAAGAACAGATGCGCCTCGCTGCTCGCGTTTCGCAATCGGAAGAGTTTATTGAAAAACTCGAGAAAAAATACGATTCTCATATCGCCCAAGGCGGGACAAACGTTTCTGGCGGTCAACGTCAGCGGCTTTCGATCGCGCGCGCAATTGCGAAAAACCCCGATATTTATATTTTCGATGATTCGTTTTCGGCGCTCGACATGAAAACCGATGCAAAATTGCGCGCTGCTTTACGGCCAATTACTAAAAACTGTGTGACTCTAATCGTCGCCCAGCGCATTAGTACGATTAAAAATGCTGACCAAATCGTCGTCCTCGATCATGGGAAAATTGTCGGCAAAGGCACGCATTTCGAGCTTTTGGATCGTTGCGCAGTGTATCGTGAAATCGCTCAGTCGCAACTTTCAGAAAAAGAATATGCCGCCGAAATTACGCAATCTAAAAAGGAGGTGCAAAATGCCTAAGTTCGGTCACGATGTCGCAAAACCACGTAATCTCGGCAAGGCGATTCGTCAGTTTACGCTATCGCTAAAACCGTGGTGGGGCGCACTGATTATTGCCATGCTGCTCGCCGTCGGTGCGACAGTCTGCGCCATTTTCTGCCCGAAAATTCTCGGCCAAATGACCGACGTCGCGGTCGAAAACTATATGACTTCTTTCCAGTCCACGGATGCTACTACGAATACAGAGACGCCGGGCATATCTCTAGATTGGGGACGTTTGGGTAGTCTCGCCATTATCCTGATCGTGCTTTATCTCTCTTCCGCTGCCCTGAATTATATCGAAGGCGTAATTCTTTCCATTGTCTCGGCGCGCTATGCGAAAAAAATGCGCAGCGAAATTATTACGAAAATTTCTCGGCTGCCTATTTCCTACTTTGACCAGCATCGTAACGGCGATTTGCTTTCGCGCATGACTAGTGATATTGATACAATTTCGAGCACTTTGACCGACGTCTTGACGCGCATTATTACTAGCATTACGACTTTGATTGGGATTCTTATCATGATGCTGACAATCTCGGTCGGGTTGTCGCTAATTACTCTGGCTGCCGCGCCGCTTTCACTACTGGTTGTGAGCTTTATCGCTAGAACAGCCCAGACTTATTTTCGTAATGGTCGTGTCGCGATGGGCGCGCTGAGTAGCGCGATCGAGGAAGATTACGCTGGCCACAATATCATTAAATCGAGCTACCACGAAGCCGCATCGATCGCAGAATTTAAGCATACAAACCAGCGGCTTTGCGAAATTACTTGGAAGTCCCAGTTCCTCTCCGCGCTTGCTTTTCCAGTTACGAATATGTTTACGAATATTGGTTATGTCCTTGTCTGCGTCGTCGGTGGTCGCATGGTTGTCGATGGTCAACTTTTGATTGGTAGTATCCAGGCCTTTCTCCAATACGTCAACCAATTCAACCGTCCGATTACCGAAGTTTCCCAGATCACCGCCAATATTCAGCAAACCCTCGCTTCCGCCGAGCGCATCTATGAGTTTTTGGAAGAGAAAGAAGAAACTCCCGATCCGGCGCCTGCTCTCGAAATTCCGAAAGTCGCGGGCGCAGTCGAATTTCATAATGTAAATTTCTCTTATGACAAGAAAAAGCCAATTATTCATGACTTTTCCGCCAAAATTAAACCTGGAATGCAAGTCGCGATCGTCGGCCCGACTGGCGCCGGAAAAACCACGCTGATTAACTTATTAATGCGTTTCTACGATCCCGATAGTGGTTATATCACAATCGATAATGTCCCGACTAAAGAAATGAAACGTTCTGATGTGCGCAAGATGTTTGGCATGGTTTTGCAAGATACTTGGCTTTTCTCTGGTACGATTGAGGAAAATCTGCGCTATGGTAAACACAGTGCGGCGCATGAAGATGTCGTCCGCGCGACCAAGGCCAGCAATACGCATCATTTTATCGAATCTTTGGCGCATGGTTATAACACGACTATTTCCGAAGATTCCGATAATATTTCCGTAGGCGAAAAACAGCTGCTCACGATCGCTCGCGCCATGGTCGCAAATCCTCCGATGATGATTCTTGACGAAGCGACTTCAAACGTCGACACTCGCACCGAACAGCTCATTCAAGACGCTTTCGTGAAGTTGACTCATGGACGGACCAGTTTTGTCATCGCGCACCGTTTGTCGACTATTCGCAACTCCGATCTCATCCTCGTCATGCGTGATGGCAATATCGTCGAGCAGGGCACACATGACGAGCTGCTTGCTAAAGACGGTTTCTATGCCGAGCTTTATAATTCGCAGTTTGCTGAAACTGTGGAATAATATGCTACAATCGTAGATATGAGAGTACGAGGCTTCGAAATTGCGCGCGGATGGGAAGATCAGGATATTTCCTTGCCTCGAAGGAGCACTCGGTATTCTGCCGCTTATGATATTGCTTCGGCGAAAGACCTCACGGTGCCAGTTTTTCATCCAGGAATAGCGCCGACCTTAATTCCTACCGGCCTGAAAGTTTATTGTGCGCCAGATGAATGCCTGTTTATGTTTAGTCGCAGTTCTGGACCCAGTAGGGGTCTCGTCCTAGGAAATGGCGTAGGCATAATTGACGCCGATTATTATGGCAATCCCGAGAATGACGGTCATTTTTCAGTCGTAGTTTTTAATGTTTTGGATCATGAAATTAAAATCAAAAAAGGTGATCGTGTCGCCCAAGCCGTTTTCCAAAAATTTCTCACCGTCGACGATGACTTTGCTGGCGGAGAACGCGCAGGCGGATTTGGATCAACCGATAAACAGGAGTAAACAAATGCCAAAAAGTAAAGTATATTTCGCGCAAGAGATTTCACCCTCAGCTCTCATAAAAGTCTACCAAGCTCTCGGCCTTCAGCTACCGGGCAAAGTAGCCATAAAAATTTCGACGGGCGAAGCTGGGAATCCGCATTATCTACAACCTGCGCTGATTAAGGATCTAGTCCAGCAGCTTCATGGTATTGTGGTCGAATGTAATACCGCTTATGAAGGCGCGCGTAATGAAACCCATCTCCATCTGAAAACTGCCGAAGAACACGGTTTTACCGCGATCGCCAAAGTCGACATTATGGATGCTGATGGCGAAATCGAAATCCCCGTACATGGTGGCAGACATCTCAAGACGAATATCATCGGCAAAAATCTCGAAGCTTACGATTCTTTGCTCAACCTCGCGCATTTTAAAGGTCATAAAATGGCTGGATTTGGTGGCGTTTTGAAAAATCAAGCCATTGGCATTGCTTCCGCTGCGGGGAAAGTCAATATTCATACCGCTGGACGCAGCCGCGATCTCGAAAAGTTTCTCCATGCTTTTGATAATGAAGAAAACATGGCTGCAATGATCCCACCCCAAGATAATTTTCTTGAATCAATGGCCGAAGCCGCGAAATCCGTAGCCGATTATATGAAAAGCCATAAGCGACCGATTATCTATATTAATATTATGAACAATCTTTCTGTCGATTGTGATTGCTCGGACCATCCCGAAGCGCCCTGCATGGCTGATATGGGAATTGCTGCTTCGCTCGATCCAGTCGCCCTCGACCAGGCCTGTATTGATCTCGTCTTTAATTCTAGCGATCCTGGGCGCGATTTTATGGTTCAGCGCATTGAGGAACAAAACGGAAGGCATATTATTGATACTGCGGCTCAGCTCGGTTTAGGCTCAAAATCTTACGAAATCGTTGAAATTGCGATCTAAAATTATATAACTTTGTCTGATACAATTTTTGCGTCGAGAATTTTAATCGGACTCGGATTTTCTGTGCTATACTTAAAATAATAGCGGTGGGAAATGGGAAACGCCCTTGGGCAAGGCATAAATTTTAACGGAGAGTGGAGGCCCCGCAATGAGCAAAAAAACTGACAAAAACCAACCCACGGCAAAGGAAACTAGCGACGAGATTTCGGTTGAGCCAAAGTCTAAGCCTGATACCGAAAGCACTTTAGCAAAAAGTCTTACGAAAAAAGATGAGCGAATTAAAGATCTCGAACGTCGGCTTGAGCGCATTGAGAAGCGTACTAAGAGCAACGAACGTTTTGCGCGCACTTTTTCTGGTTGCCTCGATACGCAGGTGCTGGCGATCGATGCCGTGACTGACGTAATGCGCCGCAGCCTGCGCGAAGATGTGATTGTACACGAAGAATTGATGTCCGCCATCAAGCAATACGATCGCCATAAGGTTCGCCGCTGGTTTTCGGGATTTTTCGGAGTATTATTATGGGTTGCTTCCGTCATGGCTGCGGCCTGTGTCGGCGCATTTATCTATTGGGTTTATTCCGGGAAATAGCTGATGACTCCGGACCAGCTGCGCAAAATTTTATCCATACGAGCCGATCCGGATTATCGTGAATTTCATTTGCATACTTGCCCACAAGCGCAACATTTGCTTGGCGTACGCGTCCCCGAGCAACGCAAACTGGCAAAAACCATCATAAAAGGCGACTTTCGCCAGTTCTTAGATACAGTTACGCCCTATTATTACGAAGAAATCTTGATTACCGGCATTGTGATTGCGAGCGCACCTCTGACTCTTTCTGTGCGTTGGGATTATATTACAAAGTTTTTACCACTAATCAATAATTGGGCGATTTGCGATACTTTTTGCGCTAGTTTTTCTTTGTCTGACGATGAACTGCCGCCGCTTTGGGAGCATCTATGCGAGTTGTTGTCTACCGATCGTGAATATACTTTGCGTTTTGTGCTCGTTATGTTCCTGGATCACTTTCTCTCGCGAAAATATCTTCCAGAAATTTTCCCCATTCTTGATCATCTACGTAGCGATTATTACTATGTCAATATGGCGAAGGCGTGGCTAATTGCCGAAGCTTTTACTAAGGAGCGCGATCTGACCCTAGAATATATTAAACATAATCATCTTGAAGCTGCGACTCATAATAAGGCTATCCAAAAAGCCCGCGAGTCGCGACGTATTAGCCCCAAGGATAAAATCCTGCTTGCCAGTTTGCGCCGGCGCTAGGTATTGTATGCTCTCGACCACTAACTAATGGCTAAAATTCGCTAGCTCGAGGCTATCCTCAAAGCTATAAAGCGTAATTCTAGTATTGAACTCCGTGCGTTCAATTTCAAGGCTGGCTTCCTGCGCCTCGAGACTCTCCGCCGCCGCAGGCGCTTCATGCAAATGCCCGCTAAACCCGATGATTAGTGACGGCAGAATTAAACATTCCACGACGTGAAATAGCGCATGTAGCACAAGTATAATTACGCCCGCGAGCCCGACGCGCCGCGCTCGGAATAATTTCAAATGTCTTTCGAGGCCACAATGACAGTGATGTTTCTCCATATAATATATATATTATATATAACGAAATCTTGCAACCATAACTTCATTTCTCGCCGTTCATTGTCGTGTGCTAAAATATAAAATATGATTTATGCGATCACTGTGAAGCCGAATTCGAAGAAAGGACCTTGTATTATTGAGCAGGGCGATGAATTGATCGTCTATTTGCGCGAAAAGCCAGTCGATGGCGAAGCCAACTCGGCCTTAATAAAAATTCTAGCAAAACATTTTCAAGTTCGAAAATCCGCAGTCACGATTAAGACTGGCGCTCGTGGCCGGAAAAAGCTAGTTGAAATCTCTGAAGTATAGTATAATGAAACAAAATAGGAGGTAAAATATGGAATTATCATTCCGCACTGCAAATTCCGCAGATTTGCAAGATATCGTTAATTTAATTAACGAATGTTTTGATGAGGAAAATACTTTGGCGTTTGCCGAAGAAGCTTGGACTGCGACATCGAGCGATCCTAACCAAGTCTACCTGAACGGCTATCTCGAGGGCGAGCTCGTCGCGCATCTGAAAATCACCATCATCCCGACGATTTATGACGACATGGGGACTTTTGCGATCTTGAATCATGTTTGCGTCAGTCCGCGCGCTCGTCGGCACCATGTCGGCACGAAGCTGCTTGATGCTGCCTTTGAAATTTGCCGCGATCGTAAAGTCGACAAAGTCGCGCTCTGGTCGAAAAACTTCCGCGAGCCCGCTCATGCTATGTACAAAAAATACGGTTTCGAGGTCGTAGATGCGAAATTCTTCGAGCGCAAGGTTTAAGACGAGAAAAAAGGGAAGGCAATATGAAGATCAATAGCATTTACATCGGTGGGTGGTTCCAACGCACCATGCTCCAACTCTCAGAAATCTACGATTTTTTGCGCAATGGCGAATCACGTCTCAAACTCAACAAGAAAAAACTTGCCGACTTGCGTAAAAATCTAGAAATCGGTAGTATTGAATATGGCGTGGCCGGCGAAGAGTATATTTTATTCGTGACTGCCGAGCATATTTATGTCAAAATCTTTGAGGATGGACTTATTATCTTGCATAGCAATAACGTTGATGAAGATACTTTATTCTCTGATATTGAACGTCTGAAAGATTATTATGAGACGAAACTTTCTCCGGCGATGAATTATATTTTCAGTCTTGGCGCTCCCGTGCCTAAAGAGCTTGCGCATATCGAAAATATTTATCCGTATTTTGTGGTTTGTGATAAAGCTTCGCGTGAGGACATCGCCGAGCTACTATCGCGCACCGAACGCCAAAAATATTTCGAGTTTGACAATAAAGATTACAGCGTTTTGCGTGGCGATAAATATTATTTCATCAATAGTAAAAAGCCATCCAAGACCCAAAATATCGAACGCTATATCGAAGAACAAGTTTTTATCCGGGAGTTTAAGGGTCAGCTTCATCGCTATCTTAATCTTCACCGTATAATTTGGGAAAAAATTGACACCGTCAAGGATCGCGCGAAGGTTAAGGGTAGCGACGTCATGAAGTTTTCTACGAAGCTCGAGAGTTATGCAAAGACTGTAACTCTCATCGATGGACGAATCCGCCAAATGTCGACTTATATTTCGACACGCGAGCGGATTGCGAAGGAAGACGAAGATTTGCGCGAATTTCTCGCAATCTCCGGCTATCGCTACGAAACTCTGCGCGATACTTTGCAATATATTCGTGATTTATGGGATATGACGCGCGCCTACGTTAGCTCAGCGCAAAAGCTGTTCGACGGCATTAAGCAAGACATTACTTCTAGCAGTATCAACAGCTTGACTATCGTGACTTCTATGTCAGCCGGCGCGGCAATTCTGGATTTGTTTACCGGATCGGAGCCGACGTTTACGACTTTTGGCTTTGTTTACTTTTTCATTCTCGCCGCTATTGGCTGGGCCGCAAACAAGATTCTAAAAACTGTTGCCCAGAAGCGTCGCTATGAAATTTCTGACGTTGATATTGATAAGAATATAAAATAAAGGAGAACTATAATGCGAACAATAATTAAAAAGTGGTATGTCGCTACGATCGCAGTGATTGCTTCGGCCCTAGCGCTTAGCGGAGTTTATGCTCCTGGTGTCTTTGCGATCCGCGATGATGACGCTGAGGTCGAAGATAATTGCGACCCTGAAACTATGAATTGTATTCCAGAATCATGGGCACGCGGTGCGGCTGATGGCGCTAGAGGCGATCAAGACAAGACTGAAAATGATGACTCATCCGTAGAAATCGAGCCGACTTTCGCGACTGATGTGGATGATTCGAATGATAGTGCGGTTCTGCGCATGGGTAAAAATTTCCTCGTCGCTGGAAACAATATCACTACGACAATCGATGCTCCGACCGGGCTAATGTTCGTCGCCGGTAACACTCTCAACCTCCGTTCATCAGCCGAGTATGGTTTTGTTGCCGGGAATAATATCAATTTTGCTGGCGAAACCAAGCGTGACCTTTTCGCGGCCGGCAATATGGTTACTCTTGAACCAAATGCAAAAATCGGGCGCAACGTCTTCGCTATGGGTGCAGTCGTCAGCCTCAAGACGAATCTGTCCGGAGATTTTTCTGCTAGCGCCGCCGAAGTTGTGATTAAAGATGCCGAGATTAAAGGCAACGTCAATCTCACGGCCGACGAGATTCGTTTCGAAGGCAAGGTTAAAGTCGCCGGAACTTTGACTTATAATGATGACGCTACTGTTTCGGGATTGAATAATAATTCTGTCGAGATTGCCACAACCGAGACTTTCCATGTCGAAAAAGTCAACCCCGCCGTAAAGTTTGCTGCCGAAGTTTATGCGAAATTGTTTAGCGTGGCTGGATTATTCCTTGCGACGGTTTTGATTCTCGCCTTATATAATCGCTTGCATGAAAAGATTGCCGACAATGTCACTCCAGAAAAGTTTGGCAAAGATCTTGCAATCGGGCTGGGAATGTTGATCGGCGTGCCAGTTTTTGCAATCGTAACGCTCTGCACGGTTGTAGCTGCACCGCTCGGTATTATCGCGCTAGTGATTTACTGCGTCATGATCTATCTTTCCCAAGGTTTTGCCGGAGTTTGGCTAGGTCATCTCATCGTCGTTCGCCTCTGCAAGGGTAAAGACAATGTTTACTTCGAAGCCCTGATCGGTATCGTAATCCTAGGCGCGCTTTCAATGATCCCCTTCATTGGAGTTTTGACCGGTATGGTTGGACTTCTACTTGGTCTCGGTCTAATTACCGTCTCGCTTGCTCCGCGCAGCACCCTTAGCCCTAGCGCCAAGAACAAGCCAACCCCAATTGCCGCGAAATCAAAGGGTAAGAAAGCCTAGTCGCCATGCACGAAAGTTGGAAACCGTTCCTCGACAGTGAGTTTGGTAAGCCTTATTTCAAGGAGCTTAGCGAGTTTCTCCACGAAGCTTATGCGACGCGAACGGTTTTTCCAACCAAAAGTCAAGTTTTCCAGGCTTTCACGACCGACTTTAACAAAATTAAAGTTGTTATTCTCGGTCAGGATCCTTATCATACTCCCGGGGCGGCTCATGGTCTAGCGTTTTCCGTCCCCAATTCTCAGCCTATACCGCCTTCGCTTGTTAATATTTATAAAGAAATTGACGCCGAATATGGTGGCCATCATAGCAAGACCGGCAATTTAGCTGATTGGCAAGCGCAAGGTGTATTGCTTTTAAATAACGTCTTGACGGTCGAAGCGCACAAGGCCGGATCGCATCGCGGAAAAGGCTGGGAAATTTTCACCGAAGCCGTAGTTCGACATCTGGATGCTGAGCGCGAACATCTGGTTTTTCTCTTGTGGGGACGTGATGCTCGTAGCAAATCCAGTATGATAGACCCGACGAAACACCTCGTACTCGAATCGCCGCACCCTTCGCCTTTGTCGGCCAGCCATGGCTTTTTCGGTAATAATCATTTCCGTAGCGCAAATGATTATCTGGAAAGTCATGGAATCCAGACCATTGTCTGGTAAGTTATAGTGAGCGCTGCGCGGGTTGTGGATCCGCGAAATGGACCCTTAAAATAGACATATTTTACAAAATTGTCAAAACAACGTACTAGTGCTTGGGTATGATGCCCAAAATTTGCTATAGTTGCGAAAACACCAGTTATAAAGTTTTAAGGAGCAACTATGTCTAAATTAGTACGTTTTTTGATGGCAATAAGTATTTGTGTGGGCAGTATTATATTCTCGCCTCCGGTCGTGAATGCGAAATCTTGTCATGATGTAGAGTTTATCTTCGCTCGCGGATCGGGCGAAAGTCTCAACGATACCGGCATGACTGCCTGGCGCGACGCTCTTACTTCGGAACTCAAAGGTTCCAGTCTGACCTACAATTTTTATGAGCTCGGCAGTGAAAAACAGGACGGGTTCTCCTATCCTGCGGTCGCAGTTGCCGGATCGGCTGAAGGTTATTTCAATTTAGTCGGCGCGGTCGTAAGTAGTGGTGAAAGTTCTAACTTCGGCTCTAGTGTAATTTCCGGTAGTCGAGAATTAAAAAGTTATGTTAATCACATTTCGCGTAGCTGCCCAAAGACCAAATTCGTTCTTGGCGGTTATTCTCAGGGCGGTATGGTTGTCTCGCGAACTCTTCCTGAGTTGGACGCGAACAAAATTGCCTATGCTGCAAGTTTTGGCGACCCGAAACTTTATCTCCCCGAGGGCCAGGGGATTATGCCGGCTGCTTGTCTCGGGAAAGATTACTCGAACTACCGCGCCTATGTTCCTGATTGTCGCGCTTATGAAGGCGTTCTTGGCAGCTACCGGCCTTATCAGCCAGCGGGGTATCTTGATAAAATTGGCGTTTGGTGTAATACGAAGGACATTATGTGTAGTTCCGGGGTAAGCCTAAAAGATCATACTTCATATGTCTCGGCAGGTTTATATAGTCAGGCGGCCGCAAAAATTAAGCAAAGACTTAGCCAGGAGTTTCCCGGCAAGCTTACTGACGACACTGCTACGCGCAACCTCGCTATCTTAATCGACTCAACCGGCTCCATGGGATCGATGATTAGTCGCTATAAAAATGAAGCCGAGAAACTTGCGAAGCAGGTTTTTGACGAGGGTGGGAAGGTTGCGCTTTACGAATATCGCGACCTTAATGATCCCTTTACTCCAGTCCGGCATTGTGATTATAGTTGTTCGTATGACGAATTTTCTGCACGCCTCAGGACCATTACTGCTCGCGGAGGTGGTGACGCTCCCGAATCCGCGCTTTCTGCCATCATGGTGGCGATGAACAGTCTAAAATGGCAGGTTGGCGCGACGAAATCCATTGTGCTTCTGACGGACGCGCCTTATCTTTCACCTGACCGTGATGGTGTGAGTCTCGCAGACGTTACTCGCCGCAGTCTAGAAATCGATCCTGTTAATGTTTATATTATCGCAAAATCGCCCGACCAAAAGTGTTATGCCGAGCTTGCAGAAGCCACGGGTGGAAAAGTTTTTGGAATTAAAGATGAACTTGACTTATCGACTGAGTTTATGCTTAGCCGTCCTGTGGCGATTTTGTCGAGCGAAAGTTATCATGCCGCGGTTGACGAGAAAATTGTCTTCGATGCTTCTAAATCCTTCGGGCTAAAAGGTGAGGAGCTACACTACGATTGGGATTTAGATGGCGACGGAGTTTTTGAGCTGACCGATGCCGAAGCTAAGCTCGAGTCTAGTTATCCCGCAGTTTTCTCCGGATTCATCCAAGTGCGAGTGCGTAATGAAGCCGGCTATTATAGTACGATGTCTGCGCAGGTCAGCGTCGTCGATCCTCGCGCGCCCCAGCCTGCTCTACCGGAAATCACGAGTCTAACCGTAGATTCGGTCACCTCGGATTCTGCGCGCCTGCATTTCTCGACCGACGCCGAAAATCTCTTGCTAGTTATTAACGATGCAGTAGCCGGATCGATTAATGCCAAAGCCCAAAGCACGCTTACAATTACTAATCTAACCTCGACGATCGAAGTGAAGCTCATCCCATATTCTGCTACAGCTAAGGGCGCCGCCAAGGTAGTTACGATTACTCCGCTTGCTCCCAAGGTCCCGAACACGGGTTCTAACGGATCGGCTAACCATCGAGCTCATCTGGGGAAAGTGAAACTAGAGCAGGGAATTTGGCGGCGCTATTACGAGCCTAGCGCGAACTAAGATGCCAATGATCGCCATACTCGCACTTATAAACCGACAGAGGCGGCGCACCGTAATCATGCTGAGCGACAAGCGCCGCAGCCTCGGCCTCCTCGCGGGTCGCATAACAAATCTTCTGTTGCTCGCCGACCCAGCATTTCTCGGGGTGATAGCTAGATTGAGTATATTTCATCGAATTTATCTTAACTCAAATTCTAGCAAAAGTCTATGCAAACTCTTTTTCGCGTGGTACAATTAACATAAGTTAAATAGGTGGGAAGGTTGAGTAAACTCGCAAAGTATTTGAATGGGCATATAGTTGGCAATGTTTTTGATCGTCCGTCAATTTGTCAGCTATACGCGAACGATTGCTCGGCGCTAGAAGCGATGCCGCGCCTCGTTGCATTGCCCGAAAACACGCGCGACATCCAGAATCTCGTCCGATTTTCGCACCAGCTTTCGCTTCATAATTATGAATTGCCGATTACGATTCGTGGTAATGGTATTGACAAAACTGGCGCCGCTATTGGCGATGGCTTGATTATTTCCACCGAGCGCATGAATCATATTGAAGAAATCGACATTCGTGGGCGCCTGATCCGTGCCCAGCCCGGAGTTTCGCTTGGCGAATTGAATTCGGCCCTGAGCCTACAAGGCCTGAATCTGCCCATCGTTTATAATCCCAAAGCGACTCTCGGCGGATTGATTGCTAATTGTCCCATGGACGACGCCTTCGGCAGGCATGGCGGAATATTTCAATTCATCGAACGTGTTGAAGTTGTACTCTCAAACGGCGATTTGGCGCAGCTTGCGCCGTACAGTTTGCGTGCGGTGAATCTAAAAATGCAACAGGATACTTTTGAAGGCGAGATCTATCGCAACATTAGCCATTCTCTCGAAAAATATGGCGAGACAATCATGAATCGTCGCATGCGCTCGTTTGATAATACCGGTTATGCAAATATTACACGCGTGAAAGAGCCTCATGCGCTGAATTTGTTACCGTTAATGTTTGCGTCGCAGGGGACCTTGGCTCTAGTGTCTGATATTATATTGCGGGTCGAGCTCTTGCCTTCGCCCGAACAGCATCTCGTGGTCACTATGTCCGAAATTGAACCCCTAATGCGTTTTCTCTCTGACGTGCAAGAGCTCGACCCGCACACCATCCGTATTTTCGACTTGCGCATCCCGACTACTGCGGCCGAATATGGCAATAGTTGCAAATTGCTTCCGCGTGGTTTCGCTCGCGGCTGGGCAGCGCTCATTAGTTTCAATCAGCGTCGCCATCGCGCCCAGAAAAAAATTGAAACTTGTCTGCGCATTTTGCCGTCCGGCGCCTTTGCGATGAGCGAGGACAACCAAAACACCGCGGATTTCAAAGAACTTACTTCCGCCCTGCTCGGATTTCTAAACAACCAACCCGATGTCGAGCATCTCCCAATTGTCGACGATGTCTATATTCCGAAATATAAATTCGCAGAGTTTTTCGAAGGCTTGAAGACGCTTGAAGAGGCTCTTGAAATTAATCTACCAATCTACGGATCGTACTTGACTTCGAATTATAATGTCCGTCCAGCAATTGACTATTCCGACTTGAATGGTCGACGCAAAGCAATTCTGTTTTTGCGCCAATATAGCCAGCTGGTGCGTGACTGCGAAGGCTCGATTACTGGCGGCAGCCCCGAAGGTCGCATGAAGTCTCTCTCGGCCAGCCAAGCCATCCTCCCCGATGAGCTAGAGCTTTATCGCGAGATTAAACAAACTTTCGATCCGCAAAACATTTTCAATCCAAAAGTCAAGCTAGGCGCCGACGCTCGCGATATTATTCGGCATCTGCGCACTGATGAAAAGCCTGGAATCATCACCCCTTAGCTAATCTGTGTTATAATCTATGATATGAAGACTACTACGAAGAAATTATCTGACACTAAGGTGGAGATTACGGTTACGCTCGACGCGTCCGATCTTGAAACCGCCAAAGCCGCCGCGCTCACCCGCATGGCTGAAAATATCAAAATTCAAGGCTTCCGTAAGGGCAAGGCTCCTGTGAGCTTAGTCGAGAAGCAGGTTTCCCCGAACGATCTTGCGACCGAGACTTTGGACATCGCCGTGCGCACGACTTTGCCGCACGCTTTCGACGAGGCCAAAAATCCTCCGATCGCTATCGAAAAGGTCAATGTGACGAAATATGTCCCTGGCGAAGGCGCAGAATATACCGCCGCCGCCGATGTCCTCCCGGATGTAAAGCTTGGCGATTATAAGAAGCTAAAAGCGAAAATGCCGAAGACCGAGCCGACCGCGAAGGAAGTTCAGGAAATCGTCGACAATATTATCAACGCTTATGCCGAAAAGAAAACCGCGAAAAAAGCTGCCGAGAATGGCGACGAAGTTATTATTGACTTTACCGGCAAGAAAGACGGCGAGGCTTTCCCTGGAGGGACGGCCAAGGATTATCATCTCATGCTTGGTTCTGGGCAGTTCATTCCCGGCTTCGAGGATGGTATTGTCGGACATTCCGCGGGCGATAAGTTCGATCTCGAGCTGACTTTCCCGAGCGACTATCCGGAAAAGTCCTTGGCCGGCGAGAAAACTACTTTTGAAGTTTTGCTGAAACAAGTCAACGAAGTCGTGAAGCCGAAGGCCGACGACGAACTGGCCAAAAAATGTGGTAATTTCAAGACCATGGCCGAGCTCAAAGCCGATATTAAGAAAAACCTCGAAACCCAAAACCGCCAACAGGCGATCGAGCGTTATCGCGATGATTTGGTGAAAGATTTGGTCGC
This sequence comes from uncultured Candidatus Saccharibacteria bacterium, assembly GCA_964578645.1. Classification (GTDB taxonomy): domain Bacteria; phylum Patescibacteriota; class Saccharimonadia; order Saccharimonadales; family Saccharimonadaceae; genus Nanosyncoccus. The sequence goes on along the minus strand of CAZODR010000014.1, from coordinate 1,698 downwards.
GAAGTCCAAAGTCGCCGCGCCCGAAATTCTCATCCAAGATCAGTTGCGCTTCATCCGCGAGGATACCGTGCGCAATGCTGCTTCGCACGGCTTGAATTTCGATCAATATCTCGAGCGCTCTGGTCAGTCGAGCGAAGATTGGGAGAAAACTGCCCGTAGTCTGGCCGAAGATCGCGTGAAGGCTTCGCTTGTGCTTCAAATCTTGGCCCGCGAGCAAAAAATCACCGCCAGCGACGCCGAAGTCGACGCAAAAATTGGCGAGCTAAAGGATGTTTATCAAAGATCCAAAGAAGCCCTCGCTAGTTTAAAGAAGCCAGAAGTGCGCCAGGATATTCGCAACCGCCTCGTTATTGACAAAACGCTAGATTTCTTGGTTGATGCTAATGATGGCGCCAGCATTGCCAAAGATAAGGCCGCCAGTTCAAAAGCTAAGGCCAAGGACAGTGAATCGACGGCTAAGAGTAGTAGTTCGACAGCTAAAGCTAGTGGTTCGAAGACTAAGAGCAGTGGCTCGAAAACGAAGACTAGCGACAACTAGCCTTCGAGGCCAGTGCTTTAGCGCCGAAAGTTAGCAGTTAGCATGTCGGGCTAGCCGGCAGGGCGTGCGGTCGCACGCCCTGCCTTTTCTATGCTACATATACTCTAATTAGCCAGGCAGCGGAGAGGAAAGCCACTCGCGCGGTTAGCATGATCCGACGGGTAGATAGTAGTATCAGCGAAATAGAGACGGTAGGCGTTGATGTCATTAGAATGGGGTGAAGACCCCCAGTTATATCCTTTTATGCCATAATACCAGAGCTTGCCGTCGCTGATATTAACGCTGCCACTGCGCACAAAGTTTCATTAATGTTGTAAAAATTACAACACCTTAGCCGGATTTAAAGTTTCCCAAAATCCCCAAAATCGAAAAATTCCCAAAAATACCTCTATAATTTAACAATTTCACTCAAAATTTCCCCAGAACTTGGCAAATTTGTCAAAAATCTCCTAAGACCTCTTGACAAAAAGCATAAGCTGTGATACAATGAAGTTATAAGCCTCATTGAGGCTCGATCTGCAGTGCGCGCAGCGGTCTTATAAATATCAACAGCGGTAGACTTTGGGGCTCTAGTAGAAACGGTTATGACTGGACTTCTTTGTCATATTCTAGCGGCAGTAAAACATACCATTTCTATTTTAATAGTACTAATGTTTACTCGGGAGAGCTGAACATTCGCTCACTTGGCTTTCCTCTCCGCTGCCTGGCTAATTAGAGTATATGTAGCAAAAAGTCTAAAAGTCAAATTTTAATAATCAAACTTTGTGCGCAGCGGCTGGATAAATGAGAGCATGATTTGGGCTCCGGGTATGTATGGTTATGCTTGGCCATCACGGGCTAGCTTTGATAATAGTTATGCATTTTATTTCTACTTTGATGGTGCTAGCGCTGTTTCTTCGAGCGCTTATTATCCACGTTGGCTTAGCTTTCCTCTCCGCTGTCTGGCTAATTAGAGTATATGTAGCAGCACCGCATAATCAAAATATAATTCATCGAGCGAAGCGAAAGCAATTTGATTACTCGGTTAAGCTTTTGCGAAAGCGTCCGGGACTACAGTCCAAAACCAATTAGGTAGTTAAAGATTACGACCTTTATTTTCTGTTAAATATACTCTAATAAAAAGCCCCGGCTTTTGCCCGGGGTGAGTTCCCCGGGGCTCT
>CAZODR010000013.1:0-21636 GCA_964578645.1 uncultured Candidatus Saccharibacteria bacterium | reverse complement strand
AATGTAGACAACTACTTAAAACTTAGAGGTTGTTCTAAGTTCGTTTATTGAGCCCTCAGAATTTTATCCTTGTATTTTTATAAAAAGTGTGCTAGAATGACAAGGTATAGTTTAATAAACGACAACTGTTAGCTAGACAACAGAGCAGGCCTCATTTCACTAACCACGAACTCACGACGTAGTTAGAAAATAGGAACCACTCATTAGTCTAGATTTCGCGTTGTCTATAAGGGAAAGGAAAAGGATGCAAGTCATCATCGGCACCAAAATTGGTATGACCCAGATCATCGGCGACGACGGTATCGTCACTCCTGTGACGATTTTGCAAGCCGACCCCTCCACAGTGACTCAGATTAAAACTGTCGAAACCGACGGTTATAACGCTGTGCAACTGGGGTATGGTCAGGGTAAGAATCTGAGCAAGTCGGTTGCTGGCCACGTTAAAGCGGCCGGAACTACGCCAAAAGTCTTGCGTGAGTTTCGCGTTGAGGAAACTCCCGAGCTTAAAGTTGGCGACAAAGTCAGCATCGAAAACTTTAAAATTGGCGACAAGGTCCAAGTCACCGGCACCTCAAAAGGCAAGGGATTTGCTGGGACCGTGAAACGCTGGAACTTTAATGAATCGCGCAACACGCACGGTTTTAAAGGTAATATTAGGAGAGTTGGTTCAATCGGATCGATGTATCCACAAAAAGTTTTCAAAGGTAAAAAGATGCCAGGTCGCATGGGGCATGATCGAGTCACTGTAAAAAACCTTGTCGTTGCTTACATTGACCCAGAAAATAATCTCATTGGCCTTAAAGGAGCCGTTCCGGGTCCGAAAAAAGGTATTGTAACCGTAGAGGGAAAGGAGTAATATGGCTGAACTAAATAAAGACGTGTTCGGTTTAGACGTTCAGAATCATGAACTCCTTAAAACCGCCTACGATGCATATCTCGCGAACTCACGCAGTTCTCATGCCAAGACGCTAACTCGCAGCGAAGTTCGCGGCGGTGGCAAGAAACCTTGGAAACAAAAGGGAACTGGTCGCGCTCGTTTCGGTTCGACGCGCAACCCAATCTGGCGTCATGGTGGCGTCGCTTTCGGTCGCACCGGTAATGAAAACTTTACTAAGAAAATCAGTAAAAGTGCGAAAAAAATCGCTGTACGGCAAGCTTTGAGCTTGAAAAATGCCGACAAAGCAATTCTCACGATCGAGACTTTCGCTTGTCCAGAAGGCAAAACCAAAGAAACCGTCAAGATGCTTAAAGACAACCAGATCAAAGATAATGAACGCGTCCTTTTGGTCGTCTCGGTGAAAGACGAGCTAGTCAACCGCGCAACTAATAATGTCAACAATGTTAAAGTCGTTCGGCCGACTTATCTCAATGTTTTCGATGTCCTAAACGCAGATAAAATTGTCATCACAGAAAAATCTCTGCCTATGATTGAAAACTGGCTACTAGAGAAGGAGGAAGCATAATGAGAGCTATTCAATATATTCCTCGTGCAACGGAAAAGGCTTATGCTATCGAGTCCCAGAACACATATATGTTCTTCGTCCCGATGAAAGCCAGCAAGCAAGAAATTGCTAAACAAATTGCTCAAGCTTTTAACGTCACTGTTGTTAATGTCCGCACTAGCGTACGCAAAGGTAAACCAACCCGTTTTTCACGCGGTAAGCACGCTTACCCTGGCACAACTTTTCGTCAAGATAAGAAAATCGCCTACATTACAGTAAAAGATGGTGATAAAATTCCAGTCTTTGAAGAAGAACCTAAGGCCGAAGAAAAACCAGCTGATAAAAAAGCTACGAAAAAAGCTGAAAACAAGGAGGATAAGTAATGAGTATTAAAGCTTATCGCCCAACTACTCCGGCAAGGCGCCAAAAAACTACCCAAGATTTCGATCAAATTACCACTCGTAAGCCTTTGAAATCGCTCTTGGCTAGCAAAAAGCAAATGGCCGGAAAAAATAATCAAGGTCGTATCACCGTCCGTCATCGTGGTGGTGGAGTGAAGCGTCATTACCGCGTTATGACATTTGATTTGCCGGAAGGCAAGTACACTGTCCGCGAAATTGAGTACGATCCAAATCGTAGCGCCCGTATTGCTCGTGTACAAGATCAGAATGGCACTTATTACTATGTGCTTGCTGATAATAATATGCGTAAGGATTCGACTTTCGAAGCTGGCAAAGAAGCCGCTGTCGAGACCTCGAACCGTTTGCCACTCGAGCAAATTCCGGTCGGTACATTTATTTATTCTATCGAGCTCACCCCAGGACGCGGCGCCCAGATCGCACGCTCTGCTGGAAATAACGCTCAGCTCATGGCGAAAGAGAATGGCTATGCGACCCTAAAGATGCCTTCGGGCGAAGTTCGAAAAGTTCTCGTTAGCTGCGAAGCCTCGATTGGCCGCGTCAGCAACGAGCAGCACCAAAACATCAAAATTGGTGCCGCCGGACGTCGACGTCGCAAGGGTATTCGCCCAACCGTTCGTGGTGTCGTGATGAATGCTACTGACCACCCACACGGTGGTGGTGACGGTGGACGTCACGGTACTGGTAAAGCGCCGCGTACGCCATGGGGTCAATTGACGCTCGGTTATCGCACTCGCCGTAATAAGAAAACTAATAAAATGATCGTGCGCAGTCGCCACGAAGGAAAGAGGAAATAATGTCTCGGAGTCTGAAAAAGGGTCCATTTGTGGACTACAAACTCGCGAAGAAAGTTGCTGCCCTCTCTGCTGAGGACCGCACCGTGATCAAGACTTGGGCACGCCAATCGACAATTTCCCCAGAAATGGTCGGTCGTACGATTGCCGTACATAATGGCAAAGTTCATGTTCCAGTCTTTATCAGCGAGAATATGGTTGGTCATAAACTTGGCGAATTTGCTCCAACCCGTAAATTTAAACGCCACGGCGGTAAAAAAGCCGCTGAGGCTGCGAAGGGGGGTAAGTAATGGCTGAAGCTAATACTCATTTCGCACACGCCATCATCAAAGGCGTTGATAGCCAGCCGCGCAAAGCCGGTATTGTGGCCAGCTTAGTCCGCGATCGCTATGTCAGCGATGCTGTCTTAATCCTCGAGAATACGCCGCGCAAAGCTGCTCGTGCCGTACGCAAAGCTATCGAAAGTGCCGCCGCGAACTTGCTCAATAATTCGGATATCAATATCGATCCGAAGACCTTGCGCATTGCTCGCATTAGTGTCACTGCTGGCACCCGCATGCGCCGTTATGTTCCAGCGAGTCGCGGTCGTGCACTTCCGTTTGAAAAAATCTCCAGCAACATTTTCGTAGAAGTTGCCGGCGAAGAAAAGATCAAGAAAACAACCGTAAAGAGCTCAACCTCAACGAGCGATGATAAAGAAAAGGAGAAAAAGTAATGGGACAGAAAGTCAACCCTGTTTCTTATCGTCTCCAGATTAGTAAAAACTGGTCGTCGAAGTGGTTTACTCGCAAAGCCGATTTTCGCCACTGGCTGATTGAGGACGCCAAAATTCGCGACGTCATCGAAAAGCGTTTCAGTAGTCGACCGACTATCGCTCGAATTGATATTGAGCGCAGTGCTAATCTTACGACGATTACGATCCTGACCGCCAAAGCTGGTGCTGTTATCGGTAAGCAGGGCGCCGGGATCAACGAATTAAAAAAGGAGCTTGAGAAATTCGTCAAAGGTCCAATCCGCCTCAATGTCGAAGAAATCAAGAAACCTGAACTTAGCGCAAAGCTAGTCGCGGAAAACATTGGCTTCCAGCTTGGAAAGCGCATGAATTTCCGCCGCGCAGTGAAAATGGCTTGTCAGTCGACCATGAATGCTGGTGCGAAAGGTATTCGCGTCGAAGTTAGTGGAAGGCTAAATGGCGCTGAAATGTCACGTCGCGAAAAGTTTATTGAAGGATCGGTTCCTCTACATACCTTGCGCGCTGATGTCGATTTCTACGTCTGCCATGCACAAACCGTAGCTGGCATCGTTGGTGTAAAAGTTTGGATCTATAAGGGGGAGAAATAATATGGCTATTATGACACCGCGTCGAGAGGCGCATCGCAAAGTCCGTAAAGGCAAGAACGAAGGTAAGGCAAGCCGCTGCAACACCGTTGCATTTGGTGACTGGGGACTTATGTCGCTTGACAATGAGCGCATTACCAGCCGTCAAATTGAGGCCGCTCGTCAAGCTATTACTCGTTATGTCAAACGTGGCGGAAAAATTTGGATTCGCATTTTCCCACATACTCCAGTCACAAAGAAACCGCTTGATGTCAAGATGGGTAGCGGTAAAGGCGAACCTCAGTTCTACGTTGCAAAGGTCAAGGCTGGAACAGTTATGTTCGAGATTGCCGACGTCACCGAGGAACAAGCTAAAGAAGCTTTCCGTCTCGCTGGTCATAAATTGCCAGTTCGCGTCAAAGTAATTAAGAAAGAGGAGTTTTAAGATGGCTGGAGAATTGCAAGGCATTGTGAGCTCAGCAAAGCGTGATAAGACTATTACAGTCTCGATCGCTAGCCGCGAGACTCATCCGCTCTATCGCAAACAATATACCAAGACTCGTAAATATACTGCTCATGACGAAAATAACGAGGCTGGAGTCGGCGACAAAGTCTTGATCGAGACCTGCCGTCCTTACAGCAAGACCAAGACCTACAAACTAGTCAAGGTCCTCGAAAAATCGCATGATGCCGTCGAGTTAAAAGATGAAGTTGTCGGCAAAACGACCGATGGGGAGGGAAAATAATATGATTCAACAAGAAACTCGACTAAAAGTTGCTGACAATAGCGGCGCTAAAGAGCTCGGCGTGATCCGTGTACTCGGCGGTACAAGAGCAAGGTATGCTCGAGTCGGCGACATCGTTACTTGCAGCGTCAAGGAAGCTAGCCCGACCGGCAACGTCAAAAAGAAAGCTGTCGTTCGCGCCGTGATCGTTCGTACGCGTAAAGAGATTAAGCGTCCCGACGGTTCGACAATCAAATTCGACGACAATGCTGCCGTCCTCGTCAATGACGACAAAACCCCGAAAGGTACTCGTGTTTTCGGACCAGTCCCCCGCGAACTACGTGAACTCGGTTTTAATAAAATTATCAGCTTAGCTCCGGAGGTATTATAATGGCCAAAACTCTCAAAACTGGCGATATCGTTCGCGTCATTGCTGGTGATCATAAAGGCGAAACCGCCAAAATCGTCAAGGTTGACAAGAAAACCAACAAAGCTATGCTTGAAGGGATCAACATCCGGGAGCGCCACATGCGTCGTACCCAATTTAATCCTCAAGGCGGCAAAAAGGAAGTTCATGTCGGCATCGACCTATCTAACCTGAAGAAGGAGGATAAGTAATGGCAGAAACAAACTACACCCCAAGATTAAAAACACTTTATAACGACAAGATCGCTAAAGAGCTACAAAAAGAACTTGGACTTAAAAATATCAACCAGGTCCCTAAGCTCGAAAAGGTCGTTGTCTCAAGCGGCGTAGGCAAAAAACGCGAAGACAAAAGGTTCACCGAGACCGTCGAACTCACTTTGAGCAAGATCACCGGCCAGGCTACGACCAATCGTCTTGCGAAAAAATCGATTGCCGGATTCAAGATTCGCAAAGGTATGGGCGCGCCAGTTGGCTACTTAACAACTTTGCGCAACGATAAAATGTATGAATTTGTTGACCGCTTAATCAATATTACTTTGCCGCACGTTCGCGATTTCCACGGCGTTTCGCGCAAAGCCTTTGACAAACAAGGGAATTACAGCCTCGGTTTGAAAGAGCAAACTGTCTTTCCAGAAATTACCTTTGAAGATTCGTCAGTTCTACACGGTCTTGAAGTTACTTTCATTATCAAAAATGGTTCTAAAGAAGGGAGTACCAAATTGTTAGAAGCATTTGGCATGCCATTTGAAAAGGGAGGGAAATAAGATGGCCAAAAAATCTGCTGTGTTGCGCGATGAAAAACGCCGCAAGATGTATGAAAAGTATAAAGCTAAGCGCGCGGAGCTGAAAGCTGCAGGCGATCTTGAAGGTTTACAGAAGCTACCAAGGAACGCCAGCCCCACAAGGCTCAAGAACCGCGATATGCTCGACGGCCGTCCGCGTGGTTATATGCGCTACTTCGGTCTTAGTCGTATCAATTTCCGCGAAAAAGCCTCAAAAGGTGAAATTCCGGGCGTAACGAAGAGCAGTTGGTAAAAGGAGAGGAGGAGAGATTATATGTCATTACAATCAACTGATCAAATCGCCGATCTAATTACCCGCATTCGCAACGCAATTATGGTTGGTAAAACTGAAATTCGCGTTCCGACCAGCAAACTCAAAGTCGCCGTCACCGAAGGTTTGAAAAGCGCTGGCTACGTCGCTGATTACGAAGTCGAAGAAGCAAAGCCGCGCGGTGTCTTACATGTCACGATCTGCGAAGAAGGAACCCCTGCGAAAATCACCGAGATTAGCAAAGTCTCGAAACCAGGTCGTCGCGTATATGTTGGGTCGGAAGAAATTCCAGTCATCAAAAGTGGGCGCGGAGCCGTACTTATTAGCACTAGCAAAGGCATTATGACCGGCCGCGAAGCTAAGAAACAACATCTTGGTGGCGAAATTCTGGTAAAAGTGTACTAATCCTATACCGGCACAGCAAAAGGAACCCTTGTTTAGGGTTCCTTTTGCATTCTTGATGCAGCTGTTTAGATAATACTTTGACGCTATTAACCCGCATTTCGAAGCCATGAAAACCATCATGGCTTTCTAACCGCTTGGGAGGTCCTATGATAAAATAAGATTAATACTACTTAACAAAGTTACATTCTGGTCGCGGCACAAGCCCACGAATCAAAATCCGCAGAATTGACAAAGGAGGTTATTAAATTGAAAATTACTGTTACAGGTCATAGTGAAAAGGCTTTCGCTCCTGACCAAATCCAAGCTAGCACGACTTTCAAATTCCACGCCGACAGTTACGCCGAAGCACTACAGGGCGGGGTCGAACGAGTACGTAATTTTATCACCCAAATTGCTGCAGTGACCGATTTTGAGGCAAAGGATTTTAAGACCTATGCTTATACAATTCAGGAGCGCTTTCACATTAATCAAATCGCTCCTACTAAGCCATCTAATCTTGATCAAAATTTGCAAAAGCGCGTCTCAGATGGCTTTTTCTTTACGCAATATGCCCATTTGGAATTTAACTACGACAAAGTCCGTCTTGCCAAACTCCTCGCCATCGCCTCGCAGATTTCCGACGCGCCACACCTGCAGGTGAATTTTCAGCTCAAGAATCCAGCAGCCAAACAACTAGAGCTAATCGCCGAAGCTTACCAAGACGCCCAACAAAAAGCCCGAACTTTGGCCGACGCCGCCAAGCAGACTCTGGGCGAGTGTCTCCAAGCCGATCTGGATCGTAGCCTCGAAACGCCTAAATATATCGAGAGAAGCGCTACCATGTTTGGAGCAACCCCTTCGGAGAACGAACAACTACTATTAGGCATTGACGAAACTTTCCAACCAGACGATATTGTACTCAGCAAAGATATCTTCTGTACTTGGGAAACTTTAGAATCATAAAATCATCCAATAAACTACCTCGGGGCAGAGCCCCGAGGAACTCACACAGGTCAAAAGCCGGGGCTTTTTATTAGAAACCGACAACTAAATTCTCATACTCTACCCCCGTTAGACACTCAGTCTTGCTCATACCAGCCTCCTTTAATTGCAAGACTGTGCATCCAATAATTCACTTTGCCACGCCCATACGACCCTCTTTTTTAACTTTTGTCCCCCACCCATCTAGGATCCCTCCTTCCTCGTTTCTATGCACAATGCGCCCATTCTTCCATTATAGCACACTTCGCTCAAAAAGTCAATAGACCTCTCGCTATCCCGCGCCATTTTTACAAAAAGTCTTGTTATTATCTTAATTTTATGATATTATCAGAACAATATTATTAATGAAAGGGAAATATGAGTCGTATCGGAAAACAACCCATCGAAGTTCCGACGGGAGTGACAATCACGGTCGGCGACAAAGATATTACTGTCGCTGGGCCGAAAGGTCAACTCTCTGTCCCGCTTCAAGAAAAAGTTAAAGTTGCCGTAGCTGACAATATCATTACCGTCACTCGTGACGATGATGAACCCAAGTCTCGCGCTTGGCATGGTTTACAGCGCGCACTTTTGAACAACGCCGTCCAAGGTGTCACTAAAGGCTTTGAAAAAAAGCTCGAAATTAATGGAGTTGGCTTTCGCCTCAGTGGCGGGCCAAAAGAAATTGAAATGGCTTTAGGGTTTTCGCACCCAGTCAAATATCAAGCTCCTGAAGGCGTCGAGCTCAAAACCGACAAAATGACTATTACCGTTTCAGGTATTGATAAGCAAAAAGTTGGTCAAGTCGCCGCCGAAATTCGTGCTTTGAAGAAACCAGAGCCATACAAGGGTAAAGGTATTAAATATGCTGACGAAGTTATCCTTCGCAAAGCAGGGAAGGCAGGTAAGAAATAATGAACACCGCATTTCGCGCAAAGCGCACTCGTGCTAAAATTCATGGTACTGCCGAGCGCCCACGCCTCAGCGTACACATTAGCAATATGCATATTACCGCGCAAATCATCAACGACGACGACAGCAAAACGTTGGCTTATGCTACGACGATTGGCAGCAAATTGACCGGCAACAAAACCGAAAAAGCTTCTGCCATCGGTAAAGAAATTGCGACCAAAGCTAAGAAAGCCAACATTAAGTCTGTAGTCTTTGATCGTGGCGCAAAATTATATGCTGGCAGAATGGCTGCTCTAGCCGAAGCTGCCCGTAAGGAAGGATTGGAGTTCTAAAATGGCCGAATCTGATAAAGACGCAAAAGTCATCAACAAATCTGGCACGCTCAAAATGGACGACAACGTCGCCGCCAGCCGTAATCGCAGAGACATCAACGGCAAACCAATGGGGCGTCGTGGTGGACGTCGCGGAAATAATCGTAATAACGACAATGTGCCGAAAGAATTCGATACAATTACAATCAATATCGACCGTGTCTCTCGCACCGTAAAAGGTGGTCGCCGTATGCGCTTCAAGGCTCTCGTCGCGATCGGGAACCATAAAAATAAAATCGGTATCGGCGTAGCAAAAGGCAGCGATGTAACTAGTGCCGTCAGCAAGGCTACTGCCAAAGCCAAAAAATCCATGATCGAATTCAACATGGATGGTGAAACTATCTGTCACGAAGTCGAAACGCGCGCTACTGGCGCTGACGTTCTCATGAAACCAGCCGCTCCTGGTACTGGTATTATTGCAGGCGGCGTCGTCCGTAGTATCATTGGCTTGACAGGGATTAAAAATCTGATTTCCAAGAGCCTTGGTAGCACGAACAAAGTTAACATTGCCTATGCCGTTATTGATGGCCTTAAACAGCAAGTGCCACGCGATCAATGGGTTGGTAATGAGGCTAAAGCTACCTCGAAAAAAGCAGCTACTAAGCCCGCTCCAAAGGAGGATAAATAAATGAAGTACAACGAACTACAAGTCAATCGAAATACTCGTCCGACTCGTGCTGGACGTGGCATCTCTGCCGGTAAAGGTAAGACTGCTGGACGCGGTACTAAAGGGCAAAAGGCTCGTTCCGGCCACCACAAAATGCCAGCCGGTTTCATGGGCGGTCAGCGCGCCATCATGCAAGCAATTCCAAAGCTCAAAGGCTTTAAGAGCATTCATGATAAAGCTACCGTCGTCTATACCGATCGCCTAAACGATCTCAGCGGTAAGATTGATAACTTCATCCTCGCCGAAAAAGGTTTAATCGAAAATCCCTACACCCGAGTTAAAGTTATTACTCGCGGAGATTTGACGGCAAAGATCGACCTCGAGACGCAATTTGCAAGCAAAACTGCGATCGAAGCCATCAAAAAAGCTGGCGGAAGTTACAAAAAAGTTGCCATTCCTCAGCGTATTGCCGAGAAAAAGGCCTAATAATACTAAAAGTAGCCCCAAAAGGGGCTACTTTTTTGTTAAGTGTGGTATAATAGAACCTAGTAAAATTCTATTCAGAGAATTCATTCACATGCTCGTCCATGTTATAATAGTATAGAGTAAAGTAGGGAATCATGAATTTTAAAACTATTTTCAAGTCACTCAAGAATAAAGATATGCTCAAACGAGTCCTAATTCTCTTAGGTCTGATTATTATTTATCGTTTCTTAGCGCATATCCCGGTTCCTTTAGGAGAACCGACGACTTTCCAAGAAGCAATCCAAAATCTTCTCCAGAAGTCTGATTTTGGTAGCTTTTTGAACCTGATTTCCGGCGGCGGACTGACAAGTTTTGCAATTCTTCTCGTCGGCCTATCGCCATATATTACAGCTTCAATCGTAGTTCAGCTCGTTACCAAAGCTATTCCGCGCCTAGAAGAACTTTCCCAAGATGGCGAAACTGGACGTCGTAAAATCAACCAGTGGACTCGAGTTCTCACGATCCCTCTTGCGATTGTCCAATCAGTTGCATACATTTTCATCCTTTACCAATCAGTCTTGTCGTCAAACATTACCCTTGCCTATACTCCAACGACCGCTGACTGGGTACTCTCGGTGACGGCTATGGTTGCTGGCTCAATCATTCTTATGTGGTTTGGCGAGTTAATTACCGAGCAGGGAATTGGTAACGGTATTTCGATCCTAATCTTTGCGTCAATTATCTCGCAATTACCTGCCACGCTTACAAGTCTCGGACAAGCCCTCTTTGATACTTCGTCCGGTTCCTTGTCGCTCTTCGGCTGGTTCAATCTACCGGTCAATCCGACAATTTTCTGGATTGTTCTTGGATTTGGGATCGCCATCCTCGTCGTAATCTACTTCTTAGTAAAGCTCAATGAAGCTCAACGCATTATTACTATTAATTACGCTAAACGCGTACACGGCAACAGTACTTATGGCGGAATTCGTTCAATTCTCCCTCTGAAACTCATTGCTGCTGGAGTCGTGCCTGTTATCTTTGCGACTGCCTTCTTGTCGCTGCCGGCTCTTATTGGGCAACTTATCCAGACAGTCAATCCTGATGGGACTTTTGGTAATACTTTAATTACATTATTTACAGCGCCGTCTGCTTCGAATTATGCCGCCTATTATCCGGACGGAATTACCGCTAGTTGGTTCTTTTATCCATCTATCTATTTCTTACTAGTCGTGTTGTTTACCTATTTCTATACTAGTATTATCTTTAATACGAACGAAATCGCCGATAATCTCCAGAAACAAGGTGGCTTTATTGAGGGCGTTAGGCCCGGAGCCCAAACTGCAGAATACCTCGGAAAAACCATTAACCGTCTAAACCTCTTCGGTGCGCTCGCGCTTGGGATAATTGCCATGTTGCCATTTATTACCGATTATATCTTTATCATTACGACCGGCGCGCCGATCGGGCTGTCACTCTCCGGTACAGGACTACTCATTGTTGTCACCGTTGCGCTCGAGAATCTCCGACAGCTTAATTCTCGCGCCTTAATGGTTACCTATGACGAATATAAATAAAACGAAAGCGAAGAGGATGGGCGAACAAAAAGCTAAACCAACTACCAAAATCAAAGTCGAGGACACATTGCCGACTGAAGTAACTGTTGTACGTAAAAAATCCACTCCTACTAAGGAGAGGTCTACGAGCTCAACCAAGAAAACCGCCGCTAAGGCTAGTAATCCAGAAACCCAAAAACCTTCTCCTAAAAAACCGGCGACGAAAGCGCCTAGCGTTCCTGCCGAACCAGTCGAAGAAAGTCTCAAGCTTCCGACAATTCGCAAAGTCCATTTCAAACCGAGCCGAGTTATTGGAGTCATTGTTGTAATTTTGATTGCGGCGTTTTGTATTCGTGTCGCAGTTTGGGAGCATTTCTATATTGAACGTATGGAGGGAACAGAACGCCCAACCGTCGGTCTACCGATCGAAGGCGAGGAAGAAGATACTGATCGCGAAGAGCCAACTCCTACCGAAGTTAGCGAATATACGGTTGCCCCAGATAAGCCCCGTTATCTATCAATCCCTAGTATTGGCATAGTTAATTCTCGAATCATGGAAGTTGGCACCAAATCCGACGGCGCTCTCGACACTCCATACAATATCTATGATACTGGTTGGTATACAGGCTCAGCTCTTCCTGGCACTAATGGTACAAGCGTTATGGATGGCCATGGTGGCGCTCCCGGAATCGGCATTTTCGGCAACCTGCCTCTCGTAGCAATCGGTGCTGATATTACTGTTGTAATGGGTGACGGTAGGTCTTATACTTATACCGTTGTCGACACAGCAACCAAGGCCCTTGGCGATGAAGCTAATGATTATATGACTACTGCGTTCAGTTCTCCTGAAAAAGGCAAACCTTCGATCACACTAATTACCTGTACTGGAGATTGGTGGCTCTCAAGTCGCACCTACTCACACCGTTTCTTCGCCCGAGCCGTATTATCTGAATAAAAATTAAAATGTCCAACAAAATCTATTTACATTATAAAATATCTGTGCTAAAATAAGAAAGTAATTTATGGCTAGTCAAACTAAAGCTACCAAGGCTAAAGCTTCTTCAAGCAATGGCCAAAAGGAAGTTATCAAACTCACAGGTAAAGTCGTTGAGTCTTTACCCAACACTCAATTTCGAGTGGAGCTTGAGAACGGTCATAATATCATTGCGCACATGAGCGGAAGAATGCGTAAAAACTTCATTCGCTTAGTGCCGGGAGACCGGGTAGAAGTTGAGCTGACGCCTTATGATTTATCAAAAGGCCGGATCAGCTTTCGACTGCAATAATAATATTAATATGTTGCGAACGCTAGATGAGGAAATGTTGTAATTTTTACAGCATTTATCGAATTATACATTCGCAGCAGGTAACGGAAAGGATTTTGACACTATGAAGGTACGTGCTAGTGTTAAGAAAATCTCCCCCGATGACATCATCGTGCGTCGCAAGGGCGTCCTACGGGTCATCAACAAGAAAAAACCTAAGAATAAGCAAAGGCAGGGTTAAGCATGGCAAGAATTGCTAGCGTGACCATCCCGAATGATAAGCAAGTTTGGATTGCTTTGACTTCAGTTTATGGGATTGGTCGAACTACGAGTAAAGCCATCCTTGCGGAGGCCAAAGTTGAGCCTACCACTCGGGTGAAAGATCTCACCGAGGCTGAAATCCAGAAGATTAATGATCTTATCAGCAGCAATTATACTGTTGAAGGTGATTTGAAACGCCTCGTTACCAACAATATCAAACGTCTCAAAGACATTAATTCCTACAAAGGTGTCCGCCACAAGGCTGGTCTTCCAGTCAATGGTCAACGCACCCGCACGAACGCACGTACGCGTAAGGGTCGAGCGATTGCCGTCGGTGGCGCACAGCCAAAAGCTGCAAGTAAGACTTAGTAAAGGAGTTATATGACAGAAGCGATTGATAAGAATCTCGACGCTCCGATTACTGAGGAGCAAGTCGTAAAAACCAAAGTTAAAACTAAAAAAGGTAAACGTGCTGTACCGTCTGGACAAATTCATATCCAGGCTACCTTTAATAATACTATTATTACTGTGACCGACAAAGCTGGCGGAGCGCTTAGCGCAAGTTCAGCTGGTGCGAACGGTTTCCGTGGCAGCAAAAAGGGCACAGCTTATGCTGCGCAAATCGCCGCCGAAAAGGCTCTCGAAATTGCAAAACGCGAGCATGGCCTAAGTAGCGTTGACGTTTTCGTAAATGGCATCGGCCTCGGTCGTGATAGTGCCATCCGTGCAGTTTCCAGTCTTGGAATTAGAATTGATAGTATTACTGATGTAACCCCGATCGCGCATGGTGGTGTGCGTCCTAAGGGAGAAAGGAAACCGTAATGGCACGAGATACTTCTCCAATTGTCAAACAAAGTCGCCGTGAAGGCTATGCTCTAGCACCAAAAGCCCACAAAATCATGGCGCGAAAATCTGGTATTCCTGGCGAGCATGCCGACATGCGCATCCGCGGAGGAAGCCTATACCTCACTCAACTTCGCGAGAAGCAAAAAGTCCGCCGTCTTTACGGATTACTCGAAAAACAATTCGCTAAGTTGATGAAAGAAGCCGAAAAAGCCGATGGCCTCGCCGGCGAGAACCTCTTGCAATTCCTCGAGCGCCGTGCGGACAACGCAGTTTATCGCGCAGGCTTTGCAACTACTCGCCGTCAAGCTCGACAGCTAGTCTCCCACGGGCATTTTCTGCTCAATGGTCGTCGCATCGACATTCCGTCAATTCGACTCAAACCAGGAGACTTGCTCGAAGTCCGTCCAAAATCCCAGAAGTCTGAGTATTTCAAGAATCTCGACAACATCGTTAGTAGTAGTGCGACCACTCCGCTAAGTTGGCTCAAAGCCGATCCGAAAAAAATGCAAATCGAAATTGTTGGCTTGCCAAAGCGTGAAGAAGCCGAGGCTGGTATTAACGAACAACTAATTGTTGAGTATTACTCACGCTAAGGAGGAAAATGACTACAAAAGTTATTCACGAAGCCAATCTTGCAGAAGTCAACCAATTGGGCGACAACAGTGCAGAATTTGTGATTCGTCCATTATTCTACGGTTATGGTCACACGCTCGGCAATTCAATTCGTCGAGTTCTGCTCTCGAGCATCAAGGGTGCCGCCATTACTTCGTTCAGTATTGAAGGGACGACGCATGAGTATGCTGCTGTGCCTGGAATTCGCGAAGATGTGGTTGACATTATGCTTAACTTGAAAAATATTCGTCTGAAATCACATTCTGACGAACCAGTCGAAGCTACGCTCGAAGTAAAAGGTAAGGATGCTGGCGACGACGGTAAAGTCACCGCTGCGGATATCAAGCTACCTTCTGGCGTCGAACTAGGCAATCCTAACCAAATTATTTGCCACATCGACGATCCTGATTTCGTGCTCAAAATGCGCTTCATTATTGAAACTGGTCGCGGATACTTGACAATCGAAAAATCAAGCGAGGATCGCCTTCATAGCGATATGATTGCGCTTGATGCTGTCTTTAGTCCAGTTCTCCGTGTCCGCTTCAAGGTCGAAAATACGCGCGTCGGGCAAGACACAAATCTACAACAATTGACCCTGACTGTCGACACCGATGGCACAATTTTGCCACAAGAAGCCTTTGAAGAAGCTAATGCAATTCTCGTTAATCAGTACACTGCGCTCGCCGGTGGCACGACCGTCGAAAGTGCTCCTGCTCCAGGCATCGAAACCGCATCTGACGATTCGAACCTTTCCTTGCCTGTCGAGGAGCTCGGGCTTTCCGCTCGTACCGCAAATGCGCTAGTCAATAACGATATTAAAACCGTCCGCGATTTAGTGGCGCTTTCCGAAGTCGATCTGAAAGATCTTAAAGGTTTCGGTAGCAAAGCTTTGGACGAAGTTAAAGAAAAATTAACGGAGTTACTATAATGCATCGTCATGGATATAAAGGTCGCAAATTCGGACGCGAAACCGACCAGCGACGAGCTTTGCAACGTGGGCTAATCAAAGCATTAATCGAAAATACAGAAATTACGACCACCCTTGCGCGAGCAAAGGAAATGCGTCGTGAAGCTGAAAAACTCATCACCATCGCGAAGAAAGGCGGGCTAGCTAATCGTCGATTGCTGATTTCTCGTCTCGACGACATCAAGACTGCCGATCTTCTCATGGATGTTATTGCGCCACAAATTAAGCGCGATTCTGGCTATCTTCGCATTGAGCGCGCCGGTTTTCGTCGCGGCGACAATGCCGAAATGGGGACAATCAGCTTTGTTGATGATATCGATCTAACGAAAAAGGAGGGGAAGTAGATGAAAACTTATAACCAAAAGAACAGCGATATCCAGCGCGAATGGTGGATTATCGACGCTAGCACTATGCCGCTTGGCAAACTAGCTGTCGTTATTGCCGATAAGCTCACTGGAAAAAGCAAAGTTGCCTACACCCCACACGTCGACAATGGTGATTATGTCGTAGTCATCAACGCAAAAAACATCCAGGTCACCGGCAACAAAATGACTGACAAGAAATATTATCGTCACAGCGGCTTTCCTGGCGGACTTACCGAGCTAAAACTCGAAGAAGTTATTGAGAAAGATCCGAAAGTTGCTATCGAGCATGCTGTAAAGGGTATGATTCCAAAGAATAAACTTGCGGCCGATCGCTTGGCTCGCCTGCGCGTCTTTGATGGTGTCGAACATGCTCATACCGCACAAAATCCAAAGGAGATTAAATAATGGCAACCAAAGAAACTTACATTTACGGTCTAGGTCGTAGGAAATCGGCAACCGCCCGAGTACGACTCTATAAAGGGAAGGGCGAAATCACAATTAACGATAAGCCCGCCCTCGAGTATCTATCTGGCAACAAATCCTATCTTGCCGAAATCACCGATCCGCTAGCACTCGCCGAGAAACAGAATGATTATAATGTTTCCATTCGTGTCGCTGGTGGTGGTCTAGCTGGTCAAGTCGATGCTATTAAGCTCGCTCTCAGCAAAGCTTTGACAACCGAAATGACCGATCTGCGCCCAGTTTTGAAAAAAGCTGGATTCCTGAAACGCGATCCGCGCGAAAAGGAACGCAAGAAATACGGTTTGCGCTCTGCTCGACGCAAAGAGCAGTTCTCGAAGCGTTAAGTTGGCAATTCTATGGGCTTTCTTAGAGAGAGCCCATAGAACCCCAAATTTTATAACTAATGGAGGTAATATTCGTGCTGCGTATTAGCCAAAGGAAACTAGATCGTGCACTTTTTATATCGAAAGTGACGAAAAAGTTCAGCATTCTAGCTTTTCTTTCGGTGTATTGCCTAGGAATTTCCCATAGTGAGGTCTTATGCTTCCGCAAGCTCTCCTAGACACGATTGAAGCGCTCGGCCATCTTCCGGGGGTTGGAGCTCGCACAGCCGAGCGTTATGCTTATTATTTATATAAAAATAACGCTAAGATTAGCCAGGATATCGCCATGGCGCTCAATGATCTTCACAACAATGTCAAATCTTGCCCAGTAACTTTTGCACTAATCGACGTTGATACTGAAATTTCTCCGCTTTATACCGATCCTGAGCGTGATAAGACCACCGTGCTCGTCGTCGAAGAGCCTCTAGACATCTATGCAATCGAGCAGACGAAGCAATTTCATGGCACTTACCATGTCCTCGGCGGAGCAATTTCGCCAATCGACGGCATAGCCCCCGATCAGTTACATATCAAAGAGCTCCTGAGCCGCATCGAGCCCGATTCTGTCAAAGAAATTATTATCGCAACTAACCCTTCGGTCGAAGGGGAATCAACAGCGCTTATGCTTCAAAAACTTCTCCACGACCAACATCCAGAAGTGAAAATTACCCGACTTGCGCGCGGATTGCCACTTGGCGTCGATTTGTCATATGCCGATCAAATTACTTTATCCGCTGCTCTAGAAAATCGCACTGGGTTGTAGTATATATTAGCGCGAAACTAGTCTCGGAGCGTTACTTAGGGTGACTATTGTCAACTCCTTACAGTCGCATCTCGAAAAGCACTACTTAGGAAGACTCCTTGCAACCGCACCTCGAAGCGTTACTTAGGGAGACTCCTTGTAACCACATCTCGAAGCGTTACTTAGGACGATTGCCATCAACTCCTTGCAACCCCAAAGCCGCGCAGACATTGCGCAACAGCCTCTGTCGCGAGTCGAGCATTCTCGCGTTCCAGCCCAAAGTCGTCTCAAGCAGCTCTGTCAGCTCCCAAAAATGTGTGTCCGCCACGACGATCAAATCCGCCTGTTTCGCCTCGGCCTTCGGCATTCTTTTTCGTCCTCCGCCTAACTTTTCCATCTCTTCGTTCACCACATCCAGCTCCTGCGCCCGCACTATCTCACTCGCGACCGACAAACGTTGTACCGCTCTTGCCAAAGCATACTTTTCTTCGTTCGGCTGCGATTCTGATTTCTTCAACTTAATTCGCGCGCCAATCGACATTTTCTCCGCAGAAGATTGACGACGATCTTTTATCATTTTAGCCGTCTTTAAACCACTATGCACCAATCTTGCGTTCACAAACTCACCCGAAACTCGATTTTCATCAATCATTTCCTCCCAACCACGACAATTTACCGCATGAATCTGGCTCTGCGGCATCCATTTAAGGAGCTGTTGCTGAACCTTCTGTATCACGCGATCATTGCTCGCCAGCAAAGCAATTTCCAATTTTCGTCTCGGAAAACGCCGAAAACGATCTTTCGCAAATTCCATCCCGACAAATTTCTGCTTTTCATAAAGTTTTTCCAGTCGCTCTTGTGCTAAACTAACCGCAAAACCGCCCAAAACGATCAAATCGCAACGATTAATATATGGCGCCAAAGCTTTCTCCGCTAGCTCAAAAATCTCATCTTCATTTTTATTAGCATACGATCCGTGCGCCCAATCAATCACCCGGACAATTTCAACAATATTTAGTTCGTTATCCAAATAATTTGCGACCAACTCGCCGCCCCATCCCCCATCAAATACTACAATTTTTAACATTTTACTCTCCTTGCTTCCATCATATCATCATAATCAATGTCCAAGACAACTCAATTCTAAGTTATTTTACATTTTGTAAAATAACTTAGAAAATTATAATCAACCTCTGCGGAATATTCTCTTCGAACACATAATTATTAAACTTTTACAATTATAATCACATCTTTTTGTCTATTTTGGCCTTTATCATGGACCGTCTTAGCCTAAAATCATTCCGTTAGAGGCGCCGTATTTTCATCTTTCAAGATCCTATGCCTTCACGATCTCAATTTGTGCCATCTAAAAACAAAATCTCGGACAAATCTCTCCATTTTTTGCTAATTCGTGATATAATAAAACCAGCTTGGGGATTCGCCAAGTGGTAAGGCACCGGGTTCTGGTCCCGGCATTCGGGGGTTCGAATCCCTCATCCCCAGCCAAGGTATTGACAAAACATATTTATATGTTATGGCAATACCTTTTTCGTATTACGGGGAAGCTGAACCCGTTAGGGTGCGCCCGCTGTAGGAAACGAGCGAAGAAAATAACTTATTTTCTTCCGAGTTGACGCCCAGCGGAAGTATTTTACGCAGTAAAATACGCTTTCCCTCATCCCCAGCCAAAATTAATAAAAACCCTCTTTGGAGGTGTTTTTATCTGTTTGAGTGGGGTTCGAACCAACTGCAAAGATAATCTTGCGGTTATCATCTAACCTGCTTACTTTGAACTTATCCTAAGTATTAGTTAAGCGCGCCAGGGTGGATTCTATTATTTCGTAAACGTTTTCTCACTCTTTATTGTCCTCAGCCTCATCTTTAATCTGTTTGGCTTGCGCCTCTATGTCGGCGGTTTGTTTTTGATGCATCTCTGCGTTAATTATCCCTTTATCTAGAAAACCGTATGTCCTGCCACATTTAGCTTTGACGTCTTTTATTCTTACTGTACGATCGTTGTGTATTGGCTGCGAGCCCGCATTAAAACAAACTTTGGCCAGGGACTTCCTTTGGTGAATCTCTTCTCGCAAATTGAATAAGTACACAATGATGATTATTATAGTTATGATAAATACTTTTGTTGGTATCTTGCATTCGTTGAAGCATCTCTTCCTGCGTCATAACACCAAAAATTGCATCCTTAGTAATTATTTGAATCTCTGGAGCGCCTTCGTATAATACAATTTCACCACTTACGTCAATATACGCCGATGTAATTTTTGCTTCCTCTGTAGGTATACACTCCCGACCATTCCTACGATTATCCTCGATTGCAGTCTTCCGTTCCGCTGCTTCAGCCGCATTTAGTTCATCGATATATTCTTGGCCAGTCTTGTTCAAACACTCTCGGGTAGCATGATTATATTGTCTAGACACTTTTCTCGTACCGCAATATCTTTTAGCTCTTCGATATATCTCGCATTATTTTCCTCATAAACATCCTTTGTAATCACGATAGCAGTGAAGCCATTGTGTCTATTTGACACTGTCGTTACGCAAAATGAAGCGAATGAGATTATCGAAGCAGAGATTAATTAATTACCTTTAAGCTGATATAATATATAGTATGAAAACTAATGACAAAAAATATAAAGACTATAGCGATCTAGAGGATATTCTCGGCGACGCGATGGATGTTATGGGCTACGATGGCATCGATGAAGACGAAGTTCTAAGTAGCAGTCGGTTCGGCAGGACCGAGATGGAGGATACGCTTGGCGATACCCTAGACGAAATGGGTTATGACAAATAATCCTTCAACCCTTGGTTGTATTACGGAATCGAAAAAACGCCGCCACACATCCTAGAGGGAAGGTTAGTAACGGAACTTTCATGATTTTTGTGCGCAGCGGCGACGTTTATGTATCGCGCGGTGTCATGGCAAATGGCGGAGTCGCTGGCTATGCCTGGGCACGCCCCTATCGTAGAGGCCTATACTTCGACGCCTCGGCTGTCAGTGCCTCGAACAATCCTAACCCTTCGATCGGCTTTAATCTCCGCTGCCTGGCTAATTAGAGTATATGTAACAAAAAATCTCAGATCAAAAAATGTGCGCAGCGGCGCCATCCTCAGCAACGACGGCGAATTGCGGTTTTCAGGCCTAGGCGGATATTCAAGATCTAGCTACCCCGCCGATAGTTCAAGCGCCTACGGTCTTAGTTTCGTTGACAACGTTACTCTCACCGACCATGGCAATCATTTCCACTAATAACGATAACCGCCCCCTATTTTATAAAGATTAAAATTGCCAAAACCAAATGTTATATCAATTGTATCATACATAACCACTACCGCGCAAGACCTTTTTATGAGAAAAATTGCCACACTTGCCATTATGCGTCGTTCGTGCTACAATAAGGGCTATGACTGAAGAAGAAATAAGGGCAGTTGTTGCCAACTTCGTAAATCGTTTGCGCAAAAAAGGGTTTAAGCAAAGTGGGTGCTTTATATTGCTGGAAGAACGAGCTGGTGTATATAATCTTCGCCTTGCCAAAGAAAAAGGCGGTTTATTCGCTATTTCCTACCCTGACGACCTCTCCGAGAAGTCCGCGACCGCCACCTGTGAATTGTCTGGCATATTATATTATGCTCTCAAAAATCGGCAACGAAACCTCAAAGCGGCGCACGCTACCCCTAAGGAAGTGCGTGTTCAGAACGGACGCAAAGCCAGTCTGGAGCGCTGGGGATCTGCCAACAAAAACAAAAATTAGACTAGACGAAAGTGTTTTAGCTTGTTATAATAGAAACATAATTTATTTAATCGACTAGAACAAAGCCCCTGAAAGGCGATTGGAGGTAGCAATACCACAATTACCTTGACGGGGCTTTTTCGTCGAACTTCTTATATTATAAATCATTAACAGAAAGGAGTAGTGCCTATGAGCACTAGAAGTAGGATCGCTATTGCCATAAAAAATGGCAAGCAGACGACATATAAAAGTATATATTGTCATCTAGATGGCTACCCTGAGGGCGTAGGCGAAATGCTTACAACTTTTTACACTACGAGGCGCAAGATTAAGAAACTGATCAAAAGGGGTAATCTGTCCGTCCTGAATAGACAGACCGGAAGTAATTGTCGACTAGGGCGCTTATTATCAAAAGACGCGTCCGTCGCATACCGAGATAGGGGCGACAAGAACACCGATGCGCTAGAAGCCACAAGTATCGAGCAACTTCGAGAACAGGCGCGACACTACTTTGCGGAATATCTGTATATCTGGA
>CAZODR010000012.1:0-23281 GCA_964578645.1 uncultured Candidatus Saccharibacteria bacterium | reverse complement strand
CCTATTTTGTTGAGAGCCTATTTATTAGTCTCTTCTGGATTCGTTAGGTGAACCCGTACTTGACTTTTTTCCTTATCTGTGCTAATATAGAAGCATAGGCACCTAGTGCCTCAGTTTCTGATGACCAAAATCGCCAAGATCGACGGAGATCAAACGATTTCATCTTTGCACATTAAGAAAGGAGATGGTTTTAATGTTTAAACCACATAAATATTCTCAGATTGCCCATATCACCCGGAGCTGTTCACAGGCTGCATGGGACTACCGTCCGCCTCGACACTATCGACGCCGCAGCCAGGCCCATAAGGAGCGTTGGCAAAACGCCCGCCAACCTCGGGTTACGAAAATCTTTCTTGGGGTTTATGGCCCTAATTCCTCACTGCGCGCTGGAGCGGTTTACAAGCTTGAGATTGCGCCGCAATTGGAAGTAAAAGAGTCTTCAGCTGCCGAGCCGAAAATTATCCCGCTCGGGAATCAGTCAAAGCTTAAGTTCAAAGCTTTGATCACCCGCGCCGTTCTCGCGAACGAGACCGAAGGGGTGCATCTTTACTGCGCGCAGGTTGTACAGATCCGCCATTCAAATACCCTTGACTTAGTCGCGCCAAAGGGTTATTCTTTGCCGGAGGAAGATGCTGCTCATCTGCATTTCCCGGCGACCAGGACCCAATTCCTCATGATCTATCAGCCTGGGCAACGCGGGAATGACTGCCAAGGGGTGATCATGTCATATTTCGACCCAAAAGAACCAACGGTCGAATATTTGCCCGAAAAATTTGACTTTCAGCTCGACAAGGCTGCACTGAAAAAACTGACCAATAACCACATGGACCTCTAGCAGAGTAACGCTAGTAGAAAAATTCTACCAGAAAAGCTCTAGCAAAAAACTTCTAGCAGGAAAGTTCATTACGCCGCATACCCGCAACAACCCCAATACCCTATAACCATCACCTCATAGCCCCTCACGGGGCTATTTTTATCCCATCATCCAATAGCCCACTTCGTCAAATCGCGGCAATTCCTTCCCTTTCCAGCTCGCGACAACGCCCCCATCGCCATCTTTCAAAACCAAAATCATCGGATATTCGACCACGTCGTATGCTCGACAAATTCCCTCGCCTTCCCGCG
The DNA here is from genome assembly GCA_964578645.1 of uncultured Candidatus Saccharibacteria bacterium. Taxonomy (GTDB): domain Bacteria; phylum Patescibacteriota; class Saccharimonadia; order Saccharimonadales; family Saccharimonadaceae; genus Nanosyncoccus. The sequence continues at coordinate 22,156 of CAZODR010000012.1, read as the reverse complement.
TATCCGGGTCGACGCTTTCAATCTCCCTACCGCTCCTGCGCTCAAACTCTCCGATCCATTCCTCAACCATCCGGCCATAATCGCTTTCACGTCGCCAGACGCAAACCGCCCTCATTGTCTCGCCCTCCTTTCTCGCAAAATCTTTTCAAAATCGTCCAAAGTTTTAAATTCCGAAAACACGCTCGCAAATCGCACATAAGCCACCTCATTTCGCTTCGCTAAGGCATCCAAAACTGCATTCCCAATCTGCCCAGCCGTCACTTCATCTTCGCCCAACTGTCGCAAATTCGCTTCAACCTCGCTCACTACCCCCTCAATCTCCAATTCCGATCCCATGAACTTCCCTACGCTTCGTTTCACCGAAGTCAAGAGTTTATCACGATCGAAATCCTCCCGATTCCCACTCCGTTTTCGGACATATAATCTCGGAGCCTCAATCCGCTCGTAGGTCGTAAACCTCCGCCCATCCGGACTGACCCGCCGTCGCCGAATCGTCGCTCCATCGTCAGTCTCCCGGCTCTCCAAAACCTTGCTATCACCAATCCTCGGAGCCGTACCCAAGGTCTACTCCTTATTCTTCCCGCGCAGCCTCTCGCGCAAACTCGGCGGCACATCCAAGTCATCCTCATTCTCCGTCCTAATCGAATCCCACATGTTTGATCGTGGCTCGCTCGCGAATTCCGCGGTCGCCGTTTCTGGCATCTGCACTTCTGGCTCCGTGCGTTCCGCCCTCTCCATTCGCTCGCTCGCCATCATCGGCTCACCTCTGCCGCTCACTACACTATTCATCGCGCTCATGCTATTCATGCTCGGCCCACCATACGGCGAACTAACACTAGCACTCGGCTCGCTTTGCGCCATCATATCGCCCACCGTCAAGCTCTCCGCACGCTGCAACTGCTCCGTCGCCAACCTCTCTGCATCCAGCTTACGATAATATTCCGAATCAAATCCCGTCGCGACCACCGTAACGACAATTTCGTCCTCGAGCTCTGGACGAATACTCGCCCCGAAGATAATATTCGCATCCGGCGCCACCGTCCCCGTAATAATCTCTGCTGCGTCCTGGATCTCACTCATCGCCATATCATAACCACCAGCCACGCTAAACAGCACTCCGCGCGCTCCTTCAATCTTGACCTCAATCAGCGGCGATTCGATCGCTTGTTGCGCGGCCAAAACCGCCCGATTATCTCCGCTCGCTCGACCAATTCCCATCAAAGCCGATCCCGCGTTTTTCATCACTGCCTTGACATCCGCAAAGTCCAAATTAATCAAAGCGTGTTCCGTAATCAGCTCAGAAATTCCCTGCACACCTTGGCGCAAAACATCATCCGCAATCTTAAACGTCTCCGTCAGCGGCGTCCGCGGATCAATCGTCTGTAACAGGCGGTCATTCGGAATCGTAATCAAAGCGTCTACGTTTTTCGACAAATTCGCAATCGCTTCGTCAGCATTTTCCCGTCGCTTCGGACCTTCGAAAGTAAACGGTTTTGTCGCGACGCCAACTGTCAAAATATCTCGATTCTTCGCCTCCTCAGCGACAATCGGACCCGCTCCCGAGCCAGTCCCACCGCCAGCTCCCAAGGTAATGAATACCATATCCGCGCCTTCCAGCGCTTTTCCGATCTCTTCGCGACCGCTTTCCGCCGCCTCGCGCCCCTTTTCCGGATCGCCGCCAGCCCCCAAACCCCGCCCAATATGAACCTTTTTCTCTGCCGTCGAATGATGCAAGGCTTGCGCATCCGTATTCACTGCCACAAATTCCACACCCGAGAGTCCAACCTCGCGCATTCGATCAATCGCCGATCCTCCAGCGCCACCCACGCCAACGACTTTAATACTTGCTGAACTTTCTACCTCTGTTGGTTTAATTTCGGGCATCATTTCTCTCCACTTTATATCTGTGCCTATTATAGCACACTTTCATAAAACACCAATACCTTTAGCCAAAATCACCGAAAAACTTCAAAATCCTAGGATTCTGCTCCAGAATACTCTAGAACTTCCCCAGCAATTTCTTCAAAAACCCCTCTTTCTTTTCCTTCTTCAACTTTTTTGGCGCCTTCTTCCCCAGATTCCTCCCCCCGCCTTCCGCCGAAAGCAGCATTAATCCTACCGCCGCCGCATATTCCGGCTTGTGAATCGCCTCCACGACCCCAGTCAAACCTTCCGGCCGACCGATTTTTACCGACATATTCAAAGTTTCTCGGACATATTTGTCAATATCCCGCATATTCGCCCCGCCCCCAGTCAAAACAATCCCTTCCGGCAGCTTCTGCTCATAATGCGCCTTATGCAGCTCTTTCCGCACCAAATTCAAAATTTCTTCCAGCCGCGCCTCGATCACTTCATCAATTTGCGCTCGCTCAAACCTTAGTTCCTTACCTCGCCACCGAATCACCACCGGCGCATCCACCGCTCCGAAACTCCCGGTCGCAAACCGTCGCTTAATTTCCTCCGCAACTTCGGTATCGACTGCGAGCATGACCGCGAGATCATTTGTAATATTATTCGACCCCACTGGAATGACGCCAATATATTGCAAATCATTCTCCTCAAAAACCGCCACCCCGGTGGTCGCCGCGCCGATATCAACGATCGCCACGCCATTTTCGCGTTGCCTTTCGCTCAAAACCGCCCGCGCCGCGGCGACCACACTTGGCACAATCCGCTCCGGCGTCGTCCGCGCTTCCTCAGCCACTTTGCGCAAATTATCATAACTCGGAGACAAAGTTGAAACCACGTTCGCTCGCATTTCCAACTTCGACCCCGACATTCCCAAAGGATCTTTTATCCCTGTCTGACCATCAAGAATATATTGCAACGGCACGACTTCCAGAATCTCCTGATTCGCCGGAATCGCCCCCTGAAGCGCCACATCCTCGACTCGCGCGACGTCGGTCGCATTAATTTCATGATCAACCGCCCCGACCGCAATCATTCCTTGCGTCCGCGTCGACATAATCTGCGCTCCATTGATCGAAATCGCCGCCGAGTTCACCTCATATCCGCTCATCCGCTCGACTTCTCCGAGCATCCGGTCAATCGCCTGCGCCGGCCCCGACAAATTCGCAACCACCCCCCGCCGCATCCCCGAATTCGCCGCTTCCGCATATCCGACAACGTTCAAAGCCCCGCCATTCCCCACGCTCGCCACCACCGCGCGCACATTTCCCGTGCCAATGTCCAGCCCTACTGCGTAACGTGAGTTTTCATCCATAAGCTTATTATAACGTAGTTTTTCAGAATTACAACCACAGAAATAGCCCCAGCTTCCTGCCAGGGCCAAATCATCAAAGAAAGCAACCTAACTCTGCCAACCGATTAATAACTTCACTAATTTGTTCCGTTGTCATGATCTTATGCAGAGAACCAGATTTGTAGCAATCAAAAAGATCGCCGGCACTTATTATCACCCAATGGCTTCGGCTGTCTATCTCTAATTTCCTAATGGCGTTAATTGTGCCGATCGTAAATTTCATATTGTCAACCCTCGTGGTTTCCAATCGGCTCGGCAGCAAGATCTTATCAATCCTTCTTTGTTTTACTGCGTCTTCCTCATCTGCCACTTTCAAACCATATTGATACATCAAGGCCGAGGCCAGGTCATTAGCGCACCAATTACCAAAATTTCGCACTTTTAAAATCTCCGACATCGGACGAGAGACAACATCGGCCAAAGTCTTAAAACCACCCCGTTGTACCAGGGCATTATAAGTCTTGTTCTGCAATTCGAGTTGGGCTAGATCAATTTCATCCAGAAACTCCCCAATCTCCGGATCCGCCACAGTATCTTTTACCGTTTCCGCGTCCATAGACGCTTTCGCTTCTCGCCACTTCTGCACAGACTTGATAAACCACTTCCAACAGCGTACCATGTCCCCCTCTCTGTCAACCATTACAAATTCCCCGGTAGCCTCAGCCTCCTCTATGCGCTCCACCAACGTCTGGTTCCACTCGTTAAGGCGCATATTCTCCTTCAACAACCCTTGTTCACTGGATTCAAGGCGCGAGTTCTCAAGCTTCAGCTCTTCACTGCATGACCTAAGGCGCGAGTTTTCACTCTTCAAAGCAAGATTTTCGTCCAACAGCGCCTTTACTTGTTCCTCTGCTCCACACAATTTCCATAAAATTCTTTTTATCGTCTTCATTTGGCCGCCCTCCTTTTTAATGTTCTATTTTGTCAACTGCCTTAAAACCTTCATCTTAAAGCCGTTTAATTACCCTAGGGCCCAAAAATCCAGCCCCATACTTCCATTATAGCACACATCTCCAAAAAAGTCAATACTTTTTCACATTTTACGACCATTATTCCACGCCGACATCACCTTCTTCATTTTTCTCAACTCTCAGGATTTACTCTCCGCCGCCATCGTGCTATTGTCTCCATAGAGCGGCAGTTGTTTGTATCAAAAGGTCGGGTGTGGGGTTAGAATGGCGGAAAGGTGGAACTATGTTGAAGAAACTATTTTTCCAAATTGTGCCAAGTTCTGTGCAATCGTTCACAAACCGTACAACAAAACATAGTGGTTGTTATCATAAACAACCACTAAAACCTTAACCTATTCTAATAGTACCTTACAAAAACGATTATGTCTAGTACTTTTGTCGCTCTTTTTGCAAAACTTTTATAAAATCACATTTTATCGCAGATGAGACCTTTAATCACCCTAGAACGAAGTTAGCTGGGATGAATTTTTTAATCACCCCGGGGCGAAGTTAGCTGGGATGAATTACAAGGCATGGACGAGCAGCCGATCACTGACGCTAGTTCGAGGCCAACCTTGGGGGCTCGTTAGCCTCGATGCAGTTTCTTGATCGCTCCGGGGCGAAGTTAGCTGGGATGAAATTCGCTGATCATTCTGGGGCTCGTTAGCGCAGATGAGATCTTTAATCACCCTAGAACGAAGCTAGTAGAGATGAATTACAAGGCATGGACGAGCAGCGCAGGAAGACGTACTTAACGTACGTCGACCGAGCAGTCGCAGTCCATAACGCAGTAATTCGCTCTAATAGCAAGTTCTACGGTAGTGTTAGTACTTCACACCCCCCCTCCCCCACCACCACCGTATGCTCACAATGACACCCAATACTCCCGTCCTTCATCCGCACCGTCCAATTACTCTCCGCATCGACATAGTTCCCCGGCTTCCCGAGGCACGACATCGGCTCAATACAAATCGTATCGCCCACCTTTAAAACATAACCTCGCCCCCGAATTCCATAATTCGGCACATCCGGCGCCATGTGCATCTCACGCCCAATCCCATGCCCGACGTAATTCTCAATCACCCCCAACTTCCCCTTCCGCAAAACTTTCTCAACCGCATAACCAATATCCCCGATATGCACCCCCGCCGCGACCTGATTAATCCCCGCCCACATCGCTTTTTCCGTCGTCTTGATCATCTCTTTCACCGCCGGCGAGCCACCTTTTCCGACAATCATCGTAAACGCCGAATCCGTATAATATCCATCATACAAAACATCCAGATCAAAACTCACTTTATCACCATCGACCAAAATTTCATCCGTCGGCGCGCCATGCACCAGCTCATCGTTCACTGAAATACAAATCGCCCCTGGGAAACTCTCCTCGAGATAATCATACGCCACCTTCGCCCCGCGCGCCTCAATCTCCTTCCGCACCCAAGCGTCAATTTCCTTCCCCGTCATCCCCGGCTTGACATATTCCCTCAAATCTCGCAAAACTCCCCCCAAAATCTTCCCCCCAGTGCGCATCGCGCGAATTTTTCGTTCAATTTCCGCCGCGCTCTCCGGCTGCAGATTTTTTTTACTCGCCATTTTTCTCCTTTTCGTTCCATTTCTCCCGCACCAGCCCCAAAATCCGCTGTGCAACTTCATCTTCCGTCCCCAAACCATTCACGCGATAAATTTTCACCCCTTTTGCCGCTAAAATTCGACAAACCGCCGTAATACTCTCTTCGACAATCCGGAACCGTTCCTCAATCGCCTCCCGACTCTGATCATCCGCCCGCCCCCGCTTCGCTAGACGCGCCAAAAGCTCCGATTTCGGGACATCGATGACAATTACTTCTCGAATCCGCTCCACTGCATTCTCGACCAGCCACTCCGATTGCTCGACAGTCCGCGGATAACCATCAAGAATAATCTCCTTCTCCATAACGATCGCCTCCGCAATCGCCTGCGTCATCAGCCGAATCGTCAAACTATCCGGCACCAGTTCTCCCTGTTCCTGAATCGCCGCCACCTCTGGATCGTGCGTATCCCGCAAAACCTGCCCCGCCGAAAGCCAAACCCCACCCAGCTCCGCCGCCAACCTCTGCCCCTGCGTACTTTTTCCACTCCCCGCCAAACCCATCAATATAATCATACCTCTATTATACTACATTCCCGAATTTCTCAAAAATATCTAAATTAGGGGTTGCTAGATTGCCGAACATTTGCTATAATGCTATCAATATGGCAATCAAAATTACTAGAAAAGATCAGAACGAGGCTAACGAAAATCTCATCCGTCGTTTTAATCGCAAAGTTCTCCAGAGTGGAATTATGCCTTTGAAAAAGTCCCAGATGCGTTTTTCGAAACCGATTTCTAAGCGTGAACGCCGTAAGAAAGCGATCATCCGCGAAATCCGCCGCGCCGAAAAAGCCGAACGCATGCGCCTCGGACTGAAATAGAAAATAGCTCCGCTCTGGGGCTATTTTTATAGCATTCTATAGCATGACCCTGGTATGTTTTAATATCTTCAGTGTTGTAATTTTTACAACATATTATAAACCTTCGATTTTTGTGCGCAGCGGCAACTTCCTTCTCGGCAGTGGCAAGCTAAGAAACTTTGGTGCCAGTGGCTACGGCTGGTCTTCTTGGCCACATTCTAATGGCGTTTATGCTTACTACCTCTCCTTCGGCGACAGCGGCGTCTACCCGCTGGACGTCAACGAACGCTGGATCGGTTTTCCTCTCCGCTGCCTGGCTAATTATGATATATGTAGTATAAAAATTTGAATCTTCTTATGCTTTTAGCTCTTTTGAAAATTTTGGAGCTAAAATCGAGCTATTTTTGGAATCGAGGAGTTGTAGCGCATCTTAGCTAACCCAAGCAATTTTGGAGCTAAAATCGAGCTATTTTTAGGATCGAGAAGTTGTAGCGCGCCTCAAGGCGAGCAAAACTCCGAGAACCGAAAAGCTGCCATGCACTTTATCTAGCATAACCAATTTTGGAGCTAAAATCGCCAAGGTTGGTATTTTCTCCGAGCTACGCGCTCTAGTTAGCCCGAGCAATTTTGGAGCTAAAATCGAGCTATTTTTAGGATCGAGAAGTTGTAGCGCGCCTCAAGGCGAGCAAAACTCCGAGAACCGAAAAGAGCCGATTTTAGCCCAAAATTTTTAGTATGCGACCTTCGACGCTGCGAACTCCCCTATACTCATTCTCCGCCAAACTCACCCAAATATCCGCTGTTACCCCCTCTTGGACCGCCAAATCCTCCTCCGGCGCGAAAAACCGCATTAATTTCAAGCTATGCCCCTGTTGATCCCAGACTGTCAGCCGCAAATGCTCCCCATTCGCCCCCAACTTCGCCGCCTCTATTATCCGAGCTTCCGGCAACAAAAACACGGGCTCGGCATTCCCCTCTCCATACGGCTCAAGCTTTCGCATTTCCTCAATCAACTCTAGTCTAAGCTGCGTGAAATCCCGCACCTCCAAATCTTCTTTCACGCCCAAAAACCGCTCTTGATTCTCCAATCCTAAACTATCATAATATTGACAAATCGCTTCCCGAAACTCCGCGAGCTTCCCTTTTTCCACCTTCACCCCACAAGCTCCTGCGTGCCCTCCCCCTCCTATAATATATTTATCGCAAACTGTCAACGCTTCGGCCAAATTAAACTCCCCAAAACTCCTCCCCGAGCCCTTTAGACATCCTTCGACCTCAGCCAAAACAAACGCCGGACGCCGAAATTCCTCGACCAGTCTCCCCGCTATAATCCCCAAAACGCCCTCATGCCACGACCCCTGTTCGACAATCACCGCCCCCTGTTCAACCCCCCGCGCCTTAATCTCCTTAATCGCATCTTGCTGCTGTTTTTTGCGCTTTTTATTCAATTCTTCGAGTTCAAGCGCCAATTTCGCGCCCACCATCCTCTGTTCCGCCATCAAAAGCTCTAGCGCTTTCTCCGCCGTCTCCATTCGTCCCGCCGCATTCAATCTCGGCCCGATCTGAAACCCAATCGCCTCAGTATTCAACCGTTTCACCCCCGCTTCCCGCATCAGCTCAATCAGCCCCGCGCGACGCGTTTTTTCCAAAACTTTCAGCCCAAAATAGCATAACCGTCGATTCTCACCCCTGAGAACCATACTATCGCAAACTGTTCCGATCAGGACGAGGTCTAGCAGCCATTTTTCCTGTCCCGTCGGAATTAGCCCCTCAAAAACCAGGCCCTGAGCAATTTTAAACACCACTCCGACCCCCGCAAGTTCACGCAGCTCCCCCACCGCGCTCTCAATTTTCCGCCTCTCCTGGGGGCTCTGGACGCCTTCTAGGGCCATTTCTAGGGCATCTTTTCGCTTCGGGTTCACAATCGCGACCGCCGCCGGCAGTTCGTCGCTACATTCATGATGATCCGTGACAACGACCTCAATTCCCTTCTCGCCAAGCCGCTCAATAATCTCATGATTCCGGCTCCCGCAGTCCACCGTCATCACCAGTCCCACCTCTGTTTCTACCGCCCGTGCAACCACTTTATCGCTCATGCCATAGCCGTCCGTAAAGCGATTCGGCAGCATAATCTCGATTTCCCCCGCTCCCGCCAGTTTCAGGGTATCATACAACGCCGTGCTCGCCGTCACACCATCGACGTCATAATCCCCGTAAATCAAGATCTTCTCCCCCTGTTGCACGGCTTTTTTAATCCGCTGAACCGCTTTTTTCATATCCGGCATCAACCTCGGGTCGATCGCCTCTTCGTATTTTGGGTTCAAAAACCCCGCCCCGCACTCCCGCACCCTCAAAAGTTCATCAAAAAGCCTACTCACCCGATCTTCTTATCGGCTTTATTAACTTTTGCCATCTGTTGCGATTTAATCACCATACTCTGCAACTCCTTGAGCAACGGAAATTGCTTATTCATCTGGTAAATTTTTATGTTTCCCCGCTTCGTCACGAGCAGAAATCCTCCTCGCTCCAATCTTTGTAATTCACGTTGGATATTCCCGGGATCCTCTTTTATCAGCTTCGAAAGCGCTCGCACATGGGTCTTGAAATCCGGATATTTCGCAAACACCACAATAATCTTCCGTCGCACACGCGATGTGATAAAAATATCTAACATGTTTTACCTCTCTCCTCTACCCCTATTATACTCCATGTTGTATTTTTTACAACCACATTCTCCGACATTTTTCACCCGCCCCAATTCTCATCTTATGCTATAATATCATCATGTTTTTTGAGGTAATACCGACCGAAATCTTCCGCCAAGGTGGCGGACTATTGACTTATTCATCCGATCTTGACCTAAAACCCGGTCAAATCGTCATCGTACCCCTCGGAAACCGCCAAATTCTCGGCATAGTCTGGAAAAAAGTCAAATCCGTCACTTTCCCCACGAAACCCGTGACGAAGCTCCTCTGTCCGACCCCTATTCCCCGCCACCTCCTTCGCGCGATTATTTGGCTCTCTGATTATTATCTATCGCCTCTTCCCGCGGTTGCGAATATGGTTATTCCCGCCGGTCTCGCCGCGCGCACCGTCACGAATGAGCTTTCCCAGCCCATTTCGACCCCAAATCGCGAAAATTTTACCGCAAAATCCACCATAATTGCCCCGATCCCCCTAAATACCGCTCAAAAAACCGCCCTCAGAGCCATCCAGAGCGCCGGAGAGGGCACTGTCCTTCTCCAAGGCGTTACCGGTAGTGGTAAAACCAACATCTACCTAAAACTCGCTGAAAACGCCCTAAAAAGCCAAAATTCCGCCATTCTTCTCGTCCCCGAAATCGCCCTGACCAGCCAACTCGTGAAGATTTTCGAAAGCACTTTCGCCGGGCGTACCATCCTCATTCATTCAAACCAAACCCTTTCCGAACGCCGCGCGACCTGGCTCAAACTTCTAAAATCGCCCGCTTCCGCCCCCTTCATCGTCATCGGCCCCCGTTCCGCACTTTTTTCTCCCCTGTCAAATCTCGGTTTGATCATTATTGACGAGTCCCACGAAGGTGCCTATTACCAAGACAACACGCCCCATTATTCCGCTTTACGCCTTGCTAGTTTTATGGCAAAATCCTTGAAAATTCCTTGCATTCAGGGTACAGCGACCCCTGGTATTACGGATTTCTATCTCGCAAAAACCCATAATTCTCTCGTTCCCCTACGCGAAAAGGCCAAATCCACCGCTATCGAGCCCAAAATCACCATCATCGACCTCAAGGATCGTCAAAATTTCCGCCGCAATCGCTATTTTTCCGACTCTCTCTTGACAAAAATAGAAAACAATATTAAAGATAAACATCAAACACTCATTTTTCATAATCGCCGCGGTTCTTCACCCTTGACAATTTGCGAAAATTGTGGTTGGCAAGCGCTTTGCCCTGAATGTTATCTGCCTATGACTCTGCATGCCGATTCCTATACTCTGACCTGTCATATCTGTGGCCATGAGGAAAAAGTCCCCTCGTCCTGCCCTTCTTGCCGCCATCCCGAAATTGTCCATAAAGGTTTTGGCACAAAACTCCTCGAAACCGAGTTGGAACGCTTTTTCCCCGAGGCACGCATTGCCCGTTTCGACGGCGATAACGACAAAAAAACCAGCCTCGCCCACCTCTATCAAGACGTCAAAGCCGGCAATATTGATATTCTCATCGGGACCCAAACTCTTGCTCGTGGACTAGATCTTCCCCTGCTCGCTACCGTCGGCATCGTGCAGGCCGACGCGGGCCTCTCGCTCCCCGATTTCTCTGCCGAAGAGCGCACTTTTGAGCTCCTGAATCAGGTCATCGGCCGCGTCGGCCGGGGCCATCTCGACACCGCAGAGGTCATTATCCAGACTTACCAGCCCAATCATCCCGTGATTAATGCCGCTTTAGAGTCAAATTTCGACGATTTTTCAAATTATTTACTCTCTCGCCGCCACGCCCAAACTTTACCGCCCTTCACTTATATCGCTCGCCTCTCCGTGACCTATAAAACCGAAAAAACTACTCTGAAGCACATCCAAGCGGCGCATGCTGCGCTGATTAAGATCTCCGGGCTTCGCGTTTCGCCGCCCATTCCCGCCTTTCACGAACGTACCGCTCGCGGCTATACTTGGCAATTGATCCTCAAATCTCGCTCACGCGAAGCCCTCCGCCGCGCCCTCATCCCTTTCGCAAAATTCCAAATCGAGCTCGACCCTCCTTCCCTCCTCTAATCCCTGCAAAAATCTCCAAAACCTGCTATAATTATATTCATGAGAGAAATTATCACCACGCCCGACCCCCGTTTGCGCGAAAAATCCGCCAAGGTCCGCGAAATTACCGACGAAACTCGCGCTCTGATTCGCGACATGATTCGCCTCTCGCTCGAATGGGAGGATGCCCATCCGCACGAGCTTTCGACCGCCCTCGCCGCCCCCCAAGTCGGCGCGAACCAGCGCATCATCATCGTTCGCGATGATTTCAATGATAAGGAAAATGCCAATTTCACCGCCCTGATTAATCCCGAAGTCATCCAAGCCGACGAGCGCAAAGCCACCCGCGATTATGAAGGTTGCCTCTCGGTCCCCGAGATTTATGGCCTCGTGAAACGACCGCGCCGCGTCAAGATTAAGGCTCAGCTCGAAGATGGCAGCGAAGTTCGCCTAAAAGCTAGCGATTTTCTCGCCCGCACTTTGCTCCATGAAATTGATCATCTCGACGGCACGCTTTTCATCGATCATATCAAAGGCGACAAAAAGGCTTTCTATCGCCTCGACGAAAATGGCGATCTCCAGCCCCTGGATTATGATTCCGAAATCAAAAACAACCCTGCGCTCTGGGGAGAATCGGCATAATGCTGAGCTTACGTCCCGAGGTAATTTTCTTCGGCAACGGCCCACTAGCTGACGGCGCGCTCGCAGTTCTGAAAAACCATGTCGACATCATTTTCCATGCTCGTAAAAAATCCGATCTTAGCGAGCTCGCGCGCCTCAAATCCCAGCATCCCAAAGCCCACGGCATTCTCGCGTCTTTCGGTGTCCTCATCAAGCCCGACCTCATCGAGCTCTTCGCCCCCGAAGGTATCCTCAATCTCCACCCTTCCTTGCTCCCGAAATATCGCGGCCCCTCCCCGATCGAAAGCGCCATTCTCGCCGGCGACTCCGAATTTGGCTATTCGATCATGCGCCTCGCCCCCGAGATGGACGCCGGTCCCATCTTCCACCAATCCGTCGTCCCCGACCTCCCGCTTGACAAATCCTCGATTTATCATGGCCTCGCCACCGCCGGTGCGAAGTGGCTAGTCGAAAATCTCGAAAACCTCCCCCAGCCGACCCCGCAAGACAATTCCGCCGCGACTTATACCAAAAAGCTCGACAAGTCGCTCTCCCTGCTCCATCCCGAATCCACTCCCGCCGCCGAGCTCTTCCGCCAAATCGTCGCCTACCAAAATTTCCCCAAACCAAAATATACTTTTTATGGTAAAACTTGCATCATCCTCCACGCTCACGTCGTGCCCATCGACGACATCCTTTGCGATCCCTCGCTCGCGCCCGAGCTCAGCACTCCGCTTATGCTAAAATGCGCCGACCGCAACTTCGTCTCCATCGACCTGCTCCAGCCCGAAGGCAAAAAGCCCATGGATGCCAAGTCCTTCCTTAACGGTTATGCTAAATAATCCTAGTTTCAGCCCCCAGCAGCGACGTAAATATTGCCAATAGCAAAATGTGGATATCTGGCGCATCCAGTCCATTATCTCTCGCTAAAAGTTTTCCACAACCAAGATCTTATGTATTACATTGTATATACATTGTCTATACAATGTATATACAAATGCTATACAATGTCCATACAATGTCTATACAAACTTATCTTAACCAGTTTGAACAATTTTGGAGCTAAAATCGTCAAGGTTGATATTTTCTCCGAGAGACGTGCTCTAGTTAGCCCGAGAAATTTTGGAGCTAAAATCGAGCTATTTTTGGAATCGAGGAGTTGCCGCGCGCCTTCTTAGCTAGCCCGAGCAATTTTGGTGCTAAAATCGTCAAGGTTGGTATTTTCTCGGAGCGACGCGCGTCTTAGGACGAGCGAGCGAGGAAAAATGCCGAAATTGGCGATTTTAGCCCAAAATTTCCGACCGGGAACGGATTATCTCGTCCTTAAACTCCCCAAAAACCTCCAAAACCTTCTCCTGAAAACCCGGCGCATTCGTCTCGAGCCACTGCCTCGCCTCCCCAGCATCGCTAATTTCTACGAATTCATTTAACTGCTCATCTGTCAATTCCTCACCAATCCGATGCCCGACTCGAACCTCGAGTTCCTCTTCCGCGTGCTCCTTAAACGCTTGCGCTTCTTCCTCCGGCATCTCGCCAAGTCCAACTTCCATCATAAAATCATTATCAATTCGAATCATCGCATCTCCTTCCCCTCTATTATAACACAAGCATTTCATTTTTCGCCCCGATGACGTATAATATACATAAGTATTTTTCAATTTCTACATGTTATGACAAAACCGTCATCAATAAAATCCACTGACCTTGATAAATATGCAAATTGCGACCTCCACGAACTCGAAGGCATTATTCGTGATTTCCAACAGTCCGCGCCTTCCCCCGAGACGAAAACTGCGATTCGCGTCGTACGCCAAGCTCTGCGCAATCGCCAACACCAGATTAAATCCCAAGTCATGAATTTCGAACAAACCAACGATCATCATCTGCTGATTTTTGATTCGACCGAAAATTTTTCCAAAATCGCCGGCAATTCCGTCCTCTTTTATACTCTCACGATCGCCGATCGCATTCATCGCCGTTATAGCGTGAAACACGACACCGATGATTACTTTCGCTCGAACGACGGCATCGTTTCCATTCGCTCGCGCGCCCAGCTCGAAACCCAGCTCCGCAGCATCGGCGTCCAGCCCGATCCCAGCCGCACGACTAGCGAGCTTCATTTTTATACTCTTCCTCGTGCTTATAATTTTGAACAAATTGCGAAGCTGCGCGACAAATCTCACCAAGATGTCGAGCGTATTACTTCGATCATTCTCCCCAAATCCCCCATCCCCGCGCTCTATAATCTCATTCTCGAAACCAACCGTCTCATCTATTATAATTGCAAACGCGTTTCCGACACTCTCGCGCGCGAAACCATCCTCCGCGAAGTTATGCTCGACGCGAACGAAATTCTCATCGGTTATTTGAACTTTGCCAACGCGAAGCCCAGTTCCGGCCTCGTCCGCCGCCAATCCCAGACTTCCGTTTTTCCGATCTTTAGCAAAACCGCCACTCCGCCCGAATCCACCCAAGCCCAAAATCTCCTCGCCATCCTCATCAATGTCCGCGATCTCCGTAATTGCCTCGCCAATGTCGAAAATCTTCATCTCATCCACCATCGCGAACTTTGCGACATTCTCGAAAAGATTGTCGAGATTGAACGCATGGTCGCTCGCGAATATGCTCGCCAAATCCAAAAAGATCGTCTAAATTCCGCCGGAGCGAAGCATGAACAATAAAGCTTATGAAAATTTCTTGCTCCACGAACTTTGGGTCGCTTATCTCGACGCTCGCAAGGGCAAAAAGAAAACTATCGACGAACACCGTTTCGAGCTTAATGCCATGGAAAATCTCCTCGCTCTCCGCGACAGTCTCGTGCGCCGCTATTATCATCCCAGCCGCGGCGTGACTTTCATTGTCCACGATCCCGTGACTCGCGAAATTGTCGCCGCCCCTTTCCGCGATCGTGTCGTACATCATTTTCTTTACAACGTCTCTGCCGATTGGTGGGACCGCCGCTTCCTGCCCGATTCTTATTCCTGTCGAAAAAACAAAGGCACCCTTTATGGCCAAAAACGCCTCGCTCGACATATTCGTCAAGTAACGAAAAACTACACCATTCCCGCCTATGCTGTCAAGCTTGACATCCAGGGTTATTTCATGAGCTTAAACCATCAACTACTTTATGATCGCGTGCTTTGGGGCCTCGAACAGCAGTTTTATCATAGCCAAAAAACTGATCGCGAAAACCATATTCGCTGTTCTCCCGCCTACAAAACTCAATTTTACGAACTTCTGCGCTATGTTTGGCACGAAATTATTTTTGATCATCCGATGAAAAATATCGTCATTCGCGGTCATCGTTCGAATTGGCGCCATCTCCCCGCGAACAAAAGTCTCTTCCACCAGCCACCCGATCGCGGAATCGTCATCGGTAATCTTACTAGCCAACTACTTTCAAACATTTTTCTCGATCAGCTCGATCGTTTCATCCATTTCGATCTCGGTTATGCTCATTACGGTCGTTATGTCGATGACTTTTTCATCATCGTTCCGATGTCTGAGCGCGACCAACTACTTCGCGATGTTGCTGTAATCGAAAAATATCTCCTCAATGATCTGAAACTCACACTCCATCCTAAAAAGCAACACAAACAACCCGTCGATCGCGGCGTTCCTTTCATCGGCGCCGTCGTTTACCCCGGCTTCATTTACCCCAGTCGCCGCGCCCGTGCCAACGCCTATGCCGCCGCCTACAAACTCGCCACGACCGGCTCCGGCGATCTCGACGGTTTCTATTCTCGTATGGGCTGCCTGGAGCATATTAATAGTCATAAATTTTTCCGCGAACTTTTCGACAGTTTTGGCTGGGAATATAATTCGCCCGACAAAAATCCCCAAAACTTGCTATAATAATTCTGTGGATCATAGCGTCCATGGGATCCAACCGTAGTCCTGAGATCATGCTCCGACTGCCAGCGGCTCTCTGTAAAAAAGATCGTGAGGTTGCTCTTGACTGATTTGCAAAAAAAATCATCGAGACGAATAATTGTCCTTAGCTACGGCTAAAAGACGCCTGAAGACAACTTCGCAAATTTCTACCGATATCAGTTCGGATTTATCGCGCGAGGATTCTCTTTACTTTGTGCGCAGCGGCAACGTCAATATCAATAACGGTAAGCTGAGGAACTCTGGCATCAATGGCTATGGCTGGTCTTCTTGGCCACATTCTAATGGCGTTTATGCTTACAACCTCAACTTCAATGGTAGTAACGTCAACCCGTCAAACAACAACAATCGTTGGAACGGCTTTCCTCTCCGCTGCCTGTTTTCGCGTCCGCGGTTCGGTGCCGATCTTTTATTTTTCCATTCTCACTTCCAAGGAAGTGAGAATTATTCTTTTTTCTTTTTCAAAAAATCTATCACGAAACGATAATTACTTACAAAAAGAAGCCCCCGTCTCAGCGAATGCTCGCCCTCGTGGACTTCAATACTGTCATTTTATCCCAAGAGCTGATTTATGTCAACAACCGCCAACGCCGTTCAATATTGTCTTCTTTTTTCTTTTTCAAGTTTTTATGATTAAACAATTTTTGGGTGGCAAAACCATTGACCATCACGAAAAAATTTGCTAGAATGGGAATTGGATATGGTTTGTTACTTTCGCTTTCTGGCGAAAGTAACTTTTATTTTCAGGATCTGTTTCTTAAAAAACTTCATGCTGAACTCTATCACCATAAGCAATCCTCCTTTCTCCCACCGAAACAAAGATTGGCCATTTGCTTGCCACCCGCTAGCAGTCTATCATATTAACCGTCTTTTGCTCAAGCATAAGCATGGGATTTTGCGAAATTTCATCTCCTCGACAATTTTTCATTTCCAAAATTCCAAGATCAAAACGCCATCCACGATCGCCTCCCCATTTTTTCATTCTCGAACTTTCGAATTCTCGCCCAAGATCTCGCATAGTCGCGCCGACTTTTTGGATGACAAACTTGACCACGACGAAAAAGTTTGCTAGAATGGAAATTGTTATGGTTGTTACTTTCGCTTCTTAGCGAAAGTAATTTTTAGTTTGACTTTTTCAATTTCCACGCAAGTCCCATGTTTCTCATCTCGAGCATTTTTGTTTCGGAAATTTCCGCGCGCCATATTTAGCATAAACAATTTCAAAACAAAAATCCATTTTGAATTTCACCAAGCAATGCCCAATCTCAACAATTTAGCAGAAGTAATTTTAAGCTAAAATTATCCTGCTTTCGGAATCGAAAAGCCACCACGCACTTTATCTCCATTCGAATTGGATAATTTGAAGAACAAAAAGGAGCTATTTTGGATTCTATCAAGCGCAGCGCATCTTCGGATGAGCAAGCGCCGTGCCTTCTTATTTAGTCTAACTAATTTTGTAGAAAAAATGGAGGTATTTTGTATTCTAATGAACGAAGCGCGCCTCAAGGCGAGCAAAACTCCGAGAACCGAAAAGAGCCGATTTTAGCCCAAAATTTCCGCTTTTTCCCCGGCTTCAAACATTTTTTGGTGCAACTTTTTCATTTTTCTGCAACCCTTCCGATGCCCCTCCTCTTCCGACTTTGTTCCAAAGATCGGCACCTCACGCGGATGTCATGATGTCCTAGAGTATTAGTCCAGTGAATATTCTGTATTATGACAAACCCTGCTGCAATATCCTACAAACATACAACCTACCCTCCAGCACTCTAGCCACTTATCCCCGCACGCCAAAGCATTGCGGCTTACGCCGCAATGCTACACACTTTGACCTTGACGTCTCCTGCTACATATACTCTAATTAGCCAGGCAGCGGAGAGGAAAGCCGAACCAACGATTGAGGCCGCTTGACGGGCCGACGACACTACCATTGAAGCCGAGGAAGTAAGCATAAACGCCATTAGAATGTGGCCAAGAAGACCAGCCATAGCCATTGATGCCAGAGCCCCACAGCTTACCGCCATAGATACCGACGTTGCCGCTGCGCACAAAGTAAAGAGGTGCTTCGGCAATATTATAGTTCGTCTGACTCGCTGGAATGCTATATGCCTTCCTGTCTGCTTCACTGATCACTCCCCCCTGTAAGCTACTAGCCACCCCATACGGCGTCAACAGGCTAAAGAAGCTATCATTCTTGATCGACTCGGCCGAATCGCCACTCGTCGGCAACTTCCAACCCTTCGGGCAGATGCTTTCCGTCGCATCGCTGCTAGTAATTTTTCCGCCACTACCCGCAGTCGCAGTGTTCCATTGGTAGTAATTCCCAATCAAGTAGTGTGGATCGTAAGTCTTCGAGCTCGGATCAGCCGCAACGTACGTATTCTTCACTGTGCCGTCAGACATCGTCCATTGACCCGGTTGCGCCGTAAATCCAGGCTTCCAACCATCCTTACTAACATCGATGAACCCAACTTTCGTACATGTCGAAATATCCGTCACATCGCCACAACTTGTCGTCTCTGTCGGAGTCGCGAGCAACCAAGTCCCGAGATCCCACGAATAAGTCGTCGTCTGGCTTGGGCTCGAAACCGCCGCCGGGACCGCCGTATCCGTCTGGCTAAGAACATTCGTCTTTCCATCGCCTGTTCCCTCGCCAGTATCCGTCGCATGTCCAGTCGCAACCGTCTTATTCTGCGTAACATTCGAATTATCTGGCGTCAAAGTCAAACTCGGCTCGAGATCCAGCGCCAAGTTCTGCGTCATCCAGCAGTTCGAACCTTCATTATTATCCTTCAACTTCGTCACATAATAACGCTTACCATCGCGCAAGTCCGCAAGCTGTTTCGTCTCACCTTCGGCACTATTCGCGCAAATTTCCGGCGTCATCTGTTGCATATTCGTCATTTGATTAATATGAGTCGCAACATCCGGCGTCGCCACGACCGAAACAATAACACTATTGCTATAAGTATCTGGCTTAAGATCGGTACTAACTTTCGTACCAAAAGTCAACTTATATTGATCACCCGTCGCAGTATTCGGACTCGTAACATCCTTAATCGTCGACGAAGTCGCAGTCGGAACCGCACTATACGTCAAAGTTTCCGCTGCAGCAACCGTCGCCCCTGCAGTCAAATTATATCCCCAAGTATTATTCGCCATCGCCGATCCAGTCGCCCCCGTAGTCGCGTTAATCGCTTGTGAATTCCCAGCGCCACCATTCAACGTCGATTTTCCGTCGCTCGTCGCCATATAAATCCCATAACCGGATTTATTATTCGTCGCCACGTTCATATTCGCGGTTTTCGCGCTAAACGCCCCCGCAACCGTCGGACTGACATCAATGTCGACCGCATTATCTAGCGAGATCGAGATCATCGAGGGCACATTCACCCGCGTCTCAACCGCCGCTTGACTCGTGATACATTCATCACTTCCCGGCTGACCACAAGCCGCATTCGCCCCCTCGCTGCGCATTGGACAAAGCATCGCTACCGTCAGCAACCCCAACACACCAGCACAGCCCGCAGCACCTGCGAAGCCGATTTTTGTTGTTTTATTTAATTTCATTTTGGTTGTTCCTTTTTACGACCTTATTTAAAATTGACCTTGTATGATCTAATTATCTCAAACTGTAAAGCTTATGTCAATATATTTTGTTTATGTTTTTTAAAATTCTAATAAAAGCCCAGCTTCCGCCCGGGGCGGTTTATTTTCCGATTTTTCCGCCCGTCCAATCTTCCATTTTTCATTTTCCGCGTGACCAATCTTTTATTTTTCATAAAATAAATTTCGCTAAAAGGCGGCCTAACCCTCCCGATTTTACAAAATTCCCGATCTAACGCACTAGTGCTTGCACCTCGTTTCTCATCTGTGCTACACTTTGCGCAGGTGGTGGAATCTTGACAACTTGTCAACGCAAGTTAGCGTGTTGGAGAAAGGAGGTTGGGGTATGATTATACGTTTTAAAATCTGCCGTGTCGTCTTCGAACTCACGGTTTTAAAGCTAAAAATAAGTGTTACCTCTAAGAAGAGGTAGCACTTAAACCCAACAATCTCATTCTCGCACAATTAACTAATTAGGTCAAGTCTAAAATTCCACCATCTCATTGTCTACCCCTCGCCCCGCCTCGCAGTCTGAGTTTTATTTTCGATTTTTGTAAAATTTCCCAGATTTCCACAAAAACTCCCAGAACATATTAGCAGCTTAGACTTGCACATTTCCAATTTTTTGTAAAAACTCCCCGAACTTATTGACAACTTAGACTTGCGCGTGCTAAAATAAAACTACTTGCGGGCGTAGCTCAGTTGTTTAGAGCGCTTCCTTGCCAAGGAAGAGGTCGAGAGTTAGAGTCTCTTCGCCCGCACCATATATATTATACAGATTTGACCCTTCGAGGTCTTTTTTGTTACATAAACGTTGCATAGGCGCAGACATTTTTCGTATTGAACCCACGACTAAGTTTTCATCAAAATCTGTTCATTAATAATTTCAACTACAAACACTTTTCGAGCAGCCAAGACTTGCATATTTCATAATTGAGTGCTAGAATGGACCTATATTTAGTTGCTAATCACCTTAGTTTTCGACTAGGGTGATTTCGATTATGAAACATAACCGTCCAAGATGGATCGCAATCACCATATGTGCTCCTTTCTGACAAAACTTTAATGTTAATATACTTGGCGCCTTGGCTGCTCTATCGTAAGCTTAACACAAAACCTTTTCGAGTTACAAGCATAAATGATATAAAGCAAAAAAATTTCTAATTGCAAGCATAGACGTTTGGATTTTGAAGAAAGGCCCGTATCAAACTTTTTGCCAAAATCCTTAGCTTCGCTTCAATACACCGATCTCCAAAGAGCGAAGTTAGCCTCATGCCAGTTTTTCAATCACTCCGGGACAAAGTTAGCTTCGCTTCATCTTTCCAATCATTTTGGGCGAAGTCAGCTGGGATGAAATATTTCAATTACTTTAGGGGTCGTTAGCTTCGTACTAGTTCGAGGCTAACCTCCGGGGCGAAGTTATCATGGATGAAACGCAAGGCGATGGCGAACCGCGGAAGGAGCCGTACTTAACGTACGGTGACTGAGCAGTGCAGCCATCAACGCCGCGGTTCGCCATGAGAACGAGCCCCCTTACAACTTCCGCTGCCGACTCTCTCTCGTAAAGAATTCCACCCCATCCCCAATCGCAAGATCAATCTTCTTCTCCGTTTTCATCGCCAACCCGCCAATCTCCCCCTCAATCAGCTCCTTGACCTCAATTTTCTCTTTTTGTACACTTTCGACGACCGCCTCGCCAAGCACCTCTTTCTTCCGCACAATCCGCGCCGTCATCCCCGGCGCCAATTTCCCCGCCGTCATCTTTCCGCCCGCGATTAGCTCGTTCTTCGTCACCCGAAACACCCCCATGACTTCCATTTTTCCCATCTCCGTCTCGACGATCTCCTCGCCCAGCAACTTTTCCATACTGTCATGCGCATCGTCCAAAAGCTCATAAATCACCCGATAGCACCGAATTTCCACCCCATCGCGCGCCGCCAGCTTACTAATATTCGTCGGCACACTGACATTAAACCCATAAATCACCGTATTGTCGCCCCCCGCCGCCATATAAACATCATTCTCTGTCACATCCCCCACCCCTGTCGCGACAACGTTCAGCGTCACTTCGCCTTTCGTGTCAATCATCTTCAGCGAATCCACTACGCTCGTCACGCTCCCCAAGACATCGCCCTTGACAATCACGTTAAAAATCTTCGAATTATCCTCAACATTCATCATTCTCAAAAGGTCCATACTCGTGACATTCGCACTCGCCGCCGCGCTCGCTTCGTTCTGCGCCGTCAAAACCGCCGCCCGTCGCGCGCTTTTTTCATCATCATACTCCAAGAATCGGTCCCCGAAATTCGGCAACTCCTTGAATCCCGTGACCGTCACCGGCGTACTCGGTCCAGCCTTCCCCTTCGGTTTCCCCCGAAAATCCACCATCGTCCGAATTTTACCATAAACGCTTCCCGCCGTCACAAAATCCCCGACCTTCAGTTCCCCTCCCGTGACCAAAAGATTCACAACGCTCCCCTTCCCCGTCTCCATATGACTCTCAATCACGAGCCCTTCCGCCGGAATTTTCACATCCGCCTTCAATTCTTCAACATCCGCCACCAGCAAAATACTCTCGAGCAACTTCTCCAGCCCTTCGCCAGTTTTCGCACTCACCGGAATCATCATAATATCCCCGCCCCACTCTTCCGGCATCAGCCCATGCTCC
>CAZODR010000011.1:0-23304 GCA_964578645.1 uncultured Candidatus Saccharibacteria bacterium | reverse complement strand
ACCCTGTTTTATACAACTACGTTATTTTATTGTTGTAAAAAAGGTTGACAGATCACCTGAAAAGAATCAAAAAACTAAACCCCGAAATATTCCCCATGTGCGCAGCGGCGTCATCTATACCAGCATGGGCAATCTAAGAGACCCTGGGATGAGCAGCTTTGGCTGGAGTTCTTGGCCATATTCGGATAACACCTATGCCTACTACCTTGTTTTCAATAACGGCAATATCTATCCATCAGATTACTTCACTCGTTGGCAAGGCTTTCCTCTCCGCTGCTTGGCTAATTAGAGTATATGTAGCACGGAAGAATAAGTCGGCAATTTCGCAAATTCTCAAGTCTTGTGCGCAGCGGCAACTTCAGCATCGATAATGGTAAGCTATGGGGTCCTGGCATCGCTGGGTTTATCTGGTCATCTTGGTCACACTCCAATATTACTCACGCCTACTACGCATACTTCGATAAAAGCGGCATCCTACCGTCAAACTCCAGCAGCCGTTTCTATGGCTTTCCTCTCCGCTGCCTGGCTAATTAGAGTATATGTAACAAAAGCCACTCTCGGCAAAGTCCAAGAGCAAAGATTTTCTAAAGCAAACACGCGACAAAAATCCAGAAGCAAAGACGAAGATTTGCTTTACTATGGCGGAATATATTATTAGGGGTTTCTGGAAGCAACTTTTGCGAAAGGATCCGGAGTTACGACGCCGCTTCAAACATCCGAGCGAAATGAAAGTTTACTTTCATTTTTGAGGATGAGCCGAAGCGCAAGCTTCCGTCAGGAAGCGCTGGAGGACGAGCGCCGCGACCCTGCGACGGCAGGCGTCGCGGACGCGCCTTGAGCAAAAGCTTTGCTCCAGAAACCCCCAAGAAAACTGCTCCGCCCTAGTAAACCACTAATTATGCCTATCGCGTATACTTCTCGTTCAAATCCGAATAATCATACAACTCCCCCTCCTTGAACCAAAGCTTAATCTCTTTCTTTGCTTCCTCTTTGCTACCACTCGCATGGACCAAATTCGGCACCCCCATCCCCTTCGCATCCGAATAACCAAAGCTCATGTGCGAATAATCGCCCCGAATCGTCCCCATTTCCGCCGATTTCGGCTCCGTCGGCCCGACAATCTTCCGCACCAGCGGAACCGCCTCGACCCCTTCGAGCACCATCGCAATGACCGGCCCCGTCATCATATAACTCAAATTATACCGAAACGCCTGCTCCCCCCGCCGCGTAATCATCTGCCCAATATCTTCATAATGCGCCCGATATTGGTCCTCATCCGGCATCACCATCTTCATCCCCACAATTTTCAGCCCCACCCGCTCAAACCGCGTAATCACTTCCCCGACAATCCCCCGCTGCACCGTGTCCGGCTTCAAAACCACCAAACTTCGCTCAACCAAATCTCTTTCTTTTCCCATAAAACTCCTTACTTTTTCCTATTATAACACAAATCTCTCCCCACCTTGCAAAAACCCCAGCATCATCGCTGGGGTTAACGCCCTCTTGGGCCTAAGAGGGCTATTTCATCTCCGCTCTAAGCTTTTCCGCCAATTCCTGACGTTCTTCCTCCGCGCTTAGCCCCTGCCACATGTCATAAACCAGCCTCTCATAGGCCGTCTCAGTCATATTATAGCATCGTTTGACCTCATTATTAGCACCAATCCACATCGTAACTTTCACCCGATGCGAATACAGTCTCTCGTCGAATCTCAAGTTCCCCATCAGCTTTTCCTTCACGATCGGCTTCAGTTTTCGGAATTTCGCCCGCACGACATTATACTGCTCATGCTCTGTACTATATTCTTCCAAAACCCACTTCATCTCAATCAGCCGATCCGAAATAAGCTCCCAAGAAGAAAAATTACATTGCACTCTGCGATAATCCCGCCCATACTGCCAAATTTTCCAAAACAACTCAATAATTGCATCACCAAAGAAAAACCCCAGCCCAAGGAACATCGTATTCGACGCCATTTGCGAACCTCCACAAACCAAGCCCACAAAACCAATAGCCGCAATCACTATTCCCAAGGCCATCAAAGCGTACCATATTCTACCGTCGAACCGCACCAACCTATTTTCCTTCATATTGCGTAAATGCTCATTCTCTCTTGGCGCGATCTTAGCCACTTCCCGTTGCCTTTCATTCAGGAGTTCAATTCGCTCTTGCATTGTCACCCAACGCTCAGTCCTACTCATCTCCTTCCATTCTTCTTTTCTCGTCTTTTGTCTCTCTTCGACATCAGTCTTTTTTCCTTCAGCTACATCGGTCATCTCTTGCGTCATCATAATCTTCGCCCTCCTTTTTAAATTCTGTTCGTCGACCAGTATCTTGCTTTTTATAGAATGAATGTTATAAAAGCCAATTTTTAGCCAACAAAGTCGATCAGAAACTAAGGGTATCCAACCCTTCACCTCCATTCTATCACACAGTCCCGATTTTGTCAAGTATTAGTACTATTTTTCTCCAAAACCCCAATCAACCCAAACTCTTTCTCCCCTCTAGGAATATTATCCCGGCCACTGCGCTTAATTTCGGGCGATAAGCTTGACTTTATAAAAATATTTGCTAAAATAAAAACCAGTTTACGGTTTTACTTTCGCTCTCTGGCGAAAGTAATTTTTATTTTCAGGATCTGTTTCTTAAAAAACTTCATGCTAAATTCTATCATGTGCGCAGCGGCTTCATCCATATTATCAACGGCAGATTGAAGAACTCTAGTCTCTTTGGCTATGACTGGTCATCTCGACCCAAACCTGATGGCGTAGGAGCGCATTATCTTACCTTCAATGATAAAGTCGTTGGCACATTTGAGCACTACTATTTTGACCGCTTTCTCGGTTTTCCTCTCCGCTGCCTGGCTAATTAGAGTATATGTAGCATAGAAATCTTGAGCCGAAGTTAGCTTCGATGCAATATTTCGATCATCTCGGGACGCGCTAGTAGCGAGATTATGCAAGGCAGCGGGAGTAGCGTAGCGAACCGTACTTAGCGTACGGAGAGCGAGCAACGCAAACCACTGACGCCGCAATGCGCGAAGATAACGAGCCCACTCCAAGCATAGTCCGGGAACAACGTTTGTGGTGCTTTAGTAATTGCGGTTCGGTTGACTATAAAAAACTACTAGTATCCCTAGTAGTTTTTCGTAAACCAGAGACTTAATTGCGGGTCAACCAAACCGCAATTCCTAAAGCACACCACTAATGCCTTGTTTCCGTACTATGCCTACTCCGTTTCACTATGAAACCTCTCATGCACATCCCGCAAATGCTGATCTGTAACATGCGTATAAATCTGCGTTGTCGAAATATCCGCATGCCCGAGCATCGCCTGCACCGACCTGAGGTCCGCCCCATTCATCAGCAAATCCGTCGCGAAACTATGCCTAAGCGTATGCGGCGAAACGTGCTTCGTAATCCCCGCCATTTTCGCATATTTCTGCACAATCCGCTCGACCGACCGCGTCGTCAACCTCCGAAAATTCCCACTCGTATCGACCGCCTGCAGATTCCGACTATTATTCAAAAACAGCGGCGCGAGCGTATCCGTCCGCTTCTCAAGATATTTCCCCACCCAATCCGCCGCCGCCTCCGAGATGAAAATCGGCCGATCCTTGCTCCCCTTCCCGCGCACAATAAATTCCCGCCGCTCGAGATTAATCGAATCCCGATTCAGCTTCGTCAGCTCAGAAACTCGCAGCCCTCCCGAAAACAACAGTTCAATAATCGCCCGATCCCTGAGCCCCGTCTCCGTCTCCGTATCAATTTCATCCAGCAACCGCTCAATTTCGTCATATTGCAAAAACGTTACCTGTTTCCGCACGACATGCGGCAACTCCACCAAACTCGGATCGAGACTTTTTATCCCCCGTTTCGCGAGATATTTCAAAAATCCCCTCAGCGCAATCAAATGGTACGCCTGCGTAATCGTCTCCAGCCCTTCCCCGCGCTCATTCTCGACCCGATTCAGCCTCAGCCGAAACTTTCTCAAAACCTCCGCCGTAATATCCCCCGGCCGGAGGTCATAATCCTTCTCCGTAATCTCGCCCGCAATCTCCAAAAATCGCAAAAGATATCGTTCATAATTCTCCGCCGTTTTCTGCGATCGCCCCTTTTCGACCTCAATACTTTCGACAAAATCGCCGATCAATTCCTGAACCGTAAAACTCTCCGCACTCACAATTCCCTAAATCCCAACCTGTATGAGCAGCGGCAGACAATTCCCCAGCATCAAAACAATCACAAACGCCGCGACCAAAAACGGCCCGAAATGCACCTTCGTCTTCCCGCTCTTCAGCGCCCCCGGCAAAGCAATCAAATCCCCGAGCAAATTCGCCAAAAATATCGTCCACAGCGCCAGCCACCAATCCGCCAGCGCCAAAGCCAGCGCCAGCGCCAGCAACCAATCCCCTCCGCCCATCAACTTCTCCTTCGACGCCTTATAAATCACAAAACACGTCCCCGCGAGAATCAAAACCCCCAGCCCCGCGCTCAGCGCCGCCTCCAAAACATTTCCGTCATCAGTCAGCCGCACTTCGCACAGTTTCAAAATCAGCACCATCGCCCCAATAATAATCGCTAACATTAGCAAAACCGTCGGCAATTCCCCCCACTTCGCGTCATAAACCGCCAAAACCATCAAAACCACTAGCAAAATCAAAGTAATAATAAACGTCGCCAGTTTCACCGCCAAAAACTCTGGCTTCAAAGCCAAAAGGCTCCAATTCTCCAGCATCGGCAAAAGATAAGCCCAGCTCAACATCAAAAACGCCACCGCCAGACTAATCTCCGACAAAAAATCCGCAATCCCAATCTTCTTATGGCAATTCCGACACCGCCCCCGCAGCACCAGCCACGAAACCACCGGAATATTATCATACCATTTTATGCGTTTTCCGCAATGAAGACACACCGACCACTGCCCGAGATCCTTTTTCTTCACGACATGATACCGCCAGCGCCAAGCCTGACAACACGCGAACGATCCAAAAACCGCTCCGAGCATCGTCATCATCACCAAAATCAGAACCGTCACAACCATATCAACCATAACCTCATTATATCATAAAATTGATTTTTCCCAAACATTTTTTTGTATTAACATTGTCTATACATTGTATATACAAATGCTATACGGTGTATAGACAATGTATATACAAACCCCTAATTCTCCTTTTATCCTAAATACACCACATTATTGCAGCATCACCTAGAAAAATAGCCTCCGAAGAGGCTATTTCCGGCTATGCTAGCTACCATTATCCGCGCAATATGTACCATTCCCCTCGAGCTTATATACAACCGCAAAGTCTCGCGGGTTCTTTGAACTTTCAACCTCCTCACCATTACATTTCGCTTCTTTCACGACATAAATTATATGGTCAAACTCCTTGCCATATGTTTTAGAAGAATCGTATTTTTTGATATTCATACCATAAGCCGTACCATCAGGATCGACAAATTCATTCTCAGTTGCATTCACGCCATTCATGTAGTTCACGATAAAGCATCCAGCCGATTTTTTATTAGTTGTCTCACAGGTCGGCATGTCAGTACTACCCGCCGCAACATTGCTTTCACTATCACCCCCTGGCAATTTTCCTCCGTTATTTGTCTGGAAGCTAGTGATCTGCGAACTCACCCTACCCAAATCATTTCGCCTCTGCGTATCCCGCTGCGATCTTTGTAAGGTCGGCAATGCAATAAACACCATGAGGAAGATAAGACCAGCGATCGCCAAGACCAACACCACCTCGATGATGGTAAAACCGCTCTTCTCACTCATGCGGCTCTTTTTTCGCGTATTTTTTCGTGAATTTGCCACAAAATTTCCTTTCTATATTATTCTTAAAACTATTACTATTATACCACAATTCCTAAAAGCACAAGCTTTTTCTCATTACTACATTCCAATCTTACTTACGAGACTATAAATCGGGAACAAAATCGCGCCGACAATTCCGCCCGCCGCGATCGCCAAGACGACCATCAAAATCGGCTCAATCATCGTCGAAATCGCCGCAATCCGCTCGTCCAGCTCACTTTCATAAACGTCCGCCGCCTTCCCCAGCATCTCATCGATCTTTCCCGACTGCTCGCCCGTCGCTGCCATCTGCGGCAGTAGCGGCAGCATATAATCTCGCCCCTTGAGCGCCGTACTCAGCGGCTTCCCGCTCCGCACAATTTCCGCCGCCCGACTAAATTGCTGCTCCATAATAATATTATTCGTCGCATCCGAAGAAATTTTAATCGCGTCCAGCATCGGCACTCCCGCCGACAGCAACATCTGCGACATCCGTGCAAACCGCGCATTATATAGTCGCAAAAACAATCCGTTAATCATCGGAAAATTCAGCTTCAGCTGCGACATCCATTTTTGCCCGACATCAGTTTTCCGAAATTGCAAGAGAAACCACACCGCAATCCCCAGCAAAATCAAAATCATCCACCAATAATTCACCACAAAATTCGACATATTGACCAAAACTTGCGTCAAAGCCGGCAATTCTTCCCCGACATCACGATACAAATTTTCCACCTGCGGCACGACCGCAATCATCATAAACGTAATCACAATCACAATCACCAAAAGCACAATCGCCGGATAAGTCATCGCACTCCGAATTCGCGAGATCATGTTTGCATCTTTTTCCTGCTGCGTCGCGAGGCGCTTTAAGGAAATATCCAAAGTTCCCGAAGCTTCCCCCGCCGCAATCAACGAAAGATAAACATTATTAAAAACGTCCGGATGTTTCGCAAATGCATCGTGCAAAGTTCGCCCGCCTTCGACCTGCGCCAAAATATCTTCAATCACGGCCTTCATCGGTTTATCATCCGTCTGCTCCGCCACAATCCGCAAGCTCGACGACAACGGCAACCCCGCCCCGATCAAAGTCGCAAATTGCCGCGTGAACATAATCCGTTGCTTCGTCGAAACCTTGTTCTGGAATTTCGCGAAAAACCCATCGGCCCTCTCTTCCGTCACTTTCTGCGGTACATAACCTTGGTCGACCAAAATCCGCCCCGCCGCATGTTCGCTATCCGCCTGCACATGCCCGGTGACAATTTTCCCCGACGCCTTATCCTTAGCCTTATAAGTGTACCGCTTCACGCCTAACCTTTCGCCAGCCGATCAAATTCCGTGCTATCAATCGCATATTCCCGCGCGACATCATAATTAATCGTCCCCGCCTTCACCAGTTTCGCCAGCTCCCGATCCATCGTCTGCATTCCCTGCTCGACGCCCGTCTGGATCGTCATATCGAGCTGGTGCGTCTTTCCTTCACGAATAATACTTCGCACCGCCGGATTCGAAACCAAAATCTCCGCGACTGCAATTCGCCCGCCATTAATCGCCGGCACCAGCCGCTGCGCACAAATCCCGACCAAAATATTCGCCAGCTGCGACCGAATCTGCGGCTGTTGATGCGCCGGAAAAACGTCGATCATACGGTCAATACTCTGCGCCGCCGAGTTCGTGTGCAATGTTGCAAACACCAAGTGCCCCGTTTCCGCCGTCGTAATCGCCGCCTGAATCGTCTCCAAATCCCGCATCTCCCCGATCAAAACCACATCCGGATCCTCACGCAAAATACTTCGAAGCGCCGCCGCAAAACTATAAGTATCATAATGCACTTCCCGCTGCGCGACCAACGCCCGCTTCGAACGGTGCGTAAACTCGATCGGATCCTCAATCGTAATAATATGCACCGCCCGCTCTGTATTAATCTTATCAATCAAAGCCGCCAAAGTCGTGCTTTTCCCCGAACCCGTCGGCCCCGTGACCAGGACTAGCCCGCTCGGATGGTCCGCAAAACTCGCCACAACGCCCGGAATTCCCAAGTCCTCAATCGTCAAAATCTTGTTCGGAATCAACCGAAACGCCGCCGCCATATTCCCTTTTTCATGAAACGCATTGACACGGAACCGCCCCAAATCCCCAAAAGCGAACGAATAATCAAATTCCTTATCCTTCATCAAGATCTTCTGCTGATCCTCATCCAAAGTCGCAAAAACCAGCTTCCGCACCAAATCATTATCAAGCACCGGATACGTCGTCATCGGCTGCAACGTCCCATCAATCCTGAGAACCGGCGGCAGCCCGACCTGGAGATGCAAATCCGAAGCCTCATGTTTGATACATTCCTCGAGAAGCGGCTCAATCGTCAGCCCATTCGCCATTTCCATCTCATCCCGCACCGACGGCAAACTCGACGCCGCAATTTCCACATCATTCACCGACGGCAAAACCACCGCCCCCTTCGCCATTGCGTTTGCGCCTATCGCTCCATTCGCCCCGCCATTCGTCACCTCAGCAACGCCATTCGTCGCCTCCGTAAGCCCCGCATTCGCTCCGCCGGCTTCCGCCTTCGGCTCTCCAGTTCCCGTATTCGGATTCTCCGCCTTCATTGCCGGCTGCGGAATGTCCGCCATCGTCACGCCCGACGCTTCCTGCGTAATCGGCTGGTCCGTCGCGCTCCCGCCCTTAGTTTCCGCAGCCTTAGTCTTCCCGAGCGCCGCATCCGTCGCCCCCGCATTTCCTTCCGGCATCTTCACTGCCGCGTTCAACGGTGGCACCGCACTCGGCGCCGCAATACTATTCAAATCCGGAATATCCACCGGCGCAAACGGCGAAGCCACCGCCTGCCCACCAGCCGCACCCGTCGTATTTGTATTTGACCCACTATTATCCATGTCACTATTTTAGCATAAGTTTTTCAAAACCACAAAACTCAATCTTTTACCGTCCCCTGCTACATGTACTCTAATTAGCCAGGCAGCGGAGAGGAAAGCCGTACCAGCGATTATTACTTACGAAAGGGTTGACGTTGGCGTAAAAGTCTAGGTAGTAGGCGTTGGTGTTGCTCGGATCTGACGAAGATGACCAGCTAAAGCTGCTCATGCCGGAGACCCATAGTTTACCGTTATCAATACCAATAAAGCCGCTGCGCACAAAAATTCAATTTCCTCGCGCCAAAACTATTCTTCATTCATCATCCTATCGCTAATTTCCCCATTCATCGCTCTAAAGCTTATCGTTCAATGAATTTTTATATTCGCCCGCCTCAAGTGTGGTGCGCAGCGGCTACATTTATATGAATAACGCTAAGCTCGAAAACTCTGGCAGATATGGCTTCGACTGGTCTTCTTGGTCACACACGAACGCCCTCGACGCCTACTACCTTTATTTTAACGTAGTTGAAACTCACCCTTCCGATCATTATCATCGTTCACGCGCCCTTCCTCTCCGCTGCCTGGCTAATTAGAGTATATGTAGCAAAAAAGACCAAGGATCAAATTTCGATGATCAAACTTTGTGCGCAGCGGCTGGGCTAGTGCCGCACGCAATATTCTTGGGGATCTTAGTACAAAAGGATATGCTTGGTCATCCCGAGGACATATGGATAACACCAGAGTCTACTTCCTCGTGTTTCGTGATGACAACGTCAGCCCATCAAACGACGACAATCGTAGTTACGCCTTTCCTCTCCGCTGCCTGGCTAATTAGAGTATATGTAGCATGGAAATTACGGTAACAAATTTATTGTATAACGAGGCAGTTTTGGTAACAGTTTATTTATTGTATATTACGTTCCCGAAATCTCTTGACAAAAACCATAAGCTGTGCTACAATGGAAGTATAAGCCTCAATGAGGCTCGATCTGTAGTGTGCGCAGCGGCGGGATTGAGCTAAGCCGTACAACAGGACCCTTAGGTTATACTGGGATCGATTTAAACTATTACTCATCTACAGCTGCTAACATAGTAAATGCATATTACTTTTTCGTACGAGCCAACTCCTACATCAGCCCCTCGAACAATTATCGCCGCGGAGTCGCCCTTTCTCTCCGCTGCCTAGCTAATTAGAGTATATGTAGCATAGAAAATCTAAGGATTAGCTTTTAGTAATCAAACTTTGTGCGCAGCGGCTTACTCACTATCAATGACGGCAAAGTGCGGTACTCTTCTTTTTATGGCTTTACCTGGTCATCTTGGGCACAATCTAACGGCACCAATTCTTACTACGGCGAGCTCCTCACTAGTAGCGTCAACCCATCAAATAACAACAATCGCTGGTACGCCTTTCCTCTCCGCTGCCTGGCTAATTAGAGTATATGTAGCATCTTGTGCGCAGCGGCGTTAGCAGCACGAGCGGTCTCGGAGCTTTCGCTACAGTCGGCTTTAACTGGTCAGCTACACCATATTCTGACGGCACCCGCGCCTATTACTTGGGGTTCGACGGCGGTCACGTCTATTCATCAAACCTAAACCATGCCCGCCTGTCCGGCTTTCCTCTCCGCTGCCTGGCTAATTAGAGTATATGTAGCTTTGTGCGCAGCGGCGCAATTGATATGCAGGCGAGTTTCATTTGGCATCCTGGTAATAACGGTTTTAACTGGTCGTCTTTCGCGCAAACTGGATCCAAAGTTACTTGGGACATCCAAATATTGGATTTTGGCGGTAATGATGTATTCGCATCTGCGAGTAATCGACGCTGGATCGGCTTTCCCCTCCGCTGCCTGGCTAATTAGAGTATATGTAGCATGAAAATCTTGGGGGGTTTGTTAGTTTTGTACTAGTTCTTCGATCGCTCCGGGGCGAAGTTATCTTCGTGCTAGTTCGAGGCAGGGTCGAGCAGCGGACCGAGCGGGGCTTAAGGCCCAGCGAGGGAGCAGCCGCAAACTCTAACGAAGAAATAGCCGAAGCTAACGAGCCCTACCCAGTGCGCAGCGGCTTCATTTCAATTCATAGTCTTATAATTGGCGCCGCCAGCAACTGGGGCTATTATTGGTCATCTTTCCCAATCTCAGACAGCATGGAATCCTACCGTCTTGGCATTGGCGATAGTATTGTCCTTCCAACCATTAACGGATACCGCCCAGACAACTTTCCTCTCCGCTGCCTGGCTAATTAGAGTATATGTAGCAAAAAGCCATTCCCGGCATAGTCTGAGAGCAAAGCATAATTGTGTTTTACTAGGGCGGAATATATTATTGGGGGTTTCTGGAAGCAACTTTTGCGAAAGGATCCGGACTTACGGCGCTTCAAACATCCGAGCGAAATGAAAGTTTACTTTCATTTTTGAGGATGAGCCGAAGCGCTGGACGAGCGCCGCGACCCTGCGACGGCAGGCGTCACGGACGCGCCTTGAGCAAAAGCTTTGCTCCAGAAACCCCCAAGAAAACTGCTCCGCCCTAGTAAACCACTAATGCCTTGTTCTCAAATTATGCCAAATCACTAGCAACTCGATTAACCTCCTCAATCGTCGTCACCCCAGTCAGCGCCTTCAAAATCCCGTCCTGCCGCATCGTAATCGTCCCCTTCTCCTTCGCCGCCCGCATAATTTCCGCCGACGTCGACCGCGAAATAATCATTTTTTGCATATCCTCATCGACTTCAATCGCCTCATAAAGCCCCGCGCGTCCCGCATATCCTCCCGGAGAATCCGGATCATCGACGCCCTTAACCAAATTATAAGCACTTTGGTCCGCGAGCGGCAATCCCCGATATCCCAAATCTTCGCTCACGCTCGGGACTTCTTCCTTCGTCTTTGGCAACAATTCCCCGACGACTTCCTTAATCTCCGCCGTCTGCATCTCATTACTCTGGAAACTCGTCCGCTTCTGCGCCACCCGCCGCACCAGCCTCTGCCCAATCACAGTATTTAGCGTACTCGCGAGCAAAAACGGCTCGATCCCCATATCCAGCAACCTCGGCAAAATCCCCGCCGCCGAGTTCGTGTGCAATGTCGAAAACACTAAGTGCCCCGTCAAACTCGCCTGCACTGCCAAATTCGCCGTCTCCGAATCGCGAATCTCCCCGACCATTACCACATCCGGATCCTGACGCAAAATACTTCTTAGTCCCGACGCAAAAGTCAACCCCGCGTCGACATTCACCTGAATCTGGTTCACCCCATCCATCTTATACTCGACCGGGTCCTCCAGCGTCACAATATTAATCTTTTCGCTCTTAATCTTTTTAATCAGCGCATACAAAGTCGTACTTTTCCCCGATCCCGTCGGCCCAGAAGTCAAAATCATCCCATTCGGTTTCGCAATCCCCGACATCACCGCCTTTAGCGCATGCCCCGTCATCCCCATCGTCTCGACATCCATCGTCGTCCCACTTTTGTCGAGCAAACGAATAATCACCTGCTCGCCCCAAACCACCGGCGACGTCGCGATACGCAAATCAACTTCCTTATCCGCGACCATGACCGCAAACTGACCATCCTGCGGCACGCGATGTTCATCAATCTTCAAGTTCGCCAAAATCTTAATTCGCGAAACCAACGCCGGCTCAATCGCCTTCGGCAACTCCATGACTTTCCTCAAAACACCATCAATCCGACATCGAATCACCAGCGAATTCTCGAGCGGCTCAATATGCACATCGCTCGCCTTCGACTTCACCGCGAATTCCAAAATGCTCGTCAACGCCTTAGAAATCGGCGAATCCTGCGTAATTGTCCGCACATTTGCGCTCGCTTGCTGCTGCGTGACTTCCTGATTCGTGACTTTTACCGCCTGTTTCACCCCCGTAAAATCGCCTCGATATTGATCCAAAACCGCCTGAATCCCCTCCATCGACGCCATCACCGGCCGCACCGATTTCCCCGTCAACGTCGCGAGATAATCCAGCGATTGCACATTCCCGACGTCCAGCATCGCGATCACTAGCTGCCCATTACTCTCCCCGAGCGGCACGACCATCGATCTCTCCGCGACCTCGAACGGCAACAGCGTCAACGTCTGTTGATCCATTTCGACATCTTTCAAATCCACATATTGCACCCCCATGACCACCGCCGTCGCATGCACGACCATCTCATCCGTGACCAGCCCCTTCGCCGTCAAAGCCTGCATGAGCGGCTGCCTCGTCTGCTCCGCTTCCTGCTGCACCTGCACGACCGCTTCCGCATCAACCAGCCCTTCCGTAATTAGTAGCTGTATGACTTTATCTAGCCCATCCTTCGTCAAAAGCGCCACCCTATTCTCCTTCGTCTATTGCATCGCCTGCATCATTATTATCTTCCTCATCATCATATTCATCAATGTCAATATCTTCGCCTTCTTCCTCTTCATCCTTCTTGTCTGGATCATCCATCTTTCCGCAAGCGATTAATTCCCCTTCATCCAAAATTCCATTCTGATCGACATCGACACAATCGCCGACATAAACTTCCACTGTCGGATTCACCGCCGCACTATTATAAACTTCTGGATCCGGCGCAATCAAATCGCTCTCAATGACCGAGCTCAATTTCTTAAACTCAACCTTCGCCGTACTCGGATCGCCAAGCAACTGATTACAAATCAAAAACGCCGCCAACGTCCCAATCCCCGCAATTAATATCAAAGAATAAATATCCGATCGTTTCATTTCTTTTTCGCCTTTGCTTTCTTTGTCGTCGCCGTCACCGTCTTCATCGTCTCAAGTTCCGGCAACTCATCTAGATAATACGCATTCGCCGACGCCTGCAAACTCAGCCCCCGCGCCGTCCACTCCACGGTCGCCCCCGTGACATCGAATTGCCGTATCGAGCGCTCGACATTCAAAAGTGTCGAGACCACTTCTGGCGCCGTCCCCTCGACCCTCAAAGACACTGGCGTCACCATCGTTCCTACGACATCACTTTCAATAATCTCGTCCCTCGGCGCCAGTCGCTCTGGCTCCCTTCCCGTGAGAATAAAAATCTGATTCAAACTCGCCATCAACGCTTCCGTATTTTCATGCGCCGGCAAAGCGTCCGGGATCACCCGCAGAGCAGAACAAATCTTCTCCATCTGCAAATATTCCCGCCGCTCATCATCATCCTTCGACTCGCTATAAAGCATGTTAAAATCAATCCGCTTCCCGTCTTCATCATAACAATTCTCATTCCGCTTCCGCGCGACCGATTCCAGCTGCTCATTTTTCGCCATCGTCGACAAAACATTATACCTTAAACTCCCCGCGACGCTATCAAGAGTCACTTCGCTCGGATTGCAATTTTCCAGCTCATTATTATTCAGCCGCCCGTTTTTATCCCGGTCAATACAAACTCCAACATTCCGCAAAGTCTGATCATACTCCGTAATCGCCTCATTTTTCTCCCCAATAACTTGCGCATTGAATTTAATATATTTCAATAAGAACATCGCGACAACCACGCACGTCCCGAGAATCAACGACGCCGCCAAAACCTCGAGCATCGTCAAACTCTGCGCTCGCGAAATTTTCGCTCGCTTTGTCTGTGTTTCCTCAATTCCCGCCTGTGCCATTATTCCTCCTCTCCATCATCCGCCGAATTATCCGTATTCGACAAACATTCTGTATCGCCCGGCTCACATTCCGCCGCTTCTTTCCCAAACATTCCGCCAATTTGGACATACGAATCTGTCACGTTCTGCCCCATCGGCCCAATCGCAATCATATGCTTATTCTTAAACGCAAAGAATTCTTCCTCAAACTTCACCGTCGCCGAAAACCGCAAAACTAAATTATCGCTCTCGTCCCGTCCATTCGCCGACGAAACGACCGTAAGCCCCTCCGGCGCCAACATACAAGTATTATTCGAAGTCCATTTCGCCGTCGATCCGTCCCCGCCCTGCATCGTCCCCGAATAGCTCGTACATTCGCTCAAGAAATGTTGCACCCCACTAATATCTCCATTTAGCTCCATATATCCCGACTTATGCCATTCGCTAAACTGCGGCGTTCGCCAAATCTTCACCCGCGAAACCGTCTTCTGGAAAAACTTCGTCGCGTCGCCATCCTTCCGCACTTCGATCGTATCATCAAACACCGTGATCTCCCCATCTTCACTTTCCTCGATTATAATCCCCTGATCCTCAATTTCCTCTTGTGTCAACTCTTTCTCAACATCCTGAACTTCCGAATCCTTATTGTAGACCAAATCCGCATAATCCCCATCCGCATACACCGCGCCTTCCGGATCTCCCTTACATCCTTCCAAATTCAAATTCCACCAAGCATAATAATTTTCCCCATCCCGATACGGCACACCATTTCCATCCGCCTCATTAATGCACCAAGACGGAATCTCGTTCCCCTTTGCATCCACAAACCGTCCATAATCATATTTCATCAAAGCCACGCCCTTCTTCAGCGCCTCCAAAACTCGATAGTCAATCAACGGCGCGACCCGCGCATCCGCCATCCCCTCGATCCGAATCAAATTCCCCTCATCAAAATTCGCGCGCAACTCCGAAATCTTCACCAAATCATTTCCCTGCGGCAAAACCACCGCCACCGCCCCAAAAACTCGCGACAAAACCGGCCGATCCGCCTGCAACCGCGAAATCATCTCCAACTGCCGCTGAATCGTCACCAAATCCCCCAGCTCCTGATAACCGTTCAACTTTTCCGACATTTTTTCCATCTTCGCATCCTGTGTCGACATCGCAATATCCTGCCCGCTTTTAATACTAAACAGGACCAAAACCACCCCAATCGACGCGACCGATACTACGATACAAATGAACAGCACCAAATTCCGCATCTTCTGCGCTTTGATCATCTGCATCTTCACATCCGGAACTAAATTCACCTCGTAACTCGGCGCAACTCCCGGCTTTTTCGATTGCGGTTTCGCCGTCGTTGACGCCTGCAACTGTTTCAAAATCTCCCGAAACTTATCAATCCACTTCTGCATCAGTCATTGCTCCTTTCCGCCAGCCCAATCGCCACCGCAAATTCGCTCGCAACCGGCTGCAAAACCATCTGCTGTTCCGGCGAAACCTTGACCAGCTGCCACGGATTCCCTTGCGCCGTCGGCACTCCAGTCTTCGCCTCGATATATTCCGCAATAAACGGAATCATCCCCGCAAATCCCGACAAAATAATCCCACCAATCGGCGAGTGCATATATTCCGACTGGAAAAACCGCATCGACTTACTAATTTCCGCCGCAAAACTCTCCAAAGTCGCATCCAGCGCCTTAAAAACCTGCCCGTCGACCTTATCCTGCGCCAGACCAAATTTCAAAATAAACTGTCGCGCCTGCTCTTCCTTGACATTCAGCGCCCCGACAACCGTCCGAATCAAAAGCGCCAACCCTCCCGGAATCGACCGCACCAGCCTCGGCACGCCGCGATACATAATGACAAGATCCGTACTCCGCTCTCCGAGATCGATAATTAGCCGCGCATCCTGCGCTCCGACCGGGATCAAAGCCCGCGCCATCGCCAGCGATTCCGGCTCCTGCGCAATCACATTCAGCCCAAACGATTCAATCATCTCCATCCGCGCTTCGGCAAACGCATTCGCCGTCGACGAGATCAAAACTTCCGCCTTCGTCGCATCATTCGGCGACACCCCCAGCGAAACATAACTCACCGTCGCATCGTCCAGCGCCATCGGAATATATTTATCCAGCTGATATTTAATCGTGTTCATCAACTCCGCTTCCGGCTGATTATCAACCTTCACGATTGTCGTAAACGTCTTCGAAGCCGGCATCCCAACCGCGACATTTTTCGTCGTAATCCCCGCCTGCTTCATCGCCCCGAGAATCGTCTCCCCGAGCCTCCGCGCCCCGACCGCCGATCCATCCTCGAGAACTCTCCTCTCGACCGGCACATAAGCAAATTTCTGCAAAACCCAACCATGCTGCGCATCCCCCGACAATTGCACCAAACGGATCGCAATCGTCCCAATGTCTAACGCGAAGAAATCGCCCACACCATGAATTAAGCTCATGTTAACATTATATCGCGCCCACGTCCAGAAATCAACTCATTTAATTTCGTTCACGCTATTCTTTATTATGAAACTTATGATTGCTTCTGCCTCATGATCACTTACGTCTTATGACCATTTGTGCCTTTTAGCTATTTGTGCCTTATGATTATTTGTGCCTTTTGGTAACACTTTTTATTACATGATGCGATTTCATTTCCCTCCTACTACATATACTCTAATTAGCCAGGCAGCGGAGAGGAAAACCATGATTACGATAATTAGTATAAGCCGAATAGACTGTCATATTAAAAAGCAAGACCCGCACATAAGTCGTATCCGAACGAGCCGACCAATAATAACTTTCGCGCCCCGGCCCTCGCAAAGCATCGTTATCGCCATAAATCAAGCCGCTGCGCACAAAGACCCAATACACTAGTAGTTCCAATAATATTACAAATATTTACAAAATTTTTAGCTAAACTTTACAATCTCTCCCCGCCCCTAAAAATCGGAAATTGGCTAAAACATCCGCACAATATTTGCAATCCTAGCGGAACTTAGCAATCACGTCAATATTTGCAGTCCTACCAGAACCTAGCAATCCCGACAATATCTGCAATCCTGACAGAACTTAGAAATTCTGTCAAATCTTCCCGAAATATCTTGACAAAAACCATAATCTGTGCTACAATGAAGGTATAAGCCTCAACGAGGCTCGATCTGTAGTGGTAGCCACTTAACCTTCTTGGTAGATCTTTTCTTAAACTTTGTGCGCAGCGGCAGCGTCACCCTCAAAGAAGGTTCCGCCCGCGGTTTAGGCATTAGCGGCTACTATTACTCCCGCCGCACTAGCGGCAATCGCGACCCACACTTCCTCTATTTTAGCACTATCATAAATCCCACGAACACGGCGAACCACTGGCAAGCCCTTCCTCTCCGCTGCCTGGCTAATTAGAGTATATATAGCAGAGAAATTTTCTACAAACACAAAATTTAAACTGTGACTTTGTGCGCAGCGGCTGGATCAGCATAAAAACCGGAAAACCATACTGGATGTCCTTAAACGGCATGTACTGGTCAAACGCCCCTACGAACGACCAAGCCAAATCTTACGACTTTTTCTTCGACAATCGGCGTACTGGCCCAACAGATGGCAACAACAATCGCTGGAGCGCCTTTCCTCTCCGCTGCCTGGCTAATTAGAGTATATGTAGCAAAAAACATAAATGCTATTGTGCGCAGCGGCTTAACTTACATTCTAGGCGGAGTCACTGGCAACCTCGCCGAAAGCGGGTTGTACTGGGCGTCACTAGCTAACGAAAATTCCTCCGACGCCTATAATAATTTCTTCAATCCCGAAGCCAATCATCATCTCAACCAAAGCTGGCGCTTCTTCGGCTTTCCTCTCCGCTGCCTGGCTAATTAGAGTATATGTAGCACGAGAATAATCAAAATCAACATCGAATTTATATTTTTGTGCGCAGCGGCTGGATCGGTACCAATCTTAGTAAAATAAAAAATTTAAGCGCCGGTGGCTATTATTGGTCATTCTCAGCTTCCAATGAGAACTTATCCTACTATCTTGACTTTTACAGTAACGGCGTATGGATGCCAAACGATCATAGTCGCTGGAACGGCTTTTCTCTCCGCTGCTTGGCTAATTAGAGTATATGTAACACGATAACTCCAGATTAAAAAATGTGCGCAGCGGCTGGGTTAGTATCCGCGGCAGCAAGCTGGGGGTCTCTGGTACCAGCGGCTATAGCTGGTCGTCTTGGCCTCATAAAAATGGCGCTGTCGTCTACTACCTCGATTTCTTTAGTGGTGGCGTCAATCCATCAGGCTACTATGATCGTTGGGGCGGCTTTCCTCTCCGCTGCCTGGCTAATTAGAGTATATGTAGCTTTGTGCGCAGCGGCTATATCAATTTTAGCGATAGCGAGCTATGGCGCTCTGGGAGCAATGGCTATGGCAGATCGTCATCGCCACATGTGGGCGGCATC
This sequence comes from uncultured Candidatus Saccharibacteria bacterium, assembly GCA_964578645.1. Lineage (GTDB taxonomy): Bacteria > Patescibacteriota > Saccharimonadia > Saccharimonadales > Saccharimonadaceae > Nanosyncoccus. Next base: position 4,612 of record CAZODR010000011.1, on the reverse strand, counting down.
AATGCATACCACCTCGACTTCAATAGCGACAATACCTATCCATCGCGCGCCAATTTTCGCTGGTACGGCTTTCCTCTCCGCTGCCTGGCTAATTAGAGTATATGTAGCACGATAACTCAACTTCTCCAGACAAGATGTTTTAATCACTTTGGGGCGAAGTTAGCTTCGATGCAGTGCAAGGAAGTGGTGCGAAGCGCAAGCGAACCGTACTTAGCGTACGGAGAGCGCGCACCGCAAACCACTGACGCCGCAATGCGCGAAAATAACGAGCCCCAACCCAGCATAATTCGGGAACAAGGTTTATGGTGCTTTAGTAACTGCGGTTCGGTTGACTATAAAAAACTACTAGTAGCCCTAGTAGTTTTTCGCGAGCAAGAGATTAAATTGCGAGTCAACCGAACCGCAGTTCCTAAAGCACACCACTAATGCCTTGTTCCCGAACTACGCCTCAACCAATAAAACCTCTCCCGATTCCCTCCAACCTTCCCCAAAACCTCATTATCCCGCTTCCTGACCACGAAAAACCCATTCCGCTTCAGCCAAAGCTCAAACCTCTGCATAATCTCGCGCCGCATCCGCTCATTTTTCACGACCCCATTTACGAGCTGATCCTTAAAAGCCTCAAACTGCGGCTTCAACATTACTAAATAATCTGCATTTTTATCAACTATCTCCGCCGCCTTTTCTAGAATCTTTGTCAAGCTGACAAACGACACATCCGCCAGCACGACGTCAACTTTCCCCAAATCATTTCTCGAAATTGTAAAAAAATCCGTTTTCTCATGGAGTTTAATGCGCTCGTCAAACCTCAGCGGCGCCTTCATCTGCTTCGTCCCCTTCTCGATTGCGATCACCCGCTTCGCCCCCTTCCTCAGCGCAAACTCCGTAAATCCCCCCGTAGACGATCCAATATCGAGCACGACTTTCCCGCGAAAATCATACGAAAACGCCTCGACTGCCTCCGCCAATTTCAACTCCGCCCGCCCGACGACTTCCGGTCTCGAATGCAAATCCATTATCTCTCCTTTTGACCATCATACCACAAATCCCCTTCCCTAAGCCAGTCCGGATCTACAAATCCCAAAACCTTAGACAACTCCCAGCTAAAAGTAGATAAAGTTAAATTTGAGGCATGAATCCGATATATCAAACATCATGATTTAATACCATAAATTTATATAGCGGGCTCGTCTAAGGTTTTGGAACTTGTAAATAACTTGGGAGAGCCCCAGAATTCCGGGGCTCTCAATCTTATCTCTTCCGAGATTAAGCTTCTTTGTTGCCATTGCGGCGAGCGTTGCGGAAAGCAACGACAGCAGCACCAGCAGTAGTCAAAGCGGTTGCAATAGCAGCCATGACACCAGCGGTCTTGCTTGCGCTTGCAGCGCCTTTAGCGACGATACCTTGGCTACCAGTCTTTGTAGCTTCTGGTTTTTTATCTTCCTTTTTGTCGCTATCTTCAGTGCCAGAAACGATTGGGTTCGTTTCGACAATTGCATAGTAGCTGAAGTGATCGGTCGTGAAGACCATCGCGCCATCAGCGTAGTTTTCGCCAACGAGAGCGGTCAAAGTCTTACCATCATCGCTAATATGGAAGCCTTCTGCGCGGTTCGAGAAGCCCTCAGCTTCGATAATCACGGTAACATTTTTACCAGCCATATCGAACTCAGAACCATCAGCGTTCAAGATTTCAATGTCAAAGATCACATTCTTCAAAGCGCCAAATCCAGCAAAACCTTTAATGTCGCTTGCGTTAATCTTGTTGACAATCATCTTCGTACCAGCTGGGAAGCTGAATCCGTTAGCAAAGATAGTGACATTGCCCGAGCTAATCTTCGTGATTTCGCTTGGGTCCTCAGTCTCGCCACCAGCGTAGCCAGAAAGCTCAGTCATAATGACAGAAACTGCCGCATCGCTACCAGTCGCAGTGCGATAAGCCACAGCAATATCATGGATCAAAGTGTAATTTGCTTTTGTAGCTTCACTTTTATCATAATTTGTGCCCAACTTAGCGTTCACAGTATTCCAAGCTGTAAGCTTCAAATTACTAGCAAAGTTATTATCATTATAGCGCGTACCGTTATTAATGATCCCTGCCAAAGCACTTAAGCTATAAGTCTCCGACCCATCGCTTTTAAGAGCATTGTCATAAGCCGTCTGTCCAGCTGCACTCAAAACGCCACTAGTAAGAACTGGTTGCAAAATGTTCAAACCTTTTTCATAAGCGGCAATATTAGCCTCTGTCGCAGTGACAGCACCATTGAATTCATTGTAATCATTCAAAGCACTGCTATTATTAACTGCAGCAATTGCAGTATCAACATCAAATTTGGTATCATCAGTCAAATTAGCGACTGTAATTTTCGATCCTGGCTTAGCTTCATTGTAAGCAGTAATCGCAGTCATCAAAGCCACCTTGTCCTTCGACTCAACAGCAACCGCTAAATTGTCATAAAGCTTATAATCGTCACTATCCTTAATTGCAGCAATTACAGCTTGCGCATCAGCAATAGTAGCGACTGGTTGGTTAACTGCAACGCCAGCAATTGGGGCAGTTAAACCAAATTTACTTGCACGACTTGCAATCTTGCCAGCCTTTGCAACATCAAACTCCGCAATAGTAGCCGGAGTAGCCGTTGCGCCTTCATCATATGCCGTATACGCATCAATGACAGTCATAGCTTTCTTATAAGCATCATTGTTCTCGACTGCGCTGATCGTCTTCGCGACTTCATCCGGGGTTGCACTTTCCTTCCCAGCCTCAAAGCTAAGCGCGCTCACCGACGAATCGCTAACGATATTAGCCACTGGCGCAACAACACCAAGCGCAAATGCTAGAGCAAAAGCTGCTAGAATTTGACTTTTCTTCATATTATTCTCCTCAATTAATTTGTATTAACTACTCCCATCTTACAAAATAAAAAAAAAAAATGTCAAGCACTTTCTTTACACTTTGTGGAAAACTCTGCCTTTTTTCGCCCAAAATCTCCCAATTTTCCCCATTTTTCGCGATTTTTCCCCATTTTTCCGACTTTTCCTTGACTTTCCGAAAAGAAATTTCATAAAAATCTCCGCTCACCCGCCTGCTCAAAAAGATCAAATCGAAACTCTCCCCGCTCAAAAAATATAATCAAAACTTCCCGCCCAAAAACAAAATCCCGATCAAGCCCCAAAGCCCCATCCCCCATTCGGAGCCAAAGACAAAGGCCAGCCTTTCGGCCAGCCCGTATTTTTTCATCAAGAGGGATTAGGGACTATAATAGCCCCAAAAGCCTTGCCCGTTTCACCGCCGTTTCCAGCTGCTTCTGCTGCTTTTTCGTCAGCCCAGTTTCCGCCCGCGGCTTCAGCCCGCCCCTCGCATTCAAATATTTCTCCAGCGTTTCCGGTTGTTTATAATTAAACTTCATCTTTTCACCCCCATTCAAATTCATCGGTCGCAAAACTCAGGAAAAACCAAAACCGCTTTCTTTCCCCCGTCGCGCACATATCTTGCATCGCCAATTCGCCTACGCCCATTCATGAAATCTACGCGCCAAAACCCCGACAACTTCGCCTTCAGCGCCAAATCCACATTACCCGAAACATTCAGCTCGTAAGCTTTATCACACTGCGCCATGACCATCTCACCCCCTATAATTTCGATACCATTATCATTGGCCCATCTCTCGATATAAGCCTCGGTATAGCATGTCGCATCAACGTAGCATTTCCTCATGCCAAGCATCTCATCCCTCCTAACTCTTAAACTACTTTGCCTGCTTGACGACTTCCCAACCAGCTCGGAACCATTCCCGAAATTCAAATTCCAGCCCAGTTCCAAAGTGCGCCATAAGCATCAACAATCAAGCTCAATTCTCATGAGCCTACCCCTATTCTAGCACACATTCCAAAAAATGTCAACTAGCCAATCTTCGTCCTGACAAATTCTCAATCATCGTGCGCAGCGGCTACACATTCGGAAACAAACTAGCCGATATTGCTTCCGGGAGTGTCTTATGGGCAAAAACTGCAAACTCCTCTAAATACCCGACTCTTGCTTACTGCATTTACGCAAATCCCTCAACAACAGCATCATCAAACGGAAGCACAGCCCGCTCACTTGGCTTTCCTCTCCGCTGCCTGGCTAATTAGAGTATATGTAGCTCCAGTGCGCAGCGGCAGTGTGAATATTAGCGCTAGTGAAATACGGACTTTGGGGCTTGATGGTTATGATTGGGCTTCTAGGACGTACGCTACAATTATACGTAGCTATAATTTTGGTGTGAATAATAGAGCTGTTTATTCATCGGGACATAGTGAACGTTTTTATGGCTTTCCTCTCCGCTGCCTGGCTAATTAGAGTATATGTAGCGAAAAGCTCAAAAGCTAAATTACACACAACATAGCTCGAATGCGCAGCGGCAGTACATCGATCAATAGCAACAGACTATGGAATTCTGGAGAGCGTGGCTATTATTGGTCATCTTGGTCTAGTCCTAATGAGGCTTATGCCCGCAACCTTGGATTCCTCACTGATAAAATTAACCCGTCATTCGACGATGGTTACCGCTGGGCAGGCTTTCCTCTCCGCTGCCTGGCTAATTAGAGTATATGTAGCATGAAGAAGTTAAAG
>CAZODR010000010.1:0-26306 GCA_964578645.1 uncultured Candidatus Saccharibacteria bacterium | reverse complement strand
CCGGGGAACTCACCCCGGGCAAAAGCCGGGGCTTTTTATTAGAGTATATGTAGCAGGGAATGTTTATAAAATGATCTCCATCCATGCTATAATGAGATCATGATTAAAGTATATACGACAACAACTTGCCCTTGGTGCCATGCCGTAATGGATCTTCTCGAGCAGCAAGGCGCCCAATACGAAGAAATTGACGCGAGCACGGTTCCCGATATCACCTCCGTGCCTGTGACCGAAATTAATGGCGAGCGCATTATTGGGTTCGATCGTCCCGCGATATTAAAGGCGCTGAAAACTGCTAAATCCGACGAATAATCATTCTAGTATAAACCATGACGAAATCCACCGCCCCGAAAAACTCCCGAAAAAATGACTCCCGAAATCCATCCCCGAAAGCACCGTTAGTCTCTCAGTCCGAAACGAGCGCTTCCTCTGCGACTGAACGCCCCGCAATCGTCTTGATTCATGGTTTTCGCGGCTCGCCTATCGGTCTCGAAGCTATCGCAAAGGATCTCCGCGCGGCCGGTTTTTCAGTCCATATTCCGAAAGTTCCGCCCTTCGCTGGTGCAGGGAATCTCGAGCGCTACACTCCCGAGCGTTATGCAAAATTTGTTACGGACTACATCGCGAAGCACGGCCTATCCCAGCCCGTCCTCATCGGGCATTCTATGGGTTCAATCATTTCCGCCGCGACGGCAGCTCACGCGCCCGAAGTCATCAACCAAAAGCTCATTCTGCTCTCGCCGATTTCGACGAAACCTGCGAAATTTTTCGCCGCTCTTACGCCATTGTCCGCCTTGCTGCCTTGTAAAATAGTCGATTATGTGACGACACGCTATCTTTTTGCCGCTAAAGATCGTGAACTTTTCCGCGAGACTATGGACCTGACCCATCGCTGCAGCTCCGATCATCCGCCGAAAAAATCCGCCGTTTTCGCTTCTGCGAAATTTTCCGCCGGATTCTGTATTCGCGACTTCGAGTTCTCTCACGAAACTTTAATCATCGCCGGCGAAAAAGATCGCCTTATCAAACAATCCGCGACAAAAGATCTCGCCGCATCGCTCGAAGCCAAACTCGTGTTCTTGCCCGGAACCGGCCATCTGCATAATTACGAACAGCCGCACGAAACCGCGACGGCAATCCTGCGCTTCCTCGAGCAGCCCAGCTAGCCTCGCTTAGTCCAGTGCCAAAGCCCAGACTTTTTCACGGTTTTCCCCTTTAGCTTAATCGCCTCCTGATAAATCTCCTCAAACCGTCGCAAGGTTACATTCAAGTCATGCTTTTTCGCAATCTCGAGACTCGCCTTGCCATAACGCTCACGCACATCATCATACCGCAAGATCTTTACCAAAGCATCGGTCATTTCCTCGACTTCCCCCGGCGTGCACAGCACTCCATTCACTTTGTTTTGGCAAATTTCGCTCACCGCGCCTGCATCGACCGCGACCAGCGGCAACTTCGTCGCCGCCGCCTCAATCAAGACAATACCCTGCGTCTCCGTCTCGCTCGCCGTGACAAAAACCTGCGCCGTACGATAAATTTCCATAATATCCGGCGGATAGACACGCCCTAAAAACTTCACTGCATCCTCGATCCCCAAGGCCTGGACCAAATCGCCGAGATGCTGCCGGTCCGTTCCGTCTCCGACAATTACCAAAAGCGCATTCGGCACTTTTTCCAGCACACCCAGAAACGCCATCACGACATTACTAATGCTTTTTTCCGGATCAACTCGCCCCACCGAAAGCACAATCGGCCGATCCTGAGGCAAATGAAATTTCTTATAAATCCGCGCTGGGGCTTTTTTCGAACCAAACTTCGCGAGATCAACTCCGTTCGACAACGGCTCGACCGTAACTTTAAAACGTTTACGATTTTTCGGTACCAAATCCTCGATCGCCATTTCCGTCGGCATCGTCGCATATTCTGAATGCTTCAAAAAACTCGCCATATATGTCCTAATAATCGCATCCAGCGGCCGTTTAATCGGTTTCAAAAGTTTCATCTGCCCCGTGATATTATCCGGATAAGCATGTCCAGTACTCACCATCGGGACATCATAGCGCTTCGCATAGCGTCGCGCCGCAATTGCGACCGTCTCGGCAGTCTGATTATGAATCACGTCCGGCCGAAACTTATTCAAAGTTTTCTTTAGCTCCGGATAAGGCTCGACCGCCAGCCAAAGCCCATGCCGATAAGCCAACCGCGGCAGAGATTTCCCAAAAACCGCCTTATTTTCCGGCACAGCATTAATCTGATCAGGATAAAAAGGAAAACGCATCGAACGCAAAAACACCGTCGTCACACCATCGCGTCGCACGCGATGTTTTTTTCCGCTAAAACTGGGGCAAATCACCAAAACTTCATGGCCTTTTTTCGCTAAACCTTTCGCCAAATTATGCGCAAAAACCGCCACCCCGTTCGTCATCGGATAATACAAATCTGAAGTAATCGCTATTCTCATATCACTACAATTATACCATACTTCGCCTCATTAGGGAAACATACACGACCCATTACGAATATAACCGCTCTCAGCCAGCATAATATGCTATAATTATACTATGAAGAAACTCCTAAGCTTGATTTATCTGTACAAATACTGCTGGCGACGCTAATTTTTATCAAAAACTAATTTAGGAGAATATTATGTCTACAACTACTACATCCGCCCCTACAATTCTTACTGGGTTGCGCGTCAATAGCGAGATTACTCTCGGAAACTTTCTCGGCGCATTGTTGCCCATGGCCCGCCTAGCCAACAAACACAGCAAAGTTTCGCAAATCAACATTTTTGTCCCCGACCTCCATTCAATCATCGATACCGTCGATGGGGAATTACAATCCAACATTATCCATTCGCTGAAATACTATCTCGCTGCCGGTCTCGAGCCGAATCAAAACATTCACTTTTATCGTCAATCTCGTGTCCCGGCGCACTCCGAGCTCTGTTGGATCTTGAATTGCATTGCGACCATGGGCGAACTCGGTCGCATGACACAGTATAAGGATAAAAGTTCCGGAAAAGATAGCGTCGGTGTCGGAATTTTTGATTATCCAGTTCTCATGGCCGCCGACATCCTACTCTACGACGCAACCTACATTCCCGTCGGCGAAGACCAATTTCAACATATCGAATTAACCCGTCGTCTCGGCGAACGTTTCAACAAACGCTTTGGCGAGGCTTTCGTCCTCCCGGCCGCGCCGCGCGATCAAGCCCGCTTCATGTCGACCGACGAGGGCATTCGCATCCGCGATCTCCAGAATCCCGAGAAAAAAATGAGCAAATCAAACCCCGCGCCAGGCGCCAAGATCATGCTCTCCGATGCGCCCGAAACTGCCGCGAAAAAAATCATGTCCGCGACGACCGATTCGATCGGCAAAATTCAATACGACATGTTTAACCAGCCCGGAATCAGCAACCTGCTCCAAATCGAAGCGCTTATCAACGATTTTCCGCTCCAAGATGTGATTGCGACTTGGGCTGGAGAAACTCATTACGGTGATCTGAAGCAAAAAGTTGCTAGCAGCGTAAAGACCTTTCTTGAGAATTTCCAAGCTCGACTGGCCAAAATCGACGACGAAACCATCCTCAATCTTCTTCAGGATGGCGAAAGTTACGCTAATTCAGTCGCGAACGCTAAGCTCGAGCGCGTTCAGAAAGCTTTTGGGTTACGCTAATGATTATTACCGGAAAGAAATTCAGCAAACCCGACTTATCGCGCGTCGTCAATGGCGATACCATACTCGATGAAGCCCCGGCGGCGCCCGAAAAAGTGCGCCTCGATCATTTACTCGTCGCCGCGCATCCCGAATATAATCGTTCCAGTCTCCAGCGTTTTATTAAATCCGGTTATGTTAGCGTTGATGGGAAAATTGTTACGAAGCCTAACGCCAAAATTCTCCCCGACGCAAAGATCTCGCTCAAAGTCCCGGAGAAAGACGCCCTGCCTCCACTTCCGCCAGTAATTTATGAGGACGACCATGTCTTGGTCATTAATAAACCCGCCGGCCTGCTCAGTATGGCAAAAGGTGAATATTGTCCGGAACCCACTCTCGAAAATTACGGGTTGCTCGTGCATCGTCTCGACCGCGATACTAGCGGCGTCGTCATCCTGGCCAAAGATCCCGCAACCCAAAAGATGCTTCGTAAACAATTCCAGGATCGTAAGACCCACAAAACTTATTACGCCATCGTCGAAGGACATCCAAAATTCCCCGAAGCCCTGATCGACTTACCGATCGCTCGCAATCTAAAACGACCGACAACCTTCCAAGTCGACCAAAACGGCAAAAGTTCCCAGACTTACTACAAAGTCTTGCGCGAAAACGAAAAATACAGTCTAGTCGAGCTAAAACCGACGACTGGCCGTACACACCAACTTCGTGTCCATCTAAAATATCTCGGCACTCCGATCTTGGGCGATGTCGTATATGGTAATGGTAAACATCAGCGACTTTTTCTGCATGCCAAAGATTTGGAAATTACGATTCCTGGAGAGAATGGCGGCATCCGCAAAGTTTTTTCTGCCGAACTGCCCGAGGAATTTAATCAAATAATCTAACCCGGAGCTTCGGATGTTTTGTGAAAATATCAAACAACTTGCCGAGATTTTACCCAAGCTAAATTGCGCAGTCCTCGGGCTACCAGCGGATGCGAAAACTCCAAAGCTATATTCACAGCTCGGCTTGAAAAATGCCGTCATTATTAGCCCCGACGAATCGAAAACTTCTTGTGTCATCAGCGTCGAGCAAATTCGTGATCTCATCGCTATGACAAACAGCCGCGAGACTAGCGAAAGATTTTTTGTCATCGACCCCGCCGATGCTATGAATGAATCTGCCGCGAATGCCTTTCTAAAAACTTTCGAGGAACCGAAGCCGCACTGTCATTTTGTCCTCATCTGCAAAACGCCGTCTTCGCTCCTGTCGACGATCCTCTCGCGCGCACAAGTCTTTTATCTTCGCGAACCCGGAATTCTCGATAAGCCTCCCAGCGCAAAGCCAAAGGTTATGACCACCGCCAAAACCCTTATCGCTGCGAATCCACGCGATTTAGTAAAAATCGCGAACGAAATCGCCAAAACAAAGACCAAGCCCCGCGAGTATGCTCTGGAAGTCGTCGCGACCGGAATTGAATTGCTTTATAAATCATACTTCAAAACTAATAATCCGAAATTCCTGAGCAAATTGCCAAACATGCTCAAACTCTATGACAACCTCGATCAAAACGGTCATCTAAAACTTCATCTCGTAGCCGATCTCTGCTAATCGCGCTAAGCAGGCTAACTGCTCCATACTCACGCTCTCACCCTACCAGCTCGTAAAATACTGCGACCAATACGTCTGGTGTTGCGCGCTCGGATCAAAGACGAACCCAATCGCGACATTCTTGAAATTTGGATTCAAGATATTTGCTCGGTGGTCCGGCGAATTCATCCACGAAGCCACCACTGTCTCCGGAGAAACCGCCGCATTTCCGGCATTCAAGTTTTCGCCGCTCATACCGCCCGACTCTGGAATCGGACAAGCCGTCGACCAGCTACTTCCATCCGGACGCGTATGCGAATATACCGACATAATCTCGCCTGCACGCACGTTTGCCGCACCTTCGCAATCTGTGCTCCAACCCAGCGCCGCCAGTCCATTCGCCGCGCGCTCTTGATTAACCAGATTCAAAACATCGCGTTTCCATTGCTCGACTGGCGGCGCAATCACCGTCACAGTCAATTTATCATGTCGCGTCCCGTCGTACGTCCCGGCCGTAATTTCCGTCGTCCCCGTCCCGACAATCGCCGGGTACCGGCATCCTCCCGGATCATATCCCAACCACGTCCGCGAAGTATTATAAAACCCCGCGATCACATTCGTATCGCTCGACTGCCAATACATATCGCCGAGCCCCGTCATGCCTCCACCGACACAAATATCAAAATCCGCGCTTTGAAAAATCACAATCGAATCTTCGTTCCACAGTTGCCCATTCGGCACTGGGTCACGACTAATTCCGCCACTACTCGACGTACTGCTTCCAGTCGCAACATAAGCTGGTGCGCTATTGTTGCCCCCGCTGGCGGCGCCGCCGCCCAAAGTCGTCGTGTTCCCGCCTGCGATTACGACCGGCGGCGCCGCCAGCTCGTCCGTCACCGGAGAAACCAACCCTAATTCTTCGAGCGGATCAGTCATGACATCACTCCTCTCCGCCACAACTTTAAACTCCAACCCGCCATTCAAATTAATCGCACTAAAAATCATTACGCCAACGATCAAAATCGCTACCGCATTCAGCGACAAGAGAATCATCATCTTCGTCTGGTGCATTAATTTTGCTGTCATCGTTTAATTCCGCCTTATGCCCGCAAATGTTTTTCCGAATCAATCACCGTCGCAACCAAATTAATAATCATTTCCAGCTGCACCAAATCCCGACGCTCAAAACTCGCCTTGCCTAGCGGCTTGCCTACGATTATCTGCCCGAACGGCTTACCTTTTGCATTCTTCAGCTCCGCGACCGCCTTCAAGTCCAGCTCATCCAAAATCTCCTGCACCGCCTTCGTCGGCTGTTGCCAAACCCCATTCGCCGTCGTTCGCAAGTGCGAAATCTTAGAAAGCTCCTCCGCCGAAACCGCCAAAGCTTTCGATCCGTACAATCTCCCATTAATGATAAAACCGATATACGCAAAGTGCAGATGATCCGCCAAAAACGACGCCAAATCTCTCAAATCCACATTCTTCGTCGCGATCCGATTTAGTTTCTTCACGACATATGCCAAATCGACCTGCCCTCGAGAAATCATCGATTTAATCGACGTGATCAACTCGTTAATCACTGGCATCAGCAACAACACAATCACAATCATCAAGAAGTTCAAAACCAAAACCGAAGCCGACGGATTTGGAATCTTGAATAGGGAAGTAAAAATCATATAGAACAGCAACATATACACAATCACGCCTACCGACATTACCACAACGTATGATAACACCCGCATCCATGCCGTCTCGATCGCAATAATTCGATATTTAATAATCGCGTAGAAGAACACCGCCATCACCATCGTAATCACGAACGGCCCAACCCAAATCAATCCATAATTGCCAAAAAACGGCAAAATCAAATCAAACAGTCCAGTAAAACCAGACGAGATTACCATCCCCGCAAGCAAAAGCATATCCCCAAAGCGCACTCTTTTATTTTTAGTGTGTTTTGCACGATAAAACAATACCCCGAGATACAACGTAAAACACGTACAAAAGAACAAAACATAAGCAAGATAAAACCAACCCGGGACAATGTGAACTGAATTACCAGTAGCCGCACTAAGTTTCACTTCATCATACAATATTCCTTGATCATGCAACAACGACGCACCTAAAAATATTGCCAGCAAAATATACGAAATCGTAGCTAGTTTGCCCAGTTTATACTTCCATGCGCTATATCCAAGCAACGCTGGAACCGCCACCAAAGCACTTAAATAAATTCCATAAACCAGAAGTGTTATCGTATTTTCGCTAGTTGTCGTTGGCGCACCCAAAAATCCCGCGATCGACAAAGACCAAGCTGCCAGACCTAAAGTCGCGACAAAAAACCAAGCCATTCTCCCCTTATCAACCTTTGACGCACCGACCAGTGACACTAGTCCCGTCAATGCTACCAAAATTGCTGTCGCAATCAGCAATATTGAAATTAAACTCATTTTACCTCCTATAATTACCTCAATAATATCACAAAAAGTCCGACAAAGTCAATTACTTTTACGTTTATTTTGAAATAATTATTTTCTTTCACAAAGTTTTCACATGATCTCAAAATGTTGTAAATTTTACAACATTTCCCAAATCCACCAAATTAATCAAAAATACCCAAAATCCTCGACGTGCAATAAAAAACTCCGGCACATCATGCGCCAGAGTTTTCTAAATTACAAAAGGATGATTATTAATCATTATCATTGAGCAAGCTTAAACCAGACCGTCGTTGGAGCAAAACTAAACTCAGAATCGTCCAAAACTTCAGCTATTCTCAGTCCGGCTTCATTAGCCGCCTGCTCAATTCTTTCTACAGCAGAATTAGCACTCTCATCAGGGAGCATTTCCAACCCAGGGATATTCCAATGTAAAACATCCCGACACTTAGCCAGCCCAATCTCTGCCAGTTGCACGTCAAAACAGATAAATCCACCCGCGCGTAACAACCGCTTTGCGCCTACGAGAATACTCGCCGTCAAAGCACGGTTGTATGACATCACTCCCTGAATCATTACCATATCAGCACTATTCTCCAAGTCAGGATTCCGGAACGCCTTGACCATGTCTTCATGATAATAATTCACTCCATATTCTTTGATAGGCTTCTCAAATAAAATCGGCAATGCCGACTTCACTAAAGGATTACTATCATAAGCAGTCACATTTTGCTTAATACCTCGATTCTGCCAGTCAAAGAATCTCATTTCCGGTAAAGTTCCTGCGCCAAGTGTAACCATGTTCGCACCACCCCCGAGCAAGATTCTCTCAAGAGCGTAATTCGCGCCACGAAACCTCACACCGCCCCATGTCGCCTCATAAATTACCTGTCGCATTGCTTGATCCGCTTGGGGGATCTTTTGATAGACTCCATTGCTCGCCTTATAATGCCCGTAAGCAGTATCCATTATGAAACTCCAGTTAGGCTTCATCCCTCTCGGGACCAAATCTCCAGATTTCACAAAGCCCGGAACATCAAAATAGAATTCCAACATGAAATCCGAGTCCGAGCCATTGTCTCTTACAAACTTATAGTACCCGCGGTTTTGCAACATCCTGCGCGTATGAATCGGCCATCTCCCATCCAATCGCTGCAACCTCAAAGCTAAGTCATGCTCATCGGTTGCCCTCACTGAAACAGTCTGCTTTATACAATTATATAAAGCATCGATTTCAGCCTGTGAAACTTGAGCCTGCGCATCGCCATCCTTACTCATTTTTGCAAGGTTAATATATTCCATCGCTTGAGCAAATTCTACTTCAGGCGATGGCGGCGCCGCAATTGCCGCCAAGCGGCAAACTTCCTCCGTCTCCATGACTTTTCTTAATTCAGCAAGTCTATTCAAGAAAATCACATCCTTTCATTTTTGAAAATTTCTTAGCTGCATTTTAGCTAAAACCTCAGCTACAATGAATATTGTACCGCATTTTTCCAAAAAAATACACACTTTTTCATCAAAAACTCATTTTTCCAAACTCTTTAACATATTTCCACGGTAAATTGCAAAAATTCCAAAATCAACACCTAGACCAAGGAGATCAACAGTAAAATCCCTTACAACAAAACCTTGACCGGCATTCATTTTTAGCTTATACTTATACAAAGATAATATTAGCAATGAGGTAATCATGCCTAGCAAGAAAGCTCAACAAAAACTCATGAAACACCGAGCCTGCGCAATTGCGCGCGTTACTGCTTGTGTTTCATTCTTAATATTAACCATAATTGCGGTCTCGTCATTAGTACGCGCGATGTCGCTCGAAAATATCGCCAACGAAAATGGTGTCCCATCGGCTTGGGAAACTGCCTCGCTCGGCAATCCCGACACCATTACCGTCCCGATCACGTATTGGGACCAACGCCAAGACGATTGTTCAGCCGAGAACCGTCAGTTCGAATGGGTAATTTGTAATTATTGGACTGCTGGCGCCGTCCAAGGTCTCGTCAAGAACCACCTCGGAAAAGATGGTCTGCCTATCCCGACCTTTACGAATTCCAAAGACTCCTGGAACGCGAATTATGACGTTTTTAGCGCCAATATCACTGGCAACGATCCGGTCCAGCCGAGCGACAATTTCTACCGCTGGTTCCACGACACCGATGTTTCGAAACATTATGATCGCGAAGTTACTTTCCAACGCACCGGGAAAAACACTTATACTTATGGCACGACTAACGTCTTTCCTCTCGATGACGTCGATTTCTCCGACGGCGATTCCGCTTGGGAGCAAAACGGCCATAACTATCATTTCACAGCACATCTAAATTTCGCGACCAAGATTTCCGCGGATGGTAGCGAACTTTTCGAATTCTCCGGCGATGATGATGTCTGGGTCTATCTCAACGGCAAACTAGTCCTTGATATTGGCGGCCTTCACGAAAAACTTAACGGCTGGTTCCGCATCAACCAAGATGGCACGATTTCGACCTATGTCCAAAATGTCAACGACACCAAAGCTCGCGCCGTCCTCGGACAACCAAGCAGCGATTTCAACAGCTATGTCGATCCGCTAAATAAACTCATCCGCGAAACTTATTCCGACAAATACGAAACGATCGACGTCGGATTAAAACCTGGCGATGTCGTCGATCTCGATTTCTTCTATGCCGAGCGTAGCACGACCGAATCGAATACGAAGATTACTATTTCGAATATGAACTGGCCCATTTCCGCCGATAGCAAAATCGAAGCTGAGATTGTCGGCAAACTTCCCGAAAGCCAAAGCAACCTCGTGCGTTATAATACTCATATCACAAACCGTGATCCCGACCATCCGCTCGATCTCGAACGTCTCGCCGCCTATGTCGAAGAGAATGTCACGACCGACAACGGGGAATCGACGAAACAATCCGGTTTCTTGCCGCTCGATGAAAAAACTCTATTTTATACCACGACGCCGAACGACGAACAATCATGGCAACCCGTCCGCATCTCCGCTCCCGACAACACCACCGCCGGGTTTAATCTCGAAACTCCGATCCGCATGGCCCCGAACGGCAGCACTGGCGACACGCTCTACTTCCGCTATTATGGAGAAACCTCTAGCTTTTCTGGGAACATGACTAGCCTCGTCAGCTACTTCACGACCATGGAAGGTGAAGCGGGCGTGACCTACGACTACGCCACGGTCGAATATCAAGCTCCCGTCATAGACAAAAACTACAATGTCAAAATTAAATATCTTTATGAAGACGATTCTGTCGCCGCGCCCGAATATAACCAAACTTTCAAGCCCGGCAGCGAATTCAGCGTCGATTCTCCCAAAATCAACGAGTACACTCCTGATATTAAAATCGTCAGCGGCGTTGTCCCCGAGCATGATTTAGTCTATATCGTGCGTTACAAACGTAACGTTACGCCCGAACCGACTCCCGATACTCCTGACCGACCGACCGAACCCGATCCCGAACCGGCAAAGCCGAAGCTCATCATCCATTATGTCTACGAAGATGGCTCGAAAGCGCACGACGATCATTCCGAAGAACTAGATCCCGGATCCAAGTTCAACGTCAAATCCCCAACGATCGATGGATATACTCCAGATTACCCCCAGGTCAAAGGTAGTATAGAAAGTGAAGATCTAGAATTCATTGTCCGCTATGTAAAAAATCCTGAAAAACCCACCGAGCCAATTACTCCCGAAGAGCCCGAAAAGCCCCAGCCTGAACCTCCAGTCCAGCCCGACACTCCCGAAGAGCCAAACGCACCAAGCAATCCAGTGACTCCAAGCGAACCTGAAACCCCCGAGCAACCTAGCAACCCAACGACCCCAAATCGCCCAGGGAACTATATCCCCTACATTCCCGGATCGAATATTATCGATGGTAATTTACTCTACCTCGCCCCGCTCGGCGAAGTCGCCTTCGCTCCGAATACCGGCATCGTTAGCTCGACCCTCGCCTCAGTTTTCGAAGATGGTTTTGCCGAAATCGTCCTTTCCCAAGCTTTTGTCATGATTATGCTTGCGTTGTTCGCCGGATCATTCTGCGTTTATTTCAGTTTGCGCGAATTCATGAATCTCGAACCTTCGAAAGCGCGAAGTTCTAGTCGTAATCAAAGCTCTTCCGCTAAAAATCGTAAAAAGTCCTACGCAAAAATGACCAAAACTACTGCAAAAGCTAAGAAACCAGCTAAAACCGGCAAGGCAACCAGCGGAGCCAAGCTAAAAAGCGCTATGAAATCGCGATCCAAGAAATCCGCTAAAAAATAACACGGCGCGAAGCGAAACTCCGCAAAAAATCGGGCTCTGCATACTGCAGAGCCCTTTGCCAGGAAAAAGTACTTGTTTTAAGCATATTCCTGGACGTTTTCCAATCCCGATCCAATGCGGTAATCCAAATTCTGCACATCCGGACAGATTTTTCCCAGTAACAAAGCTTCCTCCCGCGGAGAAACCATACTTGTTGCCGTCGCACCGATGTCGGCGCAAATCTGCATTAAAATATTTTTGGCCTTTCTCAGTCTTAATGGTTTTCGAATTGCCAAATAATCTGCATGCCGGCGCACTTCTGCTGTCATAAGCGGAAAATCACAAAGCACCATCCCTTCCGGACGCAAAAGATACAACGCCTTGCGCACTAGTTCGCGCTGCGCATCGACGTTTTTACAATCATCCAGCAATCCGTTTAAGATTACCATATCCGCCTTTCCGCGCCAAAACGGTTCGTTTAGTAAGTCATCCACGCTTTGGTTTGTATATCTCACCAACCCCGCATCAGGATTATCATTGAGATATAAATCTCTTGCCATATCATAACGAAACATCATGTTCAAAAATTTCACCGGCAAAGTTGCATATTCATCACAAGCAATTAGTCGCGTATGCGACAAATCATCCGGCGAAAAATTGAACTTTCGAAATTCCGGTAAAGCCCCTGCGCCTGGACGAATCACCAAAGGGCAAACATCATCCATCGGGCGCGCCATAATCTGCGACGCTAAGTCTTTCGACTCATTAATGCGCCGGTAATTTCGCAACAAGCCCTTCACTTCACGCTGCACAACAAAATCTCGCCAACGCAAACTCGCCAAATACGGCGAACAAACGACATAATTCGCCAACGGCTCGCGTTGATAATCCTCAAGGTGGTTCCCAGCATCATTCGGCGCCACACCGTAAGCAAGCTCATTAACCTGCATCTTATTCATATGGCTCAGGCTCGCAATTGTGGCATATTGCCGTCGTGCTTCATTATAAACCTCCGGTCGCATTCCCGCCTTACGGCGCTCGTACTCAACTTCGGCCCACTCCGACATACTCAGAGCTCTCGGGCTATTTTTTGTACTCAAAACAAACACCTCCCCTTTTGATTTTAAGCTGCTATCGTTTTCCGATCGCCATTATATTATACTACAAATCGCTCAAAAAACCAACCCCGCGCCCGAAATTATTTCTTTTTCTCAATTTCTTTCAGCTTTGTATCAATCTTCTCGCGCATGTCATCCAAGAAACTTGATCCCATACTCTCGCGCGGAATCAGCTCATCGCCTACCCAAATCGACGGCGTCCAATCCAACCCCACCTTATCCGCCAGACCCCGATCAAACGCAATTTTCTGCGCCACTTCCTTACTCGCCATGTCCTTACGAAACTGCTCGACATCGCCTTTTTCATCCGAAGCTTCGCGGAAATATTTCTCAAACATCGCTTGCCGCTCATCGCCCGTCGCCGAATACCATTCGTTTTGATTCGTGAACATCAGATCTTTAAACTTTTTCCAATATCCTTGCTTCGCCGCCGCATTCGCCGCCGATGCTGCCGCCGTCCCGTTTTGGTGATAAGACTGGATATAGGTCCGAAAAACCACCGCAACTTTACCGTCATATTCCTTGACCAATTTATTCAGCTGTGGATTCATTGCCGCGCAACCTTCACACTGATAATCCGCATAATCAAAAATCAATACCGGCGCATTCGCATCTCCATCGATATTTTCTTCCATCCCCCCGCTCGCTTCGCTCGCCGCAATCACGCTCGTTTCCTCAATCTCGTCATAATTCACCGAAGCGACTTCATCCTTGCGCTGTAACATCGTCAACCCGACTAGCCCCCCAAAACCCAAAAAAATCACCCCAATAATAATCCAAGTCTTCTTATCCATAAGCTTCTCGTATCTCCAATTGAACTTATTATGTTATAATCATTATAACATGAAAACTCCGAAAGCTACATCCTTAGTCGCCCAAAATCTCACCGCCTTCTTTAAATCTTGTTCCGCAGCTCTCAAATCTTTCAAAACCGCCGTCCTGACGCGCTTCGCTCGCTGGTCCGACCCAAAACTTGCACCCTACCGCCCCCACAGAGGCGCCGCGAGCGATGATTTTTCGCCAATTCCAAACGATAATCCGAGCGCGCACACAAACTCCACAACTTCTCTCGAAAAAATCGAACCGAAACGCGAGCAAGGCCCCGTTGAAACTCCCGTCCATAAATCCCCCGATGAAATTCCCGTGCCGCATAATACCGCCGAATTTCTCGATCTCCTCCGTCGCACACCTCGCTCCGTCCTCAGCCAGCGCGAACGTCATGTCATCGCGACGATCATGAGTTTTCCCGAAACGCACGTCTCCGAGATCATGCTCCCCCAAACCGCCATCACGTATGTCGACGCCGACGAGGTCCTCGGACCGCTAACTCTCGATCGTCTCTATCGCTCCGGTTTTCAGCATTTTCCCGTCCTCGATAGAGATCGCCGAATTATCGGTCTCATTCATACGACCGCTCTAAATAGCCTCGAAGTCCGCGAGGCCAGTCGCGCCCTCGATATTATCGACCCGAAAATCTACTATCTCCGCGAGGACTATACTTTAAATCAGGCTCTCGCCGCCTTTTTACGCACGAATTGTTACTTTTTCCTCGTCATCGATCGCTACGAACGTATCGTCGGCATTCTGACCTACGAAGCCCTAATCGATCATTTACTCGGAGAAACTCCTAGCGACAATTTCGATCGCGATAGTGATCGCCTAGCAGTCGCGAAACGCAAATTCTAGCGTGCTATAATATATATTATATGACTAAATCTCACATCCTTTTCGCCTGCCAACAGTGCGGCGCAATATATAAAAACTGGACTGGACGTTGTAATAAATGTGGCGCCTGGAGTTCGCTCATCCAACAATTCGACGAATCCAGCCGTGACGAAAAATCCGCTATCGGTCGCGGTCAAATGTCCGGCAAAACTCTCGATTTCGTCTCCATCCGCGATCTTGAAGTTTCCGACGAAAAGGATCGCCTCGTGACCAGTTTTCGCGACCTCGACATTGTCCTCGGCGGCGGCATTCTCCCTGGCTCAGTTACCGTGCTCGCCGGCCAACCTGGCATCGGAAAATCGACCTTGCTCATGCAAGTCTGCGCCCATATTGCCGAAAATTACAACGTCCTCTATGTTTCTGGTGAGGAATCGGCCGGCCAAGTCAAACTCCGCGCCATCCGTCTCGGCGCCGAATCAGAAAACCTCAAATTCGCCAGCTCGACCAGCGCCAACGACATCGCAAAAACCATCGAAAGCGGCGATTTTGACCTCGTCATCGTCGATTCAATCCAAACCCTCACTCTGGCCGAAATCGCCTCCGCGCCAGGAGGAGTTTCTCAGGTCACAAACTGCGGCAATCTCATCATTCGTGCCGCCAAAAACTCCAACACCGCCGTCATCATCGTCGGTCATGTCACCAAAGAGGGAACTTTGGCCGGCCCGAAAGTCCTCGAACATCTCGTCGACGTCGTCCTACAATTCGAGGGCGATCGTTACGGCGGTTTTAAAATCATTCGTGCCGTGAAAAATCGTTTCGGATCGACTAGCGAAGCCGCAATTTTCGAAATGAGCCATGAAGGTCTAGCCGAGGTCGAAAATCCCTCCGCCGCCCTACTTTCCGAGCGCCAAAATACCGACGGTTCAATCATTCTCGCCACCCTCGAAGGCACTCGCCCCATTCTCGTCGAAATCCAAGCCCTCGTCACTCCGACAAACTTTGGCTATCCTAAACGCACCGCTTCCGGTTTTGACCTCAATCGCCTAAACCTTCTCATCGCCGTTATCGAACGTCGCACGAAACTCAAGCTCAACGATAAAGACGTCTTCATCAACGTTGTCGGCGGCCTCAAAGTCCAAGATTCCGCCGCCGATCTCGCAATTTGTCTCGCTATCGCCTCCGCCGTCGCCGGGCGCAAACTTTCGGAAGAGTTCGTCGTTTTCGGCGAAGTTGGCCTCGGCGGCGAAGTTCGTTCCGCCTTCCGCCCCGACCAGCGCATCTCCGAAGCCAAAAAGCTCGGCTTTTCCCACGCCATCGCCCCCGCGACTGTAAAAGACGAATTCGTCGTCCCCGTAAAAGACCTCCGCACTACTTTGATCGAGTATGTCAATGAATAATCCATTCTCGACCAGAATTCTCGGCATCGATCCCGGGACCGGAATCTGCGGTTTTGGCGTCATTGATGGGCATAAAGCGCTTGACTTTGGCGTCATCGCTACCCCGCCCCACACTCCGCTGCCCGAACGTCTTGAAGATATTTATAATTCGCTCCACGAAATCATCGACGCCAATCGCCCCGCGGTCATGGCGATCGAAAAACTCTTTTTTAAACAAAATATTACTACTGGAATATCGGTCGCCGAAGCTCGCGGCGTCTGCCTCTTGGTCGCGAAACAGTATAATCTGCCGATTTTTGAATATGCCCCGAACCAAATCAAAATGGCAATCTCTGGCGACGGCCATGCGCATAAAAACCAAATGCAAGAAATGGTCCGCCTCCATCTCGGCTTAAAATCCATCCCCAAGCCCGACGATGCCGCGGATGCGCTGGCCGTCGCCATCGTACATTCCTTCGTCGCGAAAACCGATCATTGACCGCCTAGCCCAAACAAAAATCTCCTATTCTGTGCTTTTTATGCTAAAATAAAACAAACAAGGAGGTTTATGCACAAAAAATTCATGGCTATTATCACCATCATTAGCTTCGGACTTTGCGCCGTTTTCGCTCCCGCGACTTTCGCTGAAGAGCTGAACTCCGGCACCGTCGAAGATTATGACGGCTCAGAAGGCGAAGCGGTTCCGACCAGTAGCGAATCTGACATTATGCCAATTTCCGAGACCGGCGAAGATGCCCCGGAGGCCGATTCCAAAAAGAGCGAAATCACCGAGCTGACGCCTGGAAACTGCGTCCTAGAAGGCGATGTCGGCATCCCTTGCCCTAGCGAATGTTATGACGATAACGGTAATTTCCAAGCCTGCTTCTACGATGCCGAAAATGATACCTATCGCACGGTTCTCGAAGAAGGAACTTCCGGCGAGGCTGAAGTTGTTTGCGCCGATCGCAACGAACCTGGCTGTAGCGAATCCGAAGATCTCGAAACCGAATACGAAGATCTTGACGAAAGCAGCCACGCCGTCGAGCCCGCAACCTGGCCCATGATCCTCTCTCTCAGCGCCATCGCTATTACCATTATCATTATTATCATCTTTAATCTCCTTGGTCGCAAATCCCGCTCATGATCGCGCATCTTTCCGGCACCATTACCGAAAAACTTCCCGCTTCGATCATTATTGATGTGCAAGGAGTTGGCTATGAAGTCATGATTCCTGCCCCCGAAATCGAACGCACAAATCTCGGCGATCAGGCGAAGTTTTATACTTATCACGCCATCCGCGACAACGCCGAAGAGCTCTATGGTTTCTCCAGTCTGACCGCGAAGCGCCTATTTGAAATGCTAATTTCCGTCAACGGCGTCGGTCCAAAAGCCGCCATGGCGATCTTGAGCCTCGGATCTTCCGAAGATGTCCGCAACGCCATCGCGAACACCGATGCTGCCTTTATCGCCAAAGCCAGTGGCGTCGGAAAAAAATCCGCCGAACGTGTCATCGTCGACCTGCGCGACAAAGTTGGCGCTCCCAGTAAATACGGCCAGACCGCAAGCAACGATTTTCTCGCGCCTAGTAACTCCGCGAACGACGAAGCCCTCGATGCGCTGATCGCTCTCGGCTTCCCGTTGAAAGAAGCCTCCGCCGCTCTCGCCGAAGTCGATCCCGGACTTTCCGTCGAAGAGCGCATAAAACTCGCCCTAAAACAATAATCACCCTTCTCAAATCGAGAAAAGTATGCTAAAATAAACCATAGTTGTAAATATAAAGGTTAAATTATGAGTTTTATAAGTTTAAAAAAGATTGGTGACGCCCAGAAAAAACCAGCCGTAGTCGATGTTCGCTCTGGCGACACCGTCCGTGTAACCCAAAAAATTAAAGAAGGCGAAAAATTCCGTTCGCAGGTTTTCGAAGGCGTAGTCATTCGCACCGACCGTAAAGGTTCGCATACTTCGCGCATCACTGTACGCAAGGTAACTTCGGGCGTCGGCGTCGAGAAATCCTTCCTCGTGCATAGCCCCTTGGTCGAAAAGATCGAAATTACTCGTCGCGCGAAAGTCCGCCGCAAGAATCTCAGCTTCCTGCGCGAGCGCTCTGGTAAATCTGCCCGTCTGACGAACAAAGCATTCGATCGCGCCGCAGTTAATAACCCTGTTGCCAAAGCCGCAGTTACTGAAGAAGCAGAGGCAAGTGAAGGCGCTGAAGCGAATACGGTAAAAGCTGACGAAAACGCTGACGCGAAGACAGAAGTTAATGAGAGTAAAGACGCTGAAGTCTAAGCGTGTCCAGTAGCGCAAAAATCATTCTCGGAATTGACGAAGTTGGCCGCGGCCCTTGGGCCGGGCCACTTGTCGTTGGCGCCGTCATCCTCGGGAGAGAATTCACTGCTGGAGAAATTAGCGAGGATAAAAGCGCTACCGCTAAAAAATCGCAAGTGCTTCAAGAAAAGCGTTACCTCTGGGAAAACCTCGCGGATTCAAAAAAGCTCAGCGCGAAGAAACGCACCGAACTCAGCCAGCTCATTCACACCCACGCTGCTGCCGGCGCGACGGGTTGGGTCTCGGCTGCCGAGATCGACCGCCTCGGACTCTCGAGCAGCCTTCGACTCGCCACCCGTCGCGCCGTAAAGCAAATCCTCGCCCAAAAAGTCGAATTCACCGAAATTATCATCGATGGCACGATAAATTTTCTCTCTGATACTCCGCTGGCAGACCGCGTCACCGTCCTGAAAAAAGGCGATTCGCTGATCAAAGAAATTTCCGCCGCCTCGATCATCGCAAAGGTCGCGCGCGACGCTTATATGGCCGAAATTGCCCCTAAATACCCCGCTTATGGCTTCGAAAAACACGTCGGCTATGGGACCGCGCTCCACCGTTCCATGCTCGAAAAACATGGAATTTGCCCCGAACACCGCAAATCCTTCCGCCCCGTAGCGAAAATTATCGCCGAATCTGAGGCAAAATGCCCCCAGACGAACGTAGAAGGGGATTTTAGGCGTTTTTCAGACAAACCGCCGTTATATACTACTAATGGTAAAAAGGCCGAAAATGCCGTCGCTGAGCACCTCAGGACGCAAAATCATGAAATAATTGCCCAAAATTACCAGACGAAAACCGCCGAAATCGATCTAATTTCCGTGAAAAATCGTCAGATTTTCTTCACCGAAGTGAAATATAGCGCGAGCACCGAGGTCGAAGGCAGCCCGCTCGTCCGCATCACGCCTAAAAAACGCCAACAAATGGACTACGCGGCCGAGCTTTTTCGCAGTCTCGAGCCGAAATATCGCGATTTCGAGCCAATTATAGCCGTCGCCGCCGTCACTGGGCAGAATTTTGACGTTGAATTCTTCGCTCTCGACGATTAGCCTCGCCTTCTGCTACATATACTCTAATTAGCCAGGCAGCGGAGAGAAAGAGCATCCCAGCGATCATATGCGTTTGACAAGCGGATACTACTGCTTATGTCGATATAGTATGCGCGGATGTCGCCTTCATACGCCCCAGATGACCAGTAGTAACCACCAGAGCCAGAAAACCACTGCCTGCCGGTACTAATATCGACATGGCCGCTGCGCACCAGAGCAACTGCCCGAATATTTAAATATCAGCCCAGTGCGCAGCGGCGTCGTCGGTATCAATAACGGTAAGCTGGGGGTCTCTGGCGTCAATGGCTATGGCTGGTCATCTTGGCCGCATTCTAATGGTATCTATGCTTACTTCCTCGGCTTCAATGGCAGTAACGTCGGCCCGTCGAACAGCGACTATCGTTGGCTCGGCTTTCCTCTCCGCTGCCTGGCTAATTAGAGTATATGTAGCAGGAGACCGCAAAATAAAAATCTAGCGCGCAACGCACCTCACTGGCATTCCGTACCATGCGGTCGTACTGCTCCATTCCAGCTGGGTCGCATCAAAATAATAGTTCATGCTTGATTCCGGGAGATCGACATAATACTTTTGTGCCGCTTGGTAAGATGCATACCATCCCGGATAATTCATTTCACCCGTCTGCGCCATCACGCTTCCACCCCGCACGAAATATAAAGGTTTCATCACTGCATTAAAATTAGTCTGTTCCTGAGGGAGATTATATATTTCTCTCTCCTGCTCAGAAATAGTATGCCCCTTCACATAAACAGTCGATCCGTTAGATAAATATGGCATCAGCATATCCTTTAAATTGCCCGATGCACTATTCGAACCAGAAATCAATCCCCAACCTTTAGGACAAATACTCTCCGAAGCATCTTTGAGTGTCCCCGCACTTTTACCACTCCCCGCAGTAGCAGTGCTCCAATCATAATAAGTTCCCAAAAGATAGTGCGCATCATATTCCTTAGCTTCATAATCGAATGTAATATAAGTATTCATGCCGTTATTGGACGACGGTCCATTATAAATACCTGGACGCGCCTCAAAAGTAGGAGACCAACCTCCAACATTTAAAAATCCCGCGGCAAAACAATTGTAATCCGACAAGCTCGTCCCGCATGACTTAGAAATTTCCGGCAATCCTAGCGCAATCTCTCCAAAATACCAGGACCGCGACATCAAACCGATACGTATCGAGCGCCGCAGTTTCAGTCTTCAAAATCGCATTCTCCGCATTCGCAGGAACAGCCTGAAACTCTCCTACCGGCTCAGCCTCCGCCGCCGCTAAACTATAACCCCAAGTATTGACCGGAAAATCCTGAATCGTCGCCGCCCCAGGTAGCGGCGCAATGGTCTCCACATGCGCACTATCACTCAAGTCCTGCGTTTCGCCGTCCGTACTCAGGTATAAGCTATACCCACTATCATTATCCGTCGAGACCGTCAACTTCGTCGACCGCGTAGTCACCGCCCCGCCAGGCGTCGGAACCAAGTCCAGATCAATTGCGTTAGTATCCAGAGCAACAGAAATAGCAGCAGACGCGCTTTCAGTTTGAGTCGAAACGTCTTGAGCATCAACCGATTCTTCGACAATCGGGCAAAATACACAGATCAAGAAAAGGACTACTAACCCACCCCCAGTAAATGTCAGTCGTCGAGTCTCATTAACTCGACACAGCTTAAGCCTCGACCGAGATTTTTGCCCTGAAATTCGCCCCTGTATGCCCATGTTTCCTCCATTTTAGCCATCAAAAACCTTTGCCAAACGGTCCTGGCTAATACTAGTTGATATTCTCTAGGCATCGCTTTCTGCGAATCCGGCTAAGGTCTGTATTACCGGCTCCAACAAAAAGCGACACCGCATAGGATGTCCAGTCCATTCGTAACCTGCACTAGCTTAATACTAATAACCAGATACTTAATGCGATGCCGCTTAAAACTGGCCATAAACTATTAAGCCTAATACCGGTACGAAACAAAAGTAACCAAAACAAGGCTACGATTATGAACTGGACATCTTTATTATAGCATAAGTTCTAAAAATACAAGCAACTTTTTCCGCTACATATACTCTAATTAGCCAGGCAGCGGAGAGGAAAGCCGATCCAGCGTTGGCTTGCGGCAGATGAGTAGACAATATCAACTTGATGGCTAAAATGTCCAGATTGGCTCGCTGTTCCGTATTGCCTAGAGCTCCAATTAAACCCAGAATCACCCGCCCATTTTAAGGTGCCATTTTCGAAAGAGACGACGCCGCTACGCACAATATTAAAACTAGGTTTAACTAAGAAGACTTCAGTAATTATCACTACAGATCGAGCCTCATTGAGGCTTATAACTTCATTGTAGTACAGCTTATGGTTTTTGTCAAGAGATTTTTGAGAATTTTAGGGATTTTGTCAATTTTTAGTTAAAGGATGTTGTAAACTTTACAACATTACTGAAACTTTGTGCGCAGCGGCTGGGTCAACATAGAAGGCGGTAGGCTGAGGTATTCTGGCATTCATGGCTTTAATTGGTCATCTCGAGCACTTCCTAATACTACCCATGCCCACTACCTCCGCTTCGTTAGCAGTAACGTCAATCCGATAAACGACGATAGTCGTTGGTCTGGCTATCCTCTCCGCTGCCTGGCTAATTAAAGTATATGTAGCAGGAGAAGCCTATACGCGTTTGCTCCATTTCGCAAGCACCTTCTTCACCTCGCCGACGAGATAGAACGATCCTAGGACGACTATTGGCGACCGATCGCGCTCCGCCGCCGTTATAGCTTCGACAATCGCTCCCCGAAAATCATCCCTAATATTGATATTCGGCCCAGGATTCTTGCCCTTCGCCTTCCGAAACGCCCTCGCGACACTCTCCAAGTCCGAAGCCTTAAAATCCCCCGGCCGCGTCAAATAAATTTCACTAAACAGCCCGCTTTGAAGAATTATTTTTGCCATTTCGTCGGCATTCTTGTCCTGTGCACAACCAAAAATCACTTTCCCCTGGACACCTTCCGCCTTCATCCGATGTATGACCCGGCTCATACTATTCGCAGTGTGCGCCCCATCGAATAAAAGATAGGGAACATCGGGCAATCTCACAGGATCCGTCAGACGCTCAAATCTCCCCGGCAAGTTTACGCCGGCCATCGCCTTCTGCGCCAAATCCCGATCCAGATTCGGGAAAATCTTTTGCACCGCCGCCAGCGCAATCGCCCGA
Organism: uncultured Candidatus Saccharibacteria bacterium; assembly: GCA_964578645.1. Lineage (GTDB taxonomy): Bacteria > Patescibacteriota > Saccharimonadia > Saccharimonadales > Saccharimonadaceae > Nanosyncoccus. The sequence goes on along the minus strand of CAZODR010000010.1, from coordinate 3,625 downwards.
TCCTCCGCCAGATAATCTTCCAATTCGGGCAAAAATTCAAGCTCAACTTCCAGCTTCTCCGCCCTCTTCTTTAGCACTTCCCGCGTCTCTAATTTTTGCGCCGCCGAAACCGCAGTCGCGCCTGGCTTTAAAATTCCCGCCTTTTCTCTCGCGATTTCGCCCAAACTATCGCCCAAATACTTTGTGTGCTCGACCTCAATTGGCCCGAAAACGCAAATTTCCGGCAAAATCACGTTCGTCGCGTCCAACCGCCCGCCAATACCGACTTCATAAACCGCAAAATCCACTTTCGCCGCCCGAAAACACAGCATTCCGAACATCGTCGTAAGCTCAAACCAAGTCAAATGCTCTCTTTTGACAATTTTCTGCGTCAACAATTCTTCGACGCCCGATTTTAATTCCGAAAATGCCTCTTCATATATTCTCCGCGAAAAGTCACCCGCGCCCGTCCCCACGCGTTCGCTAAAATTCAATACGTGCGGCGATCCATAAACTCCAGTTTTATATCCCATCCCCCGCAAAATGCCCGCGATATTTGCCGCAATCGTACCCTTGCCTTTCGATCCAGTGATATGGATACATCTCGCTTCCCGTTCGGGATGCCGAAACTTCTCGCACATCCGCTCCATGGTCACAAGTTTCAGCATCTCATAATCCGGAGTCCGCTCAAAATTCAAAAACCCATCCAACCACCGCTCAATTTCTACCAGTTCCATACAAAACCTTCCTTAGACTAATTTTCACCTAATTCCAATTTTGTACCTATATCATTCGTCTATCATATCACATATTTAACGCCAGCCTACACGTTAAAACGAAATTCAACAACATCCCCCTCCCGCATCACATACCCCTTCCCCTCCGTACGCAACTTTCCTGCCGCCTTTACGGCCTGCTCACTCCCCAGCTCCCGCAAATCATCATAATTCATCACTTCCGCCGCGATGAAACCCCGCTGAAAATCCGTATGAATCGCGCCCGCCGCTTCCGGCGCTGTCGCTCCTTGCTTAATCGTCCAAGCCCGGACTTCTTTCTTGCCCGCCGTAAGAAAACTCTGCAACCCCAAAGTTTTGTACGCCGCCTTAATCAACTCCGCGAGCGCGTCCTCCTTGATCCCGTATTCATGTAAAAATTCCTTCCGCTCCGCCGCGTCCATCCCCGACATTTCCGCCTCCAGCTTCGCATCGACAAACACCGCTTGGCTCGGCGCGACACTCTCCGCCAATTTCGCCTTCAACGCCTCGTCCTTCAGCTCCGCTTCATCGACATTGAACATATAAATCACCGGCTTCTCGGTCAAATAGGGAATCACCTCAGCGACGCCATTCTTCGCGCCTTTTTTCTGTTTCGCTGCGACTTTTTCTCGCGTCTCGAGATCCGCCAGCTCCAGCTCCGTCCGAATCACATCAATATCATGCGCCGGGTCCTTCGAACCCTCCGCCCGCACGACGTCGCCATCCTCAAACACGCGCACGACGTGACAAATCACCTGGCATTCGCGAATATGCGCCAAAAACTTATTTCCCAACCCCTCGCCTTTCGACGCCCCCTCGACCAGCCCCGCAATATCAACAAATTCCACCGTCGCCGGCACGACTTTTTCCGTCTCATACATTTTTGCCAAAACTTCCAGCCTCTCATCCGGCACCGGCACAATCCCCACATTCGGTTCAATCGTCGCGAACGGATAATTCGCCGCCAGCGCCCCAGCGTTCGTCAGCGCATTAAAAAGCGTCGATTTCCCCACGTTTGGCAACCCAACAATCCCAATCTTTAAATTCAAAACCAACCTCTTTTCTAATTAACAAAACTTTTCCTCTATTCTACCACATTTTCTCCACCCACCGCCACCCCTAATAAAAATATCCCCAGCATACAGAAGGACGCATGATCCGATAAGCCCAAATCGCCAATACTAGCGAGCTTCTTGTCCACAGCCTCAGACTCGTTAAACGGCAACCACTCCAAATCACATAATTCATTTTTGAGCTCCGCCTCGCGCCGATGCAACTCCCGAATCTCCCGGAACAGCTCATCGACTCTTTTCTCAAAGGTATCCGACTGAAAAATCCGCGGCAACCGCCCGCGGTAAGCGAGTTTACGCAATTTACGCAGCGCATCGCCTTCAATCTGCCGAATTCGTTCTCCGGTAACATTGAACTCCTTCCCAATGCGCTCACGAACCCTTGGCCGACCGTCTTCGTTTTCATACCCGAAACGCATACCAAGCACCTTCTGCTCACGCTCCGATAAAGTCCCGAGTACCTGATAGATCTTATCCAGATCTTCATCCGTAATGTTGACGGAAGCCTCATCTCCCATGAATTCCTCAAGCTCCTCTCCAAAAATAGCATTATAGAGCCTTACAATTGCCTCAATTTTCTGTTTTTCATATAATTTTCCTCCTTTTCTGAAATTCTTGGACAAACTGAATACTGGGATGACATTAAAACCGTAACTTATCGAAATTTTCCGTTTTTAAGGATTTTAACGAACTTACCCCTATCCTTCCATTATATCACACATTATCGAAAAAGTCAATAGAAAATGACCTTTTAAAGCATGGTATAATGGAATTATGCTCGGAATTGCAATAATTTTAGTTTTAGCGCTTTACCTCGCTTTTTTGAACCCGATTTTTCGCTCGCGAAATGCCGAGGAGCCGCGCAGCGCCCGCTATGATATGCAGATGAAGAAGCTCTGGAATGCTGCGCAGACCTCGATGCGTGACCAAAAGCCGCTGCGTGCTGAGAAGGCTTTGCTGACAATTTTGAAATTTGATGAAAAAAATGCTGCTGCTTATAATCGTCTCGGGATTCTTTATGCTAAGGAACAGAAGTTTAGCGAGGCGATCGAGTGTTTTGAGATCGCTCAATCTCTTGACAATAATCCGTCTTCATTGCATAATGTTGGCCTGATTTATCTCGAAACTGGCTCATTCGAGAAAGCCGCCATGGCTTTCGAGCAAGCCATCGAGATCGAGCCGACCGTCCCGGCGCGTTTCATCGCCCTCGCAAAGGCTCGCGAACGCCTCGGCCAGACCAAAGCCGCTATCGAAGCCTTGGAAAATGCCTATGCGCTCGATCATAGCGTGAACACTTTGAGGCAAATTCTCGCCATCTATGAAGCTACCGGCGACACCGAAGCACTCTCGGACATCACTGCGCGCATCGAGGCCCAAATCGCCGCTGATGCCGCCGCACGATCCGTACGACCCCGTCGTGGCGCGCCGCGGGCGACGGCGGGCGTCCGCACTCGCTCCAGCTCCTCCGCCAGCAGCTCATCCGCCGCTCGTACTACAATCCGCCGTAAAACTACGCCCGTCGCCCGCGCGGCTGGCCCGGCCGCCAAAGCCAGCACCGCCCACAAAGCCCGTCCCGCAACTCGCGCCCTGAACGGTCCTAAACCTCTTCCGGCGGCCGGGCCAGCCAAGCCGGCAAAGCCGGCTGCGCGCCACAAGTAGAGATTGGCTAATAATTCAATCTAACGATCGCAAACCCTATAATCATCAAAAAAACGCCCTAAAAACTCTTTATTCTTTCGGCGTCGCATACATAAACAATCATTAAACCTGGAGCCGTGTGTCGGCTCTGCCCCGACGACCTGCCGCTTACAAGGCGGCTGC
>CAZODR010000009.1:0-31469 GCA_964578645.1 uncultured Candidatus Saccharibacteria bacterium | reverse complement strand
GTTTAGTGGAGTGTGGAGACTTAACAAAAACAAAAACAGCGGATTAAAACAAACCAATGTGCCCCAAGGGTGGGCGCGGATCAGCCCAAAAGGTCGGCTTTCGAGCCGGCTTTTTGTTTATGGTTTAATCTCCTGCGCCCGAATCGCCAGATTGCCCCCGAAATTCGACATAAAATATCCAGAATGTTAAAATAGTACCATGAATGATACCACCAAATCTCCGATCCCAGAAGCAGCGCATTCGACGCCTCTGCGAAAATTCACTCTGATTACGCTTTTTCCCGAGGCTCTGCGCCCCTATCTCGACTCTTCTATGCTTTACAAAGCTCAGGATCGTGGCATTATTGCGGTAGATTATGTCAATTTGCGCGATTTCGGCCTCGGTCCGCACCGCTCGGTCGACGACACGCCGTATGGTGGCGGCGACGGCATGTTGCTGCGTTGTGAGCCAGTTTTCGCGGCCATCGAGAGCATCAAGGCGACTGATCCGAGCGCCGAAGTCATCCTTCCGACCCCAGTCGGGAAGGTTTGGACGCAGGATTTGGCGCGCCAGTTCGCCGGAATTTGCCAGCCGCCGAGTAGCCCCGAAAATTCCGCTCCCGAAACGCCCGCCTTCCGTCATTTTGCCATCCTTTGCCCGCATTATGAAGGCTACGATGAGCGCATTTTGACGCTGGTTGATTACGAGATTTCGCTCGGGAACTACATTTTGACTGGCGGGGAATTGGCGGCCTTGGTCGTGGTTGATTCCGTGACCCGGTTGCTCCCGGGAGTGCTGGGCGGCGAGACCTCGGCAGCGATTGAGAGCTTCTCCGACGGCGAGAATCTTGAGTTTCCGCAATATACGAAGCCGGCTGAGTTCCGAGGTCTCGCCGTGCCCGACGTCTTGCTCTCGGGCAACCATGCCAAAATCGCCGCTTGGCGCGCTGAGCAGAGCCGCCGCCGGACCTTGGAGCGCTCCCAGCCTGAATTCCAAAACCCAAAACCCTGAATCGATAAAAAGTCCACGCCCGAAAGCGTGGACACTCGCATATACCAGCCTTTTGACAGCTTATCCATTCGTCCCCATGACCTGGATGAGCTTCGCCGGCTGCGGCTCGGGAATCTTGCGCGCAAAATCCTCCGCAATCAATTCCTCGACTTCTTCGATGCAACTGGCTCTCAGCCCCGCATTCGCCAGCGCGCAATTAATCGACTCGCGCGAATGCAGCCTCCGGTATTGATTTTGATAACGCTCGATCGCCGGCGTGTATGTCAGCCCAGTTGTCCGGTCAAATCGCGCCCCCGCGGTCTTCGCCGTCCAATCTTCGAGCGATTTTACGACGATAATAAACGTCCCGCCGGGCTTCAAAACCCGATGAAACTCCGCCAGCGCATCCCGCAGCTCATGATCCGAAAGATAATGCAAACATAAGCGCGAATAAATCACATCATACGTCGCATCCGCTTCCGGCATCACCTTGCGCGCGTCTTCCTGTCTGAGCTCCAGATTAGGCAAACCGCCGACGATTGCTTGCGTATATTCCAGCGCCTCCTTTTCCAGCGTCGTCGCGACGACCTCCGTACCTCTCTCGGCCATCACGCGCTCGAAATATCCCGCAGTGCTAATTCCGATCGACTTTAGTCGCTCCGGCCGCATCCTCTGTAAAATCGTCAGCGCCAACTCCTCTGTCCGGGAGGGCATGAAGCCCGCCGACTTGCGTATTTCTCTAGCCGTCATTTTATAATCCCCCTTTTCTGATTTTCGCGTCCAATATCGGACGCCGCCAGCCCTTGTCATCTATATGCGTAAATTGTAAAGAGCTATCTTTCTATTATAGCACACATTCCCATAAAAATCAATAAGAATAAGCATTTTCAGGCGGTTTGCTGCCAATTTTTCCCAAAAAACCGAAATTTCATATTTCCGTCCAATATTCCTAGTCGGCGGATGAGAACGAATCGGTGCTATAATATTCTTATGGATTTACAATCTCCCATCGAAGAGGTGAAAGGGGTCGGGCCGCGGGCTGCGGAACTTTTGCGTCGGGTCAACCTTTGCACGGTGGGGGATTTGGTGTATTGTCTGCCGCGCCTCTATGAGAATTACCAAACTACGGTCAAGATCGAGGATCTTCGTCCCGGGAAAGTCATTGTGCGCGGGAAAATCAGTGATCTTCATATTATCCGCACCAGTCGCCGTCGCCTGACGATTACCCAGGGCGTAATTCGCGACGACACCGGCGCGATTCGCACACTGTGGTTTAACCAGCCCTATCGTGCGAAGCAATTCGACGAAGACCGCGAGTATTATTTTACGGGGAAATATGAGCTTAAAGGCGGTCGCTATCAGCTCACTTCTCCCTCGGCGACCCTGGTCCAAGATCGCGAGGCCGATGCTTCCGCTGGCTTCCAGCCGATTTATTCCGCGAAAAGTGCTATTAAGCCGCAAATGTTCCATCGTTTGCTGGAAAACTTACGCCCTGAATTTGCTGGAATTCCCGATCTATTGCCTTTTATTGAAGGAAAGCCAGATTTCGTCAAGGAAGGCGCACGGGCGACGGCGCTTTATAATTCTCATTTTCCCGAGTCGCCCGAAGAAGCTGATCTGGCGCGGCAATATCTCGCTTATGAAGAACTTTTCGAGCTCATTCTCGCAGCCCGCCTTAATAAGCAGGAAAATCAGCGCATTCGTTCCATTCCGCTGCCGTTTAAGGCGAAATTTACCCAGACGATTGTCAAGAATCTGCCTTTTCGTTTGACTGAGGCGCAACGCCGCGCGACTTGGGAGATTCTTCAAAATCTCGAGCGCGGCACGCCAATGAATCGGCTACTCCAGGGCGATGTCGGATCCGGAAAGACCATTGTCGCGGCGATTGCCGCCGCGCAGGCGACGGCCAGCGGTCACCAAACTGCGCTGCTCGCGCCGACAGCGATCCTGGCTACGCAGCATTTCGAAGATTTGAGCGCGCTGTTCCGTCGCCTGGCGGGGATTTTCGCTCGCGCGAAAATCCCCGGCTTTCGCCTTCCGCGCATTGCCCTCCTGACTGGAGCGACGCAAGGCAAACGCCAACTGCGCAATGCCATCAGGGATGGTCGCATTGATTTTGTCATCGGCACCCACGCCCTTATCACCGACGACACCCAGTTCCGCTCGCTGGCGTTTTGTATCATCGACGAGCAGCACCGCTTCGGCGTCAACCAGCGCCAAAAGCTTCTCCTGAAATCGCCCAAAGATACTGCCCCGCACCTCCTGTCCATGACTGCGACCCCAATTCCGCGCTCCCTCCAGCTGACCGTGTTCGGCGATCTCGATGTCTCGATTTTGAATGAGCTTCCGCCCGGACGCCAGCCGATTACGACCAAAATCTTGCCTGAAGTCGAGCAACATGATGAGCTATACCCAAAAATGCGCGAATTACTAGCAAAAGGCCAGCAAATCTACTGGATCTGTCAAGTGATTGAAGAAAAAAATGCCAACACCGCCACGCCGGTAAAAATCCAGGCAAAGAAGCTTATGGAAATTTTCCCCAAAGCCAAAATCGGCATTCTTCATGGCAAGATGAAGCCCGACGAAAAAGATGCCGTCATGGAAAGTTTTGCGCGCGGCGAGATCCAAATCCTCGTCTCAACGACCGTCGTCGAGGTCGGCGTCAACGTCCCCAATGCGAATATGATTATTATTCAGGATTCCGAGAATTATGGCCTCGCGCAGCTCCATCAGCTTCGCGGGCGTGTCGGGCGCGGCGACCAGCCGGCGAGCTGCTTTTTGCTCACGACCGGTGAAGGCAAACCTTCGAAGCGCCTGCGCGAAATGGAAAAGTCGACCGACGGCTTCCATCTCGCCGAAGTCGACCTGAAAATCCGCGGCCCCGGCGAAATTTATGGCGCCCAGCAGCACGGCGAGCTCAATCTCCAAATTGCCAATTTGACCGACCTCGAGCTGATTAATCAGGCTGGCATCCACGCGGACAATTTCGTCGACCAAGGCTGCCAGCTCGACGATTATCCCGAGCTCAAAAACCGCATCAAAAAATATCAGCAAATCACCACGCTGAATTAGAACTCGCTAGCCCAAACGCCCGTCTTTTGCTACATATACTCTAATTAGCCAGGCAGCGGAGAGGAAAGCCAGCGCTGCGATTACCGAGGTTCAATGGATTGACACTACTATTGTTGATAGAGAGGCTTGACGCGTTTGCATCATCAGAAAGCGCCCAAAAAGACCAGCTAAAACCACCCATCCCAGGCCCCCAAATGAAACCAGAATGCATATCAATTACGCCGCTGCGCACAATATTAAAACTAAGTTTAACTAAGAAGAATTAAGTGGCTGGCACTACAGATCGAGCCTCGTCGAGGCTTATAACCTCATTGTAGCACAGCTTATGCTTTTTGTCAAGATGTTTCGGGAAAACTTGACAGAATTGCTAAGTTCTGGGACAATTTTGCCAATTTTTAGTTAAAAGGTGTTGTAATTTTTACAACGTTATTGAAACTTTGTGCGCAGTGGCCTCATCCTTATCGATAACGGCAAGCTATGGAACCCTGGTGTTAATGGCTACGACTGGTCATCTTGGTCGCACCCTGACGGCATCGGTGCTTACTTCCTCGACTTCAATAATAATGACGTTCATCCGTCTAGCGGCTACCACCGTTGGTTCGCCTTTCCTCTCCGCTGCCTGGCTAATTAGAGTATATGTAGCAAAAACCACTCCCAGCATAATTCGGGAACAAGGTTTATGGTGCTTTAGGAACTGCGGTTCGGTTGACTATAAAAAACTACTAGTAGCCCTAGTAGTTTTTTCCTAAGCAAGAGACTTAATTGCGGGTCAACCGAACCGCAGTTACTAAAGCACACTCAGAACGACTTGTTCCCGAACTATGTCTAATTTGTGGCTTTTTGCAACATGTTATATAATTAGAGCAGTACTATGTATGCAACAACTACCTTGGTCAAAAATCCCAAGCATAACGGAAAACGTCTCGGCACTCATCAGCAGCTCGACCGGGCCGCGCGCAAAATTCTCACGCGCCATCTTCCGCGTGGGCGATATTTTCCCAGTATTAAAGAAATACTTTATTTCGAAGGTGCGCGCGGCCCGGACGGCTTGAAGCGCAAAAGTCCGGATGATGATGACCCCTCGCATATGTATGACGAAAAGCATAAGCCCGATTTGGACCAGCAAATTTCCGATCATCACTACAATCTCGTCCAGGCCTTGCGTGCGCAAAATACCGTTCGTGCCGCCTTCGAAGCTGCTTGGCTCGCACACAAGATTACTGACGCTCTGACCCCTGCGCACCATTTTCCGCTCTCTGATGCAAAAGAAGAATTGATGTCAAACAAGGAATTTGTCAAGATTTTCGGCGAGCCAATCAAGGGAATTATGCATGGCCAAAACATTGCCGAGACTGCGCGCAACAACTGGCTTTACTGGGGTGCCGGCGGCTATATGTCGAAGCATATCGCTTATGAATATGGCGTGGCGGTCATCATGGCTACTCTGCCCCAAAAAGCCGTTTTGCCGCGCATGGGACGCGCAGAATTTAGCCAGGTTGAGCTGAAAAAAGTCCTCCGCGACGCTCTTTCGCGCATGGACGTCCCTGGAATGTACGAACGTTTTCGCCAAGAAGGCTGGACGACCGAGCTCGCGCTCGAAACGAAGGAAGTTTTGTTGCCAGAAATTATCCGCGCCATTGCCTTGGCTTGGTATTCCGCCGCTGAAGCCGCTTATGGTCATGGCGCAAAACCGGAGTCGAAATGAAGCAGAATTCCCAGTCCGAAGGTCGTCGTTCAAGCCGCCAGTCGGCAAGTTCTCGGCTCAGCATCGTCTCCGGAAGCCTGCGCGGAACGAAACTGGCCTCCCCGCGCTCGAGCGCAACGCACCCCATGGGCTCCCGGGAAAAGCTCGCGCTTTTCAACATGCTCCAGCCCTATCTCGGCGCTTCTAACGTCCTCGACGCTTATGCTGGGAGCGGCGCTCTGGGGCTCGAAGCCTTGAGTCGTGGTGCGAAAACCGTGATTTTCGTCGAAAAATCCCCCCAGAGCGCCGCCATTATCGCCCAAAACCTCGCTCGGCTCGGCTTCGACTTTCCCATTTTCACCGAATCTGTGACGAAATTCGCCCAGCGCGCTGAGTTTCGGGGCAGTTTCGATGTCATAATCGCCGATCCTCCATACGACAATTTCGATCCTCGTGTCGTCGCTTTGCTGGCGCCCTGCCTGAAGCCACGAGGTATTTTTGCGCTTTCTTGCCCCGCATCCAGCCCTCCACCCCAGTTCGCTGGGCTGGAGCTGATTTGTAATCGTGAATATGCTCGTGCTCGCATCGCGCTCTATCGAGCCGCAGACGCCTAGCGAACTTCTCCTGCTACATATACTCTAATTAGTCAGGCAGCGGAGAGGAAAGCCGTAAGCTGAGCTAAAACCAACTGTCGGAACGGTTGCGCTCGAGTTAAGACTAAAGTTATAGCCAGTTGTCGCCGTCTCGCGTAAGTTCGCCCAATAATAGCCATTCGCCCCCGGATGCCACAGTTTCCGACTAGCAATGCTAACAAAGCCGCTGCGCACTTGGAGCAAGGGCTCGTTATCTTCGCGCATTGCGGCGTCAGTGGTTTGCGGTGCGCGCTCTCCGTACGCTAAGTACGGTTCGCTTGCGCTTCGCACCACTTCCTTGCACTGCATCGAAGCTAACTTCGCCCCCAAGACCTCTTTACTACATATACTCTAATTAGCCAGGCAGCGGAGAGAAGAGCCGAGCCAACGATTGTTGGAGTTTGACGGGTAGACGTAACTACCACCGAAGTCGAGACCGTAGGCATAGATGCCACCCGCATGCGGCCAAGATGACCCACTATACCCGCTATTGCCCGGATGCCAGATCCAATTATGATCGATGCCGATACTGCCGCTGCGCACAAAGCCTGATCATTAAAACTTGAATTTCGAATCTTTTTCGTTACATATACTCTAATTAGCCAGGCAGCGGAGAGGAAAGCCGAGCCAGCGGTCAAAATAGTAACTATCAAGTGTGCCAACGGCTATGTTGTTAAAGGCAAGATAATGTGCTCCTGCTCCATCAGGTTTTGGCAGGGACGACCAGTTGTAACCTTCTCTGCCAGAGAATCTTAAATCACCGTTATTAATAAAGCTGTAGCCGCTGCGCACAAAAATTCAGAACCCAACTTTGGAAAAGTTAAAGATGATTACGTTTATGCCTAGATTACTTTTACGAAAGGATCCGGAGCTACGGCGAGGATTAGCGCCGCGACCCTGCGACGGCAGGCGTCGCGGACGCGCCTTGAGAAAAAGTAATCTAGGCAAAAAAGAAACAAACTTTAACTTCTCCTGCTACATATACTCTAATTAGCCAGGCAGCGGAGAGGAAGACCAAAGCTGGCGACAAAAGAATAACTTGAGGGCATAATCGTAGTATAAAAATCTAAATGGTAAGGGGTGTTCGTCACATAAGATTTTGACCAGTTATAACCGCCCAGCCCAGCAAATTGCTGATCCCCGTCATGATTTAGTATAGCGCCGCTGCGCACACTACAGATCGAGCCTCGTTGAGGCTTATACTTTCATTGTAGCACAGGTTATGGTTTTTGTCAAGATATTTTGGGAAATTTTGACAAATTTACCAAATTATAGGGAGAATTTACCGACTCTCAGCTCTAAATGTTGTAATTTTTACAACATAATTGAAACTTTGTGCGCAGCGGCAACATAAACATTAACGAAGGTAAATTTAAGAACTCTGGCGTATCCGGTTTTGGCTGGTCATCTAAACCAATTTCCAATGGCACAGCAGCATATTACCTCAATTTCGGTAATGACTTCTACCCATCGGGTAGCAATCTCCGTTGGAATGCCTTTCCTCTCCGCTGCCTGGCTAATTAGAGTATATGTAGCAAAAAGCCACTCCTAACATAATTCGGGAACAAGGTTTGTGGTGCTTTAGGAACTGCGGTTCGGTTGACTATAAAAAACTACTAGTTACCCTAGTAGTTTTTTCACAACCAAGAGCTTTATCAGCGGGTCAACCGAACCGCAGTTCCTAAAGCACGCCACTAATGCCTTATTTCCGGACTATGCCCTAATATCGCGGTGCAATCTCCCTGACATAGGTTTCGCTATAGCTCGAACTATAACGTCCAGCCTGGGCATAGCCCCAAAGATAAGCATCCGCACGCAGATTAAACACTTCCGCTGGATCTTGGCGCTCCCCTATGCGCGCATCCGAACCTGCCGAACGGTTTAGTAGCATTTGTCCCGCCAATACCGGGCCGTTAAAGGTCAGGCGCTTTGAGCATACCGTGTCCGGGTTATACAAAACCCCATTCCACAGTCGCGCCAGCCCCGCCGTCTCACGATTAACATAATCGCTACAAGTATTAATCTTTCCCGTCGCGATAATCCAGGCGTCAATTCGCTCGACATTGCTTTTAATTTTCACATCGCCATCGACGAAGATAATCGCCTGGGGCAGCTCATAGATATTTGGATACGGTCGTTCGACGACGACGATATTTTTGTCAATCGTCAAATCGTCAGTCGCATGATAAACCCTCGTCTCGCTCACCCGAATATCATTACCGATAATTATTCCCATCTGCGGCAGGCTTGGCGCGACGGCAGCCCCGGTCAAACTTTTCAGATAAGTATCAAGACGCTTACGGTAAGCCGAACTTGTCGCGACGCCCGACTCTCCCAAATTGCAACCCACGTTGCTAATCGTCAGCGGGGAATTAGTCAAATCCAGCGGGTCGCTACAAAGTTTCGTCTCCAGCGAACCTTTCGCCAGCGTCGAACCCGAAGCAATGCCCTTCTCTTCCGACATTTTCCCGCCAATTACGGCCAAGAATTCCGACCATGACCCATAGAGTTTCCTGAGATCGTTCGTCACGACCGTGCCATCCGCATGACGCACTTCTTCCTCTACGTTTTCGCTGCTTTCTCCATCGCTATCATCTTCCGCAAAACCGCAATCTTCGTCATTATCACATCCTTCCGTCTCGCCCGAGGTGTCATCCGGGGCCGGCGTCTCGTCTTCCGTAGCGCCGTCCACAATATCTTTTTCGGTTACATAATCGCCGAGCGCCGGCCCCTCGCTAGTCAGCGGATTTTGATGACGTTTCGACAAAAGCGTGACCAGCCCACCATTCGTCCCCAGCCCGCTGTTCCAGACTGCCATCGACGGTTTCTTCGCAATCGCTTTGCAAGCCGCCGGAACGACATAGTTATAATCTTTCGTCTTCTCATGGCGCCAATTCTTTACATCATCGAGCGCGAAATTCACCCAATATTGGAATTTATAAGCATATGAAGCGCAATATTTCCAGCCCAGCGTGTCCGGGACAATCGCCTGGATCGTGACATCAGTATTACGCTCATCCTCTGCCGGCTTTTCGTAAGCGGAATTACCCTCTTCGCCGACACTAAACTCTTTCGTCGCCTCGAGATCTTCGTCCGACATCACGACGCATTGCTGCGGCTTCGAAGCCAGGGAATTAAGATATTCGCACAGCTTCGCCTGTTTCGCTCGCGTGTTGCCCTGCAGGATCGCCTCGTTATAAGGAATATTGACATCATAAGTATAGACCGCTGCTTCTTTCGCCGCCAACCGTCGCGCCTCGTAAGTATTTGCTTTGCCGAAAAACGTCACCGCCGTCTCCTCACCGACAAAAACCACATCATTATCCACTGTCCCCGTCTTCGTATAAGATTCGTCCGTCGTCGAGTCGTTAATATAGGTCACTGCCGCGCAAGCCTCGGAATGCCCAGCGTCGCTCGAAGTATAATCCGGCCCCTCTAGCCTCCAATCGTAATCCCAACATGTGTTCATACCCATATATCCACAAGCATACGAGTACCAGTCTTTCCAATAACTAATATTTTTATTCCTATACGCAATTCTTCGGCAAACCGTCTTCGTCACGCCGTCATCCTTGTCCGGATCGAATGTCACCGTCACGGTCTCATGCTCCAAGTCGTCCAGCTCCGACGTTTCGTCTCCTTCTCCCGACATCGTATTATAATGATCCCACGCCGAATCCGACCAAGCGCTATATTTATCGCTTTCCTTATCTTTGTGGCGTTCGCGTATTCGCCAGTTTACCTCTGGGCTTGGGACATAATAATCTTGCGCTTCAAGCGCCGGACTCGCATATTTCAGCGTATGCCAAAAATTCACCGTCACGCTCGTCTCGTCCGTGCTGAACTTAATCTTCGCTTTTCCGTCGGCATTTGAAGTCAGTTTATATCCTTCGCCGCCTTCACCAACGTCTGATCCTTGCGCCGGAATCTCGACCGTCGATGTTGACTCGAAGTTTCCTGTGCCCTGCTCTTCATGGTCGTCGTCTGGCGGCACAGTATAATGTAGCACCCCCTTAACTTTAGAGATACTCGAGCCACAGCCTCCGTTCGTCCGGAAACAACGATAAACTTTCACTTTGCGCGTACAAGTCTCGGTATATTCCCCCGAAGCATTCGGATCGTTCGGGTCGATGATTGTTCCTTCCCCGATACAGGTCGCATCCTTATGATGGAAAAAAGCTTCAACATCGGTAATCTTGTTATTGGCAATCTTCCCCCCGGTCGTCCAAGTATCAGTTTTTCCGGTCGTCACCCCACGATGCATCGTCTGTTTTGATAATTTGATCTCATCGATCTTGCGATTATTTAAATCTCGAATTTCCATATGATAAGCGCTCGTCATACCCCTATTCGTGCTGCCGCAAGAATAAACCTGACCAAAGATCGCAAATTTCGCCGTAATCTTTTTGCCGGTCTTTTTCGAATCGCCCATATTAACTTTCACGATGTTTGAGCCGGCGCCAGTATTGCTAATCCACAGCGCTCCCCAACGAATCCCACGCTGATCTTTACAATCAACCTCGCAGACATGTATTACCGACGGCACTTCGTCTGTTCTCGTCCCATCTTTAAACTTCGCGCGGTTAAGACATGTCTGCGGATTATACGCGCTCGCATTCTCCGTCCTTTCCTCGATCATAATTACCGGCAAAGCCAAGACAAACGCCGCCCCGAGTACAACTAGTCCCGCTGTCACCCGTCGCTGCCAGCGAGTTTCAGCTAAATTTCCTAACCGCAGCCTATTCTTCCGACGCTTCGGCATATTCGCCCTCCTCGCCTTCTTGCTCCATCAAGAATTGATCACATTCCTCCGTATTCACCGAATCCGGATTATCTAGCGCCGTCGCCGCATCCGTATACGCGCTACAATAACGAATCGCATCGTCGGTATCCAAATCGCGAAAATTTCCGATTTCTTCCGCCGCCTGGAAAGCTAAATCCGGCCGATCCTTTACGCTCCAAAACTCCAACTCTGCCAGCAAAACTTGTAAGCGTTCGTCGTCGTTTTTACTCTCTTCCTTCAAATTATCAAAATAATCTTTCGTCGCCGTCGCATCGCCCGCGTTTTCATCATTTTCGCCTTCCGCATTGTCCGGATTATTGTATAAATCATTCGCTCCAGTATGGATTTGTTGGGTTTTGCGCTCATCATTCGTCAACCCATCTTCCGGCTCGCGCGTCGCCAGCGCAACGATCAACCAAATAATCAAGCCCAAAATAATAATCCCAATCGCGACTAGTCCCGCAATCAAGGCAATCTTGCGCTGCTTGACGCGCTGCTCCTTCTTTTCTGCTGCTTTGCGATTTTGATCTTCGAACGAATCATTTTTCACCGCCGTAATCCGCCCAATATCCTCAGCCTTAAACGCCACGCCTGCGGCATTATTTTGTATGCCTTGCCCGTGCGCATTGCCCGCTGGCTCTGGTCGAGCCTCTGGTTCTGGCCTAACTTCTGGCGTCGCGGCTGGCTTTGGCCCAACTTCTGGTGTCGTCGCCATCTCAGGAACCGCGCTCGGCGCTGCCGCTCCCGTTGAATTTGTTGGCGGCGTGTTTGCCTTTTCCTCGCCCGTAAATTTATCCAATTTTACCTCCTCGCACACTGCAACTTAGCGTTATTGCAATACTTGTCCCTATTTTAACACAAGACTTTTTCCAGGACAATTTTTCATTTTCGAAAATTCATAGACTTTTTTCACCGCGCCTTATATACTTTTACTATGGCGAATTATTATAACCAAGCCGCGAAGGATGTTCTCTCGGAATTTTCCGTCGACCCGAAAACTGGCCTCTCTGCTGCGGAAGTTCGTCGGCGCCAAGCCGCTTATGGTAAAAACATTTTGCGCATGAAAGAAATTCCGCTCTGGCGGAAACTGCTCGAACCTTTCATGGATATTTTTATGATCATCCTAATCGTCGCTCTCGGGCTGTCCTTAGTCCAAGGCGACTGGATCGAGGCGATTGCGATTACTGTTATTATTGCCGTCGATGCAATAATATATTATATTCAGCGTTTTTCAACGGATCGCATTTTGAAATCGCTCAAGGCTAGCACGAAACAAACCGTCATCGTCCTGCGCGCCGGCTCTGAGGTCGCGGTCGGATCGGAAGAACTCGTTCCCGGCGATATTGTCATCCTCCGCGAAGGCGATCGTATCCCCGCGGATGGGCGGATTATCGCCGAGTCTGGCCTGCTTTCCGACGAGTCAATGCTGACCGGAGAATCCGAGCCGATCGCCAAAGACGCTAAAGCAATTTCCGGAATGAAAAAAGTTTATGAACAGCGCAACATGGTTTTTTCCGGCGCCTTCATCCTTACGGGATCGGGGCGCTTCGTCGTCACTGGGACAGGGAACGATACCGAGTATGGCCGCATCGCCTCCTTGGCGTCTTCCGTCGGCAGTGTCAGCCCAATTTCGGAAAAAATTAACCACCTAGTTTTCCAAATTGCGATCGTCGTCGTCATGCTGGCCCTGATTGTGCTAGCAGTCCAGCTCATCGACAATATCCCTCTGGTCGATGCCCTGAAATTTACTCTTGCCATGATTGTTTCTGCCGTCCCCGAAGGCTTGCCGATTGCGATTTCGATTATTCTCGCGCTTTGTGCGAAGCGTATGGCTGCGAAACAGGCCCTGATTAAGGAGCTGAAGTCGATCGAATCTCTCGGCATTGTGACCACGATTGCCAGCGATAAGACTGGGACTCTGACCGAAAATCGCCTCGAGCTGCGCGAGACTTGGTCGAAGCTTTCCTCATCAGAACTGACGCGTACGTTGGCGCGCGCCACCTTACCCGAAGCTGCGCTGATTAACTCCGAGGGTGATGCGACCCCCGGCGATCCTCTCGACCTCTGTATCGCCGAATATCTGCAGCTCCAAAAATTCAATTTTGCTCAGCTTTCGCCGCTAAAATCTTATGCTTTTGATCAAGATCTGAAACTTTCGGGGAACCTTTATCGCGATAAAAATAATGCTTTATCACTGACACTCAAAGGCGCTCCGGAAGTTATCCTCGCGCGCTGCGCCCTCGAGCCCGCAGCGCGCGAGCAGGCTGAAGCGGAACTAAGCGAACTCGCCAGCAAAGGTTATAAAGTCATCGCGCTCGCTTCCGGAATCATTAAGCGTGAGATTAACGAACTTCAGCGTCTAGAAAAATCCCAGAAACTAAATTTCGAGGGTTTTATCGCCGTTGCTGATACTTTGCGCCCTGAAGCTGGGCCGGCCATCCGCCAAGCCGCTCGCATGGGCGTCGTCACGCGTATGGTGACCGGAGACCATGCCGGAACCGCCTATGCTATTGGTAAGGAGTTCGGCCTGGCGCACGATTTGCAGGATGTCTTGGATTGTTCTAAGCTCGGCAACATTAACGACGAAGATTTGGTCGATTTGGTGCGTAATGTGACGGTTTTTGCGCGCGTGACGCCCGAAGATAAATTTCGCATCCTAAATGCTATTAAAGCGACCGAAGTTTGTGCTATGACTGGCGATGGCGTGAATGATGTCCCGGCGCTGGTGGGCGCACATGTCGGCATCGCTATGGGCGACAGTCCATCGGTCGTTCAGGATGCGGGTGATATTATTTTGTTGGATAATAATTTCAAAAATATCACCGAGGCCATGAAGGAGAGCCGCACAGTTCTCGCGAATATTCGCCGGATGCTGGGCTATCTTCTAGCTACGAACGCCGGCGAAGCGCTGACCATGATGGGTGCGCTGGTTTTGTTTGGTAGCCAAATGCTCACTCCGATCCAAATTCTCTGGATTAATCTTGTGACCGATTCGCTCATGGTTATCCCTATTGGCCTAGAGCCGCCCGAGCAGGGAATTCTGCGCCAGAAACCCGAGACTAAGAATTCGCCGATTTTGCCACTAAATCTTGTCTTGCGCATGCTGCTAATCGCGCTCATGATGGCTGGGATTACTCTCCTGACATTTTATCTCGCGAAGTTGACTTTGCATTCCGACGCCGAAGCGAATACTCTCGCTTTTACGGCGCTTGTGGTTATGCAGTGGAGCACCGCGCTGGCCGCTCGCGGTAGCTATGAATCGCTCTGGCAGCGTCTAAAACTTCGCCATGTGAGCTTTTATATCTCTCTTAGCATTGCCGTTTTGTTGCAAATCGCCGCGCTCTTCGGACCGCTCGCGGCCTTCATCGGCACAGTTCCCGTGTCTTGGTTACCGCTAGCGATTACTGCCGGAGCCGCCTTTGTTATTCCGCTAGTGGTAATTGAGGCTTATAAAAAGCTTCAACCAGTTTCCTAAATGTTGTAATTTTTACAACAATATTCCAATTGACACACCATATATAGTGTCTTAAAATAAGGATAGACACTACATATAGCGTCATACCAACCAGAAATAAAAATCAATTAAATCATGAAAACTAGGAGGTAATATTTTTTATGTTCAAAAAAGTCGTCAAACGTGATGGTAAAATCGTCGATTTCGATCCCGAAAAAATCACCGAAGCAATTGCGAAATCTGGTCTTGCCACCGAAGAATTCAAATATGACCGCGCGAAGCAGATTTCCGAGAAAGTTTTGCGCCGCGCTGAGGAGACCATCAAACAGCGCACGCCCAGCGTCGAACAAATCCAAGATATTGTCGAAGAAGTGCTTATGGAATCCGCCTTTAAGAAGACCGCCAAGGAGTATATCACTTATCGCCAAGAGCGTAATCGCATTCGCGAAGCCAAAAGCAACCTCATGAGCATCTACAAAACGATCGCCATCGCCGATGCTTCGGAGGATTCCGATGTCAAGCGCGGTAATGCTAATGTTGACGGCAACTCTGCGATGGGCAAAATGCTCCAATTTGGCGCCGAAGGTTCGAAAATTTTCGCGAAGACAATTTTAATGAAGCCAGAATACGCTAAAGCTCACGACGATGGCGACATCCACGTCCACGATCTCGATTTTTACGCTACTGGGACTCTGACTTGCTGCCAAACCGACCCGACGGTCTTGTTCGAAAATGGCGGCTTTAACACTGGTCATGGGCATCTGCGCACGCCTAATAGCATCGGCAGCTACGGTGCGCTGGCGGCGATTATCTTGCAGGCGAACCAAAACGAACAGCATGGCGGCCAAAGTATCCCGAATTTCGATTACGCCATGGCACCCGGCGTCGACAAAAGTTTTCGCAAAGCTCTGAATCGCAGCATCAACCAATACAATCGTTTCGCTGACAAGCAGCTAACCGTCAAGATTCCTGAAGATCTCGCTTATGGCGACGAAAAGGCGCTAAAGAAGTTGAAGCTTCCAGAAGGCATTATCGAAAATGCCAACGAAGAGGTCGAGCGCCAGACTTTCCAAGCCATGGAAGGCTTCATTCACAACCTCAATACCATGCATTCTCGAGCTGGAGCACAGGTGCCATTCACGAGCATCAACTTCGGTACCGATGTAACTCCGGCCGGACGCTTGGTGAGCAAGTGCCTTCTTGAGGCGACTGAAGATGGTCTAGGACATGGCGAGACTCCGATCTTCCCGATTTCAATTTTCAAAGTCAAAGAGGGTGTGAACTATAATCCTGAAGATCCAAACTACGACTTGTTCAAGAAAAGCATGGAAGTCAGCGCCAAAAGATTATTCCCGAATTTCGTGTTCATCGATGCGCCGTTTAACCTCAAGGACTACAAGCCCGGCGATTATCGCACTGAGATTGCGACCATGGGCTGCCGCACACGAGTTTTTGGCAGCATTTTCCCTGAAAGTAATGGCATTGCGACTGGTCGCGGGAATCTCAGCTTCACGACGATTAATCTCGTGCGCCTCGGGATTAAACATGGCATCGCACTCGGCGAACGCAAGGAAGCGGATTGGTCAGGATTTTATAAAGATCTAGACGAAAAAATGGATTTAGTCGCTGGCGAGTTGCTGGAACGCTACGAGTTCCAAGCGAATCAGCATGTGCGCAACTTTCCCTTCCTGATGGGCGAGGGCAACTGGTTTGGCAGCGACAAATTGAGCTGGAATGATACTTTGCGCGATGTCATTAAGCATGGCACGCTTAGTATTGGCTTCATTGGCCTTGCCGAGTGTCTCGTCGCTATGACCGGCAAACATCACGGCGAGAGCGAAGAATCGCGTGAGCTCGGTCTCGACATCATCACTCACATGCGCGAGCGCTGCGACGATTATAGCAAAAAGTATCATCTGAATTTCACTTTGCTGGCGACGCCGGCGGAGGGTCTCGCGGGGCGCTTTACGAAGATTGATCGCAAAGAATATGGCGAGATTAAAGGCGTGAACGACCGCGATTATTATACTAATAGTTTCCATGTGCCGGTTTATTATCCGATTGGCGCCTTTGAGAAAATCGAAATCGAAGCTCCATATCATGCGCTTTGTAATGCTGGTCATATTACTTATATTGAACTTGACGGCGATCCATCTGACAATATCGAGGCTTTCGAAGCGGTGATTCGCAAGATGAAGGAAAGCGGTATTGGCTATGGTTCCGTAAACCATCCAGTCGATCGCGATCCAGTTTGTGGTTATTCAGGAATCATTGAAGGCGACCGCTGCCCGAGCTGTGGGCGACTTGAAAGCAAGGGCGACGTGCCGTTCGAGAGGCTAAGGAGAATTACTGGATATTTGGTAGGATCTCTCGAGCGCTGGAACGATGGCAAAAAAGCCGAAGAGCGCGATCGGGTGAAGCATGACGTGGCTTGTAACGTTGCTGGAGTTTATAGCGTTGATGAAAAGGCGGAGCGCGAAGCTGCGAAAAAGACTCGCAAAGCCATGACCGGGAAGAAATAAATGCAGATTCGACTTTCAGGACCACTCGAGCGTGACAATATCGTGAACGGTTATGGTTTGCGCGCGGTGCTCTGGACCCAGGGCTGCTGGCGACATTGCCCAGGGTGCCAGAATCCTGAAACTTGGGACTTTAATAGCGGCATGTGGGTCGACGTCGACGAAGTGAAGCGCCGGCTCGCCGCCTTCAAAGGTCAAGCTGGAATAACGTTTTGCGGCGGCGAGCCTTTCGAGCAGCCCGAGGCTTGTCTCGAAATTAGCCGCTGGTGCCGCGAGACGCTCGGCTGGAATGTTTGGAGCTTTACCGGTTATATTTACGAAGATCTACAAGCCGAGGGCGGCGCAAAGTGGGAATTCCTCAAAAGCCTCGACGCCTTGATTGATGGCCCGTTCATCCTCGCCCAGCGCGATTTGAGCGTAAAATTCCGCGGCTCGAGAAACCAACGCCTTTTGCATCTAGAGCCGGGGACGGGGAAGATTTTGAAAATTGAGTAAGCAGCGAAGTGTTGTAAATTTTACAACATATTAAAATCATTTGGAGGTAAAATGAACAATCTAGCAATGGTGGCATGCATTAGTCAAGATCGTGGCATCGGAAAAGACCAAGAATTGCTTTGGCATATCCCCGAAGATATGAAATTCTTTCGTGAGCTGACGACGGGCGGCACGGTCGTCATGGGCGGGAAAACTTTTCGATCGCTCGGCAAGCCGCTACCAAAGCGTGAAAACCTCGTGCTTTCGCGCAGTAATATTGACGTCGAAGGAGTTCAATGTTTTAATGACCGCGCGAAGCTTGATCGATATCTCAAAAATTGCAAAGACGTTTATATTATTGGCGGCAGTTCGCTGTACGAAGCCTATCTTCCTCTGGCTGAGCGGCTTTATCTCACCGAAGTTGATGGCGTGCGCCCGGCGAATGTCTTTTTTCCGGAGTTTAATCGGGTGGATTATGCTGCCAAGGTGTTGCAATCTGGCGAATATAATGGTATAAAATGGCGTACAGTGGAATATACGCGCCTAAAAGGAAAAAATGATCATGCTTCCGAGACGCATGCGCGCGGCGAGGAGGAACACCGTGGCTAAGAAAGGAAATTTGTCTGAGCAAGCTGTCGTAAAAAAGCTCAATGCCGAAGCGGTAGAAAATTTGCAAGATTTGTCGGAATCAATGATGATTGCGCGCATTGAAGATTGGATTAGTGCACAATGAATATAGACGAAATAATTCGGAAGGCTTCTTCGGCGTCGCGGGTGTACCTTGATTACGCTGCGACCTGCCCCTTGTTGCCAGAGGTGAAAGCGGAAATGCTGCGAGTTATGGAAGGGGATTATGGTAATGCATCGGCATTGCATACTCCGGGTCAGGCCGCAGAATCTCTGATTGCGGTGGCGCGCACGGAAGTCGCCCGGCTATTGGGGGCGAAAACCGAGGAAATTATCTTTACGGCTGGTGGGACCGAAGCCAATAATTTAGTCATGGCGACGTTTCGCGCTGGCGATGTCGTGATTAGCGCGGTCGAACATCCGTCAGTGCGCGAAGCCGCGCGCGCCACCGCTCGGCGGGTCCGAGAAATTGCTGTGGACCAGTGGGGGCGGGTTTCGCTCGCTGATCTCGAAAAAATTTTGTCGAGCGAAACCCGCCCCGACCTGGTTTCGGTCATGCTAGCAAACAATGAGCTCGGCACGCTTGAGCCAGTTAAAGAAGTCGTAAAATGTTGTAAAAATTACAACATTCCCGTGCATTGCGATGCCACCCAGGCTTTCGGCAAGATCAAAATCAACGTCGATGATCTCGGAGTTGACTATCTCACGGTTTCAGCGCATAAAATCGGTGGCCCTCAAGGTGCCGGCGCGCTGTACGTGCGCAAAGGAGCGAAGCTCAAACCATTATTATATGGTGGCAAACAAGAATCCGGTCGGCGCGCCGGCACCAGCAATTTGCTCGCAATCGCTGGTTTCGGCGGCGCGGCGAAGTGGTGCTGGGAAAATTGGAGCTGCAAAAAATGGGCAGACGTCGCCCGGCTGCGCGATAGTTTGCGCCAGCGCATTCTCGAAGCCGTACCCCATAGCAGTTGCAACAGCCCCGAGGGCGACTGTCTGCCCAATATTCTCAACGTCAGTTTCCGCGCCGCCGAAGGTGAAAGTCTCCAGCTCTACCTCGACCTTGCCGGCATCGCCGTGAGCACCGGTTCGGCTTGTGCTTCCGGGGATCTCGCGCCCAGCCATGTCTTAATGGCGGCTCGCGGCGATGCCGAAATTGCCCATAGCAGCCTGCGTTTTTCCCTCGGCCTCGAGACGACAGCGCAGGACATTAACCGAGTTATGGCAGTTTTGCCGGGAATTGTCGAGTATTTACAAGCGATTAGCACCGTCGAAATCAAGCCGGAGACCATATCGCCCAGGAATCGCCCTGAAATGCCTAGTGGCCGAGCGCCGGCGTTCCCAGTAAACAAAATCCCCAAGGAGAATAAAAATGTCAGAGTTTAATACGGAGAATGAGCAGAGCGAGGACAAGAAAACCTCCAGTAATACAATAAACCGTGAAAATGTCAAGAAAAATAGTGCCCAACCTTCCATTATATCACAGAATGATGAAAAAGTCAATAGGAAAAACGCTGAAACGCCGCCAAACTGGGTTTATTCTGACATAGTTAAAGAACATTTTCTCAGTCCGCGCAATTTTCTCATGGGCGATGAAGCCAATTTTCCGCATGACGCCGCGGGGACGGTCGGCAATCCCATCTGCGGCGATCAAATGACCATGTTTATCCGCGTAAAAGCTGGAAAAATCGCCGATGTAAAATGGAAGACCTATGGCTGCGCCAGTGCGATCGCTTCAACTTCGGCGCTGTCCGAGCTCGTAAAGGGCAGGACGCTAGAAGATGCGCTCACGGTTGGCCCGGAAGAAATTGCCCAGTATCTGGGCGGTCTGCCAAAGCATAAGTTTCATTGTTCGGTCTTGGGTCACGAGGCCTTGGCGGCTGCGATCGCGGATTTTCGCGCTAAGTCTGAGCAATGAGTTGCTATTTTCCCGCCAAACGTGTAAAATAAGTTTATGCATATCGAAAATCGCGGATCGACCGCTTTTTACCGTTTTCTGATTGCCGCTTTGGCTGGATTTGGGCTTTGGCTAGAGTTCTCTAAACTTGGCCTTGACACCCTGCGCCTGTTCTCAGGCTGGTTCTTGACAATTTGTACTATATATTATCTGATCAATACTTTTACGACTTTATTCGTCCGTCGCTATGATGCGGGCCGCGCCGCCTTCCCGAAGTTCCAGGGGGCTCTGGTCGTTTCCGGCATGACTTTGCTGGTTGGTCAGATTGCGTTTTATGCTCTCGATGTCTTAAATCCTGGTCCGAATGGACTTGCTGGAAGTCTGATTTATGATATTGTCCCGGTTTTAGTGCTCATGGATTGGATTCTGTTCAGCGAGAAAGGTCATTGGCGGATTTTCGAACCGTTTTATTGGCTGGCCTTGCCGACGAGCTATGTCTGCTCAGTTCTCATCACCGCCGTTATTTTTAGCGATGTTCATTTGAAATATCCTTATGAATTTCTCGATTGGCCGGAAATTGGTATCGACACGATGCTCTGGCAGCTCGCGATTATCGCACTGCTAATGCTTTGCTTCAGCTATCTTTGTTGGCTGATTGATTTCGCCATGAGTGGACATCTCGCCGAGAATATTGTCCTGCCTCGTATCAAAACTATCATTATCGAGGAAGATCTCGATGACGCAGCCGCCGCAGAGGAGGATGAAGAAGTCGAGTCGGTCATTGAGGAGGCCGCCGAGCTCCCTAGCGCCGAAGAAATTGCCGCAGTCGGCCAAATAGTCGACGTCAAAGTTGAAGGTCTAAGGGATAAAAAATCCGCCAACAAGGTCCACGGCACGAAGCCGAACTCGAGCGCGAAATCGCCCCAAGTCGTTAAAGTCGTCTCGAAATCTGGCGCGAAGGAAATCGAAATTGGTGAAGCTCCCGAACATAATGACGACCATAAGCCCAAACAGAGCAAATCTGCCGCAACGAAAGTGAATGCTAAAGTTGGTGCTGCTGGAGGCAAAAAGCCTGCGCTAAAAGACGCGAAGGCCGCAGAATCAGGAGAGAAAACTGCCGTGAAAGTGGCAAAAACGTCCGAGACAAAAGCCAAAAAGTCCGCCAAGGCTCAGTCTTCGCAACCGAAGACTATGAAGGCCGAATCTTCTCGCTCGGAGGCTAAGCCGCGGTCGGGAAAGTCGCCTTCTACGCCCGAAGCCAAAAAATCTCCAAAGGCTAAATCTTCCTCGGCTGCGAGCAAGCCCGATCCGGAGTAAAAGTCACTCCCAAGTCACTTTGGTTAGCTAAGATAAAATACGAAATAGCATTAACCAGAGGAAAATATGAAAATACTAGAAGTAAAAAATCTCTGCAAAACTTACGGCAAGGGTGAGAATGAGGTGCGGGCGGTCGACGACGTAACTTTCTCGGTCGAGGAAGGCGAATTTGTCGCGATTGTCGGCGCTAGCGGCTCGGGCAAGTCAACCTTGCTCCACCTTCTCGGTGGAGTCGACCGCCCGACCTCAGGCAAAGTTTTGATCGACGAAAAAGATATTTATAATCTTTCAAACGACGCTCTGGCAATTTTTCGTCGTCGCCAGATCGGAATTATTTACCAATTTTATAATCTTATCCCGATTCTTAACGTTACCGAAAATATTACCTTGCCTTGCGATCTCGACGGCAAACCGGTCCCGAAAAGTCGTCTGCGCGAGCTTTTGAAAACTCTCGGTCTCGAAAATCGCGTCCAACATCTCCCGAACCAACTTTCTGGCGGCCAACAGCAGCGCGTTTCGATCGGTCGCGCCTTGATTAATGATCCTGCGTTGATCCTCGCGGACGAGCCGACGGGGAACCTCGATTCTAAGGCCGGCGACGAAATTGTCGCGCTCCTGAAACTTTCCAACAAAAAATACCACCAAACCATCATCGTCATTACCCATGATCTTGACATTGCGCGCCAAGCCGATCGGGTGATTACTTTCGAAGATGGTAAAATTGTTAAAGACGAGAGGATCTAAAATGCATATTCTTGAGAAACTTACTCTCCAGAACTTACGCGAAAATCGTCGTCGCACCATCGTGACAGTTATTGGCGTTATGCTTTCTTCGGCGCTGATTCTCGCTGTCGTCGGCATGGTCACGAGCTTTCAAAAAATGATGTTGAATTTCGCCATTGCCGAGACCGGAGAATATATGGAAGTTTTCGACGAAGTTCCGGCTTCAGCGATCGAATACGTGACCAAAAATCAACATGTCAAGTCGCATTTCTTTTCTGCGCCGGTTTCCGCCGAGAAAATTGGCGAAGATGCTATGGAATCGTATCAAGAATATCCGACACAACCTTATGCGCGTTCGGATTATGAGGTAATCTCCGAGCTGCCTGCCGGAAGCGAAAAGCAGAAATATAATGTTTATGTCAACTATGACAATCCGCGCGATTATAAAACGATTCATGATCAAATTCTCGCCACGTTATATGATGCAACCGGCGAAAAAATTAATCTCCGCGTCAACAACAATCTCTTACGCGCTTATGGTGTCATGAGCGACCAAGCTTTGTCGACGATTTATTGGCTGGCGGCCATCATTATTAGCATTATCGTCGTCACTAGCGTCTTCGTCATCCGCAATAGCTTCAGCATTTCTGCGACCGAACGCTCACGCCAATTTGGCATGCTCGCCAGTATCGGCGCCACCCCGCGCCAAATCCGCCATAGCGTGCTTTTCGAAGGCTTCGTCATTGGCTTGATTAGCATTCCGCTCGGCCTCATCCTCGGAGCAATCGCCGTCGCCATCCTCGTCGTCATCGTCAACGCACTTATGCAGGGCATGATTGTCGGATCGCTAGAATTTTCTTTGCCGCTATGGATTTTCCCAGTCGTGATCGCCTTGAGTTTTATCACGGTCTTCCTTTCCAGTCTTGCCCCAGCGATTCGTACTAGTCGCATGCCGGCAATTGAGGCAATTCGTGGCAGCCATGATATTAAAATCAAAGCCAAAAAACTCCGCATTCCAAAGCTCGTCAACCAAGTTTTCGGTATCGGTGGAGTTATTGCGGCGAAAAATCTCAAGCGTAGCAAAAAGAAATATCGCACAACTGTGATTTCGATCGTGCTTTCGGTCGCTACTTTCGTCGGTCTGTCTAGCTTTGTTACTTATGGTAAGAAAACCATCAACATGGAATATAATAATAGCCCGGTCGAAGCGATTATCTATGGCGGCGACAGGTCGCTCTACCAAGACGTCGTGGAAAAGTTCAATGTTAAAGATTATGCGTATTACGAGATGGCGCCCTCGGCCGGAGTCTTCCAGCTTGTGCTTATGAATGAGGCTAGTTTTGCGGATTTCGCGGATTCCCTCGGGATCAAAGCGAAGGATATAAATCATCTCGCAATTGCCAACAACCAAATTCTCAATCGTTCCGATGATGGCAGCCTTGAGCTTACGACTACTAAAGAAGTTCAGGAAGGTAAGGATTATACACTCGAGCTTTTGCGCTATGCCTGCCGCGATTATGAAGATGAAACTGGTAAGCACGAGACCTGCGGACTTTCCGACGAAAATGGTACGGACAAGATTGACATTCCGATTACGAAAGTGACGAATGCTCTTCCGCTCGGTTTTGAGGACCAGATTCAGCCGACGATCTTTGTCTCCGAAAACTACTACCAACGCGGCCAGGCGCTAAATAATGATCATCTTGAGGAATATTCGCGCACCTTCGTCGCCAAAAACATACCGGACATTGCCAAACTCGACGAATATATGGCGGAATGTGAAGAACAGAAGGCGAAATTCCCGTATCTTCACTATGCCAACATTTTCGAAACTCGCAACCAAATGCAGCGCATGATTTTGCTTATGGAAATCTTCCTCTACGGCTTCATTATCGTCGTGACCTTGATCGGCGTGACCAATATCTTCAACACGATTACGACGAATATTGCTCTGCGCGCCAAAGAATTTGCCATGCTAAAATCGATCGGCATGACGGATTACGAATTTAATCGCATGGTGCGTCTCGAAAGCCTCATGTACGCCGGCAAAGCGCTCGTGATTGGCATTCCGATTGGTATTGTTATCTCTTACGGACTTTATCAATCTATCGCTAATTCGATTGACTTTGGTTTCGTCTTCCCGTGGCTCGCCATCCTGATCTCGATCGCCGGCGTCAGCCTCCTCGTCGCTGCGATTATGCGCTATTCCGTGCGTCAGGTCGAGAAACAAAACATCATCGAGACAATTCGCTCGGAGAATGCCTAAAACTAATTTAATAGTATAATAATAGTATGAAATCGCGAATTCTATTATTGGAAGACAATCCCTTGACTGCGAAAGGTCTGCAATATTTGCTCGAGCGCGAAAATTACCAAGTTGATGTCAAGGCGCGCTTGGATGAAGTTGACGCTGCCGCCCACGCTTCGCGCTACGATCTCCTCTTGTTTGATATCGCTCTGCCGGACGGCGAAAGTCTTGAGCTCGCCCGGGCGCTGAAGGCCCAGCGCCAGGATTTGCCAGTCATCTTTCTCACTGCGCGAGCCGATCAGAAAGATGTCGTCCGCGGTCTCGAGCTTGGTGCGGATGATTATATTACAAAACCGTTTCATAATCGTGAGTTGTTGTTACGAATTCATAATGTCTTGCGTCGTCGGCAAGCTACGGCGCGCGAGATGAAATATGGTGACTTAGTTTTCTCGATTGATAATAATACGGTTAAAGTCGGCGGTGAGAACATTGTTTTGACAGCTTTGGAATATCGCATTCTGGCGCGGCTAATCGCCGCGCCAGGCACTGTCATCTCGCGCGCCGAACTGCTCGATGAAATTTATGATGCTTCGGGCAAGGTTGTAACCGATAACGCTTTGTCGGCCTGTGTGAAACGCTTGCGCCAAAAATTGGGCAGGCCAGATTATATTGAAACTATTAAGAACCTTGGCTATCGACTCGCGCCCGAGGGTGTCTCGAAATGAAGCCCGAACGTCGAAATTTTCTCATTTTCGCCGTCGGCCTTTTGGGCCTAAGTACGGCGGCTCTCGGTTTCATTCTGCATGATTTCTCCGCAGAATATCGCGAATATTCCAACCTCGCCGCTGCTAAGATTCTCGGCGCCGCCCAAGAGGCGGCGCCCGGGCTCGACCCTGTCAGCCTTGTCGAAGCTTTGCGCAATCCTTATAGTGATCCCGAAACTTTAGCTGCCGGCCGCGGCACGCTCGAAGCTTACGGCTTGATGCCGGACGATTTTGCGAGTCCGATCCCCGAGCGTCTGGTCGTCCGGCTCTCGCTCGTCAGCTTCTTGCTCGTTTTGACAATTATTTTGGCCGCGGCCGGCTATTATCTTTACGCTGAGCGCCGTTTGCGCCGCAAGATTCGCGGCCTAGTCGATTATCTCCAAGAGCTAAACCGTAAAGTTTATGATCTGCGCCTTGACGACAATGACGAAAGTGACTTTTCGCTGCTCACGAATGAACTCTACAAAATTACGGTTACGCTTAAAGAGGCAGCCGAAGCCAGTTATCGCAGCAACAAACATCTCGAGGCCGCACTCGCCGACATTTCGCACCAGCTGCGCACGCCTTTGACCTCGATCCAAGTTTTGACCGACAATATGCGCGATGATTTGGATATGCCCGCGGCGACCCGTCGTGATTTTCTCGTCGCCATTAGCCGCCAGATTGATACAATGTCCAGCCTCGTCACGACCCTGCTTTATCTCGCAAAATTCGACAACGGTTCCATCAAGCTCGAGCCAGAAAAAATCAACATCGGCGATTTCCTCCGTCACATTATGGACGATCTGGCCGTCCTCGCTGAACTTTCCGAAGTCGAATTCAGCCTCGCCGGCGATCTCGACGCCGAAGTTTCGCTCGATCCCTATTGGCAGTCCCAAGCCTTGATGAATATTCTTAAAAATGCTATCGAGCATAGTCCCACCGGCGCAAAAGTATCACTCCAGGTCGAAAATTGCCCGCTTTTTCTGCGCATCAAGGTCCGAGATCGTGGCCCCGGCATGTCCGCCCACGATCTGAAACATATTTTTGAGCGCTTTTACAAGGTCACCAATTCTCGCCCCGAAGGCGTCGGCATCGGACTGGCTTTCGCTAAGACGATTATCGAAGCCGGTTCTGGCCAAATCTCCGTAAAGTCCGAACCAAACCAGGGAACGACCTTTACCATAACCTACTTCTTTTCTTAGCTCACGCCGCGCTTCGCAGCCCGTCCTCAAGACAATAAAACTACTCCATAATATCCGCAGAACAGCACCAGCATCGCCACCGCTTCCGCGCGATTAATCTTTTTCGTTGTCGCCGAAAATATGAAAAGCACTACCGCCGCGACAACCATCATAACCAGATCGATCATCTGGAACCCAACCGGCCGTAAAGTCCCAAAAATCGCCACCGGTATCCCCAAAACCACACAGATATTGAAAATGTTACTACCGATAATATTCCCGACCGCGAGCTCCTGCTCCCCCTTGCGCGCCGCAACCACGGTCGTGACTAACTCCGGCAGCGAAGTCCCAAACGCGATTACCGTGAGCGAAATCACCCGCTCGCTCACCCCCAACGTCTCCGCGATCGCCGAAGCGTTGTCGACTACAAAATTGCTCCCGATTACAATTCCCGCCAAGCCCAAAAGCACCAGCAGCAACGATTTACTTAAGCTAAACTTCGGCTTACCCCCATCTTCCTTTTCGCGCTTTTGCTTTGCTAGCGTAATCAGATAATACAAAAACACACTGAAAAACAGCAAAATCACCAGCGCATCCGCTCGCGTGATTTCGTTTACGCTTCCGCCGGCAAGTGGCACGTCCAAAAATAACACTACGAGCAACAGCGAAATCAAAATACACAGCGGCAACTCTTTCCGAATCGTGTTACTTTGAATTCGAATCGGTCGAATCAGCGCCGCAATCCCCAAAATCAAGAGAATATTTAGCACGCAGCTACCAATTACATTCCCGAGAACCATATCCGTATTCCCCGAAGCCAGCGCCGACAACGACACTGCAAATTCCGGCGCGCTCGTCCCGAAAGCGATAATCGTCAGCCCAATCAGCATCTTCGAGATTTTGAAATTTTCCGCCGTGCTCGAAGCCCCATCGACGAAGTAATCCGCCCCTTTGATCAAAAGCACAAACCCGATCACTAACAGCAAAATATTCCAAATCATACTCCCAATATACCATGCTTTAATTTTTGTTTCCAGCCTGATTTCTAGCTAAAATTCGCCAGGATTTCCTTATTTTAGCTCAAAATTTGCCAAAATTTCCCTAATAATTAGTAAATCTGTCAAATTTCCCCATAAATCTCTTGACAAAAAGCATAAGCTGTGCTACAATGAAAGCATAAGCCTCAAGGAGGCGCGTTTCCTCGTGGATTTCATTAATTCCAACAGGGGTGAAACGTGTTTATGCTTGAAATTTTTCCCAACCTTTGCTATCATGGATAAGGCTATTCGAGGGATAAGGTCGAAAACGGCTGAAAGATTTCAGGCGATTTCCCTGATGGTCGTAATTAAACAGGAGATTTAATGCGTATCAAGCAGAAACGCAATCAAACTCGTCGTGAGCCCCTGTTCCCACCGGCTCCGTGGCAAGAGTTTATTGAGATAAAGCCGAAGCTTTAAGATTAAAGTTTCGTACGCGCTCCGCCCGAGTTTTCGCGGCGGAGTTTTTTGTGCCTCAAGCCCTGGCCTCCATCCTCCAGCCCCAATACCCAGCTATATTACGCTTATGGTTGTCAGCGTAAAAACTTCGTGCTAGAATGAAACAAAAGGAGGTTCATGACCAAGACAATCGACGTAGATACAAAGACTTTTGTCCGCTTTTGGCTAGTAATTTTGGGCTTTGTTTTGGCTGCGGTCCTGATCTGGAAATCGCTCGGTGCGCTAGTGATTATTGGTATTGCCCTCTTCCTTGCGATTGCGATTCGTCCCCTAGCGCAAAAGATTAACGAGCTGACAAAAAAGGATCATAAAGCTTCCTCGACTGTCGTCGCCTATGTGCTATTGATTAGTATTTTGGGAATTATTATTGCTGTAGTCGGGCCGGTGGTAATCGACCAGACGACCCAGTTTGTCCAGCAGCTCCCGGCGACCTTCGAGCATACGCTCGGTGGCTGGGATGGGATTAATAATTTCGGCCGCACGGTTGGCGTCGACAATCTTCAGGGAGAAATTATGAATGCCGTCCAGTCGTTCTCTAGCAGTTTTGTCGGCAACTTGGGGAACGTGCTCGTCATGAGCGTTAGTACGATGGCGCAAGTGATCACAAATATGATCCTGACGATCGTCCTTACTCTGTTCTTTTCGCTCGAGGGGCCAGGCATCGTGAAGGGATTTTGGCGGCTTCTAGAAGAACGTCGTAATCGCTCCATGACGCCCGCGAAGCATCTCGTCGGCCGTATGGTCGACGTCGTCTCGACCTATGTCTCGCACCAAGTCATGGTGGCTTTTCTCGACGGCTGCGTGGTTACGATTACGGTCCTACTATTATCTGTGCTCTTTGGCATATCGGGCAATCTAGCCTTACCGATGGGTCTGATTGCGATGGTTTTCTACCTTATTCCGATGTTTGGCCCAATTCTCAGCTGCGGTCTAATCACGCTAGTGCTGCTCTTTAGCTCGCCCGCCGCTGCAATCGTTTTTCTCGTCTTCTATATCGTCTACGCGCAAATTGAAAACAATGTTATCGCACCCAAGATCCAAGGTAGCGCTCTGAATTTGCCCGCAACGGTGATTCTAGTCGCAATTATTATCGGTATGAATCTTTTCGGGCTGCTTGGCGCAATTATCGCCATTCCAATTGCCGGCTGTATCAAGGTTTTAGTCGAGGAATGGCCGCATTTTCGCCAAGCCGATTATGAGCTCGCCCGCGTGAGTAATCATGAAAATGAAGATTCGCGCGCTTAGTCTAGTCAAAAACTGCAGTTTGTGCTAAAATCATTCTAGACGCATTGGGTCGTCGCCAAGTGGTAAGGCACTGGGTTTTGGTCCCAGCATTCGCAGGTTCGAATCCTGCCGACCCAGCCAAAATTGATAAAAACCCTCTTCGGAGGTGTTTTTTATCTGTTAGAGTAGGTTCAAAAACAACTCCGCGATCTCGCTATGCCCCGACTTTATGGATTAAGGGAAAAGTGCTATAATATCTAGCATGCAGTTCATGATTGAAAAAACTCTACCGAACGGTCTCGGGCGCGCTGGGACAATCAAAACTCCGCACGGCGAAATTAAAACCCCGGCTTTTATGGCGGTGGGAACTTCGGCTTTCGTGCGTTTTCTTTCGGCCGAGGATCTGCATGGTCTCGGGGCGCAGGCCATGCTTTCAAACGGTTATCATTTGCGCCGCGCGAGCGCCAGCATCGCCGCGGCGGGCGGACTTGCTCAGTACCGTCCTGCGCGCAATGACGATCTCGAAAATTCGCCCTGGCTTGGTCCGACGTTGACTGATTCGGGCGGTTTCCAGGTCATGTCTCTCGGCTCGGGCCTCGGCAAGGTCGTCTCCATGCAGAAGGAGCGCCATGTTACGAACACCGCACACAAAGAGCGTCTCGCCCATGTCGCCGAAAAAGGCGTGAGCTTTAACGATCCTTTTGATGGTCAGCCAGATTTTATCGGCCCCGAGGAATCAATGCGTATCCAGTGCCAAATTGGCGCCGATATCCATATGGCTTTCGATGAGCTGACCTCGCTCGCGGATACTTATGAATATAATATTGAAGCGCTGGAGCGCACCGAACGTTGGGCTGAGCGTAGTTTGCGTGAGCATTTGCTCCATCGCGATGATCTTGATTATCGTCAAAATCTTTATGGCGTACTTCAGGGCGGGCGTTGGGAAGATTTGCGTCGGCAAACGGCAAAAAATTTGGGCAGCATGACCGTTGACGGCGTGGGCTTCGATGGTTTCGGCCTCGGAGGTGCCTTCCTGAAAGAAGATCTCGGGGAAATCTTGCGTTGGTGCAACGAAGAATTGCCCAGCGAAAAGCCGCGGCACCTCCTCGGCCTCTCCCACCCCGACGATATTCTCATTGGCGCCGCAATGGGCGCGGACACTTTTGATTGCGTTGCTCCGACCCGTGAGGCGCGGCATGGCAAAATCTACACCCGGGACGGCAGTCTGAACTTGCGCAAGTTTGCCCATGTCGAGCGAACGCTCGATCCCGGGTGTGATTGTGCCACCTGCCGCGCCGGCTGGACTCTTGGTAGCCTGCGCGCTATGTGGCGTTCCGGCGACCTAGACAAAAAGCGCCAGTTTTATCGCTTGGCTTCGACGCACAACCTCCGCTTTATCGTCCGCTTGACCGAAGAAATTCGCGCGTCAATCCTAAACGATGATTTCGAAAATTATCGCCGCGACTTTTTGCGCCGTTACTACGCTTCGGAGTCCTAATTTTGCGCTCATGAAAAAGTCCCCAGAAAGGGGACTAAAATAAAGTTTTTAGACCCAAACTTCGGCGCCTGGTTATTTTATACGCCTACCGTGCCTGAACCCGATGCGCTGCGTCATCCAGCCCGCGAGCGGCTTCGCGGCTACCGCCATCAGCACTAGCTCGACGGCCACCGCTGTAATATACGCCCAAATCGCCTGCGAAAAAAATTCTCGCAACGACAGCTTACCAAAAAACGCAATCGGCTCGAACAGTAGAATGTCCGGCACATGCGCAATCGCCGAAGAGATAAATGCCCTTTGGAAATAGGAATCGCGACGCTGCCAGCGCCAAACTACATCAAAAGTGTAGTTATTAACAATTTGGCTAGCGACGAATCCTACGACGCTTGCCAAAAAAATGCGCCCAGCGACACCATAAATACTGTAAAATGCAGTATTGTCAGCGCCGGGATAATCTGGCAAACCTGCCGCAACCATGAATATAAAATTGACAGCAATACAAATTGCTGCTGCGACCAGGGCTGCGTAATTCGCAATCTGCTTCCCGTAGATTTCCACCAGCAAATCGCCCACAACGTACGAAACTGGAAAAAGCAGCAGCCCGGCGTCAACCGGAACCTCTAAACAAACCCAGATCTTCGTCGCCAGCAGATTTGCTACCAAAACAGTCATGCTTAGCGTCGTCGCTAGCACGATTAGCAGCTTCACCGCCGCCACCGGCAGCGCGCCAGCCTCTTTCTCATTCCTCTCTCCATCTGTAATGTACCTTGATTTCACAAAATCACCCCCCGAATTGATATTGGGGACGTCAAAAACCATCCCCATACTTCCATTATAGCACACATCGCCGAAAGAGTCAATAGTTTTTGCGTTGGCTCAATAAACGAACTTAGAACAACCTCTAAGTTTTAAGTAGTTGTCTACATT
>CAZODR010000008.1:0-31909 GCA_964578645.1 uncultured Candidatus Saccharibacteria bacterium | reverse complement strand
CCTTAAGACGCGCTAGCGCGTCTGCTTGAAGAATCAGAACGCGGTTGCATCTTATACTTCCATTGTAGCACAGATTGGTGAAAATGTCAATGCTTTTCCAGCCTTTTCATCGAAAATACAATTGCTAGTAGTCTTCGACCAGGGTAAACTGCTTCCCGGCGATTTCGATCACCGAATCCGGCTCGGCGCCTTCGGAGGTCAGCTCGGCGCGAATGCCCATTTTTTTCATAATATCGCGCAGGCGATTCACGGAGGCGTAGTTCGCGAGATCGGTGCGGCGGGCAAATTTCTCGATTTTTGACCCGGTGACGAGGAATTTCGTTGATATTTCTCCGGTTTCAGGATCTTTAGATTGAAGTTTTTCGACTTTCCAGGCTTTGCTGAGCTGTTCCGCACCCAGAGTGATTACTGGCACGGTCGCTGCCGAGGAACTAGCGTCTTTCTCATCTGTGGGGACGCTCTCGAAATCGAGCCCTCCCGCGGAGGGCCGTGATTTCGACCCGCGTCCGCCCGGGGCTCGGAGGCCCACGATTTCGGAAGATCCTAGTTCCTCGGCAGCGACCGCCTCAGTCTTCTGCTCACGTTTAATACGCACCAGCTCACGCAAGACTTCGGTGATTCCCTGCTTGGCGGCGGATGAAATGCTATAGACTTTTGCTTCGGGATTGACCGCCAGGATGCTCGCGATCTGCATATCAATAATATCTTGGTCGACGCCTTCGCATTTCGTCAGGGCGACGATTTCCGGGCGATTTCTCAGCTCGCCATAACGCTCAAGCTCATGACGGATTACACGGTAGCTTTCGCCGGCGTCATCACTATAAACATCGACGAGGTGTAGGAGCGCGGCGGTGCGGTCGACGTGGCGTAGAAAATCATGACCGAGACCCTTGCCATCAGCGGCGCCAGCGATTAGACCAGGAATATCGGCAATCAAGAGGTCTTGGCCATCAATCGTGGCGACGCCGAGCTGCGGCGTGAGGGTCGTAAAAGGATAATCGGCAATTTCGGGGCGGGCGTTCGTCACCACGGACAAAAAGGTCGACTTACCAGCGTTCGGGAGTCCGACAAGCCCGACATCGGCCAGTAGCTTCAGCTCGAGGGCGGCTTCGAACTCTTCGCCGGGCTCACCAACTTCCGCGACCATTGGAGTCTGGCGGGTAGAAGACTTAAAATGCGCATTACCGAAGCCGCCCTCACCGCCCCGCGCAATTACGGCTTCCTGGCCATCGGCGACGAGATCGGCAATGACCTCACCCTCACGCCGCACCACCGTGCCAATCGGCACCTCGACGATCAAATCTTTTCCGCTGCGTCCGGCGGCGCGTTGGCCGGCGCCATTTTTACCATTTTGGGCTTTCAGCTCGGGATTATAACGAAAGTCGATCAGCGTATTAGTGTCTTTGTCGGCCCGAAAAATGATCGAACCGCCCCGGCCACCGTCGCCGCCGTCCGGACCACCTTTCGGAATATAGATTTCATGGCGAAAAGAGACCGCGCCGTCGCCGCCCTTCCCAGCCTGGAGTTTCACTTTCGCAATATCGACAAACATGTCCCAATTATAGCCCCAAAGAATAGTTTTCGCAACCCTATCCTTCCATCATAGCACACTTCTTCGAAAAAGTCAATAGTTTTTTGACAAATACCTTGGGTTTTCGCCCCCTATAACCCCACCACTAATGAATATAGTTAAAGGTGCCGACGGCGCTGGCGGGAATTGTCCCTTCGGTCAGAGTCCCGATTCCGCGGCTATCGAGGTTCATTTCGCGGACGAACAGCGATCCGTCGCCGTTTACGGACAACACGATTCCGACGTGGCCGTAATATCCGGCGGTGGTCTGGAAAACGTCGCCCGGGCGCGGATTTTTGTCGACGGCATAGCCCATGGCCGCCGCGCGCACCGCCCAAGTCCGAGCGTTGCCGAGCGTCGCACCACCAGGCATAGGATTACCATTAACAGCGCGATAATACCACGCGTACCAGGTACACTGCCCACGAGTCATCGGATTACTGCTAATGCTGCCGTTAATATCACTATAAATGCCATTATAGGCGCCGCGAGCGACCACGACCATATTCTCGCGCGCAGAGGAGAAACCGCTATAAGTATAGGTATAGACTGGAGCGACGTATTCTGGACGCTCGGTATTAGGCAAAACTCCGCCCGGCAAGACAATCTGCATCCCCTCGGATAGACCCGATTCCTCGAGGTCGTTCAGGGCGATAATCTGCGGGGCCGACGAACCGTATTTCGAAGCCAGACTCTCGGGAGTGTCGCCGGCGCGCGCGGTATAGACAATTCCCGAAACCGAAGGAACTTTCAAAACTTGGCCAGGGGTCACATCGGTCGTTTTCAGGCCGTTTGACCAGCGGATCTGGTCGTTGGTAATGCCAAATTTCCAGGCGATATTCTCCATTTTTTCGCCTTCATTCACGACATAGGTCTGGACGCCGCGCGAAAGGCTGGTATTGATTAGACTAGGCTTTTCGATGTTATTCAGGCCGGTTTGGCTAATTTCTTTCATCGCCGAAGCCACGACATAGTTGCTCGCGACCGCATCAGTACTCGCGAGATCGAAGCTATTGGACAGGCTCGTCACGACATAGAGCTCAGAAAGCTGGTCGGCAGAGATATTGTAATTCTCCGCGGCCATGGCGCTCATATCGCTGCCGTCGAGGTTGTTTTTCCCTTCCGAGCCAATGACCGCAATCGCCATAATACTAGCGAAAGTCACGCTATAAGGGATAAATTTCCGCAGAAACCTCGTAAATTTATGTTGTGTACGTTTCTTCTTCATAATAAATCTAAGCACCGCGCCCCACTACAACGCGACACTACAGAGCTCTTGGCAATGTTCCTCAATATTACGACTATGCCCTTCCTCTGTATCACTATAATACATCACACCATCATCTCCTGTCAAGAAGAATAAGTAGTTTTCATATTCGCCATCAGGGGTCGCAGTGTCGTTTAGGGCCTCGATTCCAGGGTTACAAATCGGACCATAGGGCAGGCCGGAATGTTTGCGCGTATTATAGGGCGAGTCAATTTCCAGCACGGCGGCATTATCGGTATAGGTCTCGCGGCCCGGATCAACGAGATCGGCGGCATATTTCGCGGTCACATCGCTACCGAGGTTCATATCCTTACCGAGGCGGTTGTAGAATACCTGGGCGACCCGAGCGTAATCGGGAGAATTATTCGCTTCTTTCTGGACAACTGAGGCCAGAGTAATGCCCTGATAGAGGCTGAAACCACGCTCAGCAAACTTGTCTTTTAGGCCATTTTTCTCAATCACGTTGGCAAATTCGGTCAAAATGCGCTCGATCACGGTCTCGACAGGGTCACTACTGTAAAATTCGTAGGTTTCACCGTATAAATAGCCTTCTAGACCGGCTTCTTCGGGCTTTCCCTCGAAAATCCAGTCGTAGGCGCCTGCATAGCGCTTCTCAAGGGCCTTTGAAATATTAGCTTCGTCATACCCCAGTTCGAGCAAAAGTGCCCGGAAATCGTCTACTGTGGCCCCAGGAAGCAAAGTGAGCTGAAAAACTTCGTCGTTTTCGCCGGTAACTGTCAAAATAATATCGCTCAGACTCATAGATTTATGCAGCTGATATTCGCCCGGCTGGATAATACTTTCGGGGTAATTTAGACGGTAAAACACCTGAAAAACCAGCGCATTGCGAATCAGACCGGCTTTTTCGAGGTTTACCGCGACATCACCGACTCCGGAGCCAGAGGCGATGCTAAAGGTCATCATTTGGCATTTGTTCTTCGGATCGCTCGAGCTGCAGTCAATTTCTGGCTCGACCGGCTGGAGATTGTATTCGTAGAAGGCGAAAGCGCCGCCGCTAGCGGCGAATAATAGCACGATCATGACAATCACCGCCGTCAACAAACGGTGTGGCTTCGCGCCTTTGACGGTCTTCCGCTTAGCGGCGGCAGCTTTCGCCGCAGGTTTTGCCTTCGATTTTCCCATATGTTGCTCCAAAAAATCTTGTAGAATAATCGTCGCGGCCTCGGAGTCAATGTCGCCCTTTTTATAGGCTTTTTTGCGACTTTTGAGGCGATTCTCGGCTTCGACTGAGGTCAAACTTTCATCCTGGAAACAGAGCTTTGCATTCGGAATGACTTGTTTCAAGCGCTTGGCGAATTGGCGGACATAGCGGCTCTGCTGGGTTTCTTCGCCTTGGTTGTTGCGGGGTAGGCCGATGACAAAACTATTGATATCCCAAGCGCGGGCGAGCGAGGCGATTTTTTCGAATTCGCCGCCATCAACTTCGATGGCGCTATACGGGACCGCGATCCGGACGCTCGAGTCGGCTTTTGCGACGCCGATGCGTTTTGTCCCCACGTCGAGAGCGATGAGTTTCATTCGTTGTCCTCCACGGTCAAATCAACGGTGATTTTCGCGGGATCATTCGGAATCGTGCGCACCCAGAAATATGACGGGGAGACATTGACCGAGCTGACGCCATTAATCGAGCGCAGGAGCGACTGGATTTCGCCGATTTTGCGACCCTTGGCACGTTCGATAATGTTTTCTTCGGTCACGGTCGGGCCGACCTTGATATTGGTCTTCAGACGTGCGATGTCCTCGAGGCTAGAGAAGCGTTCGAAATAAGGATCGCCGATGGAATAAATCTTTTGGTCCTCGCCGACGCTGGTCTTTTTGTCGATGAAGCTGGCGATTTTTTCCTTCGGGATGGTATAGACATAATAGGAAGCTTTGACGCTAAGAGTCGGCTCCGAATCGTCTTTTATCTCCTCGCCGACGCTCGGCTTTG
The DNA here is from genome assembly GCA_964578645.1 of uncultured Candidatus Saccharibacteria bacterium. Taxonomy (GTDB): domain Bacteria; phylum Patescibacteriota; class Saccharimonadia; order Saccharimonadales; family Saccharimonadaceae; genus Nanosyncoccus. The sequence continues at coordinate 27,121 of CAZODR010000008.1, read as the reverse complement.
GGGTTACGTCGGTCGCTTCGGAGCCATAGCTGCCTTCGATGACGATGAATTTTTCCTTGTCAATATCCGCGAAGAGTTTTTCCTTGCCCATGTCGGCGTTGTCGGACATCATTTCTTCTTTTTTGCGGTCGACGTCGGCTTGGCTGATAAAGCTAACGTCGTGGCTGGTCCCACCGGAGATGGCGCCGGAATTCGCGACAGTGATGCCGTTGTTGCCATAGCTGTTCCATTTTGCGTCGCTACTGATGTTGTATTTTTCGCCCGAAGCCGTCGCTTCGACGGGGACGGTCGCGCTCAAGGTGCAGGTGCTGGAAGCGTTGCGCACGGTCCCGGAGTCGCAGTTGATCGGGAAATCACCGTTCCAAGCGATGTTGCCGGCAGCGGTCGAGCGATAAGCGAGACCGTTATCAGCGATGAACTCGGTCCCACTCGGAATATCGAAGCTAAAGCCATCCGGCTCCTTGCGACCAGTGAAAGTATAGGACAGGACGACCTTACCGGTCGCTTTGTCGCCGCGATCTTCTTTGCCAGTCGGCGAAATATCGGAAGAGAGCTCCTCTTCATAAGTCTGTTTCTCGACATAGAATTTCCCCTCATCGAGATTTTCGGCGGCTTGGTCGGTCGTGAAACTGACCGGCTCAGAGAAGCTACTCGAGGAAGTGTGCATGGCGACGGTGATTTTTGCGGCAGGAGCGAAGACTAAGGCCCAAACTCCGAAGACAATCAGCAAAACCGCAGCGACAGCGCCAAGGACGATCCATTTGCGATATTTTTCGATTTTGGGGACGTTTTTGTCTTTTTTGTCCTTGTTTTTGGGCTTTTTGGAGGTTTTAGAGCCCTCCTCGAGGTCGCTGTCGTTTAGATCGATTACATCGGCGTTTTTTGTCGCACGGGGCTTAGAATCGCTCTCAGAGGCCTTAGAACGCGATTTAGGGGCGGATTTTTGGTCTTTGGCGGATTTTTCGGGATTTTCGGCTAAATCTTCATCAATTACCTGCTCCTTCGCGCTAGCGTCTTTCACCATCTCGGGCGTCGGCACGACTGGGCGCGATTGGAGATTTTTCGCGACCGGAATTTGGGCCGCCATGGCGAGTTTCACTACGGCAGGATCGGAAGTCACGATTACGGCGACCTTTTTGCTCTCTTTCGCCGCGCGTGCAACGAGTTTCATATTCACCGCGCTATGAAACATCGCTGCTTTTTTCGGTGGCACGAGGGCCACCAGTTTTTGTTCAGCCCGCTGGAGCTTAGTCAAGATGTCGGTGATATCATCTTCCGGCTCCAAATAAATCACTTCCTTATTCATATTATTTTAAGTATAGCATAAATTCTTTCGCGTGTGTACTAGGAGCGTAAGTTCTTTCGTAAATGTTGTAAAAATTACATGGTTTTTTGGGATTATGCAACAATTTATTTTGCTTGCTAGGCGGCGAGTTTGGAGAAAATCATGCGAAACTATGTTAAAATAAGCGTAATGAGCTGGTTTAGGAAGAAAAATAAGATCGGGGGGATTGTCGGGATTACTGTGCCCATGAATACAAATTATTCAGCGCTGGCGGCGTTGACGCTGAATTCGATTACTGATGGCGTGCTGCTAATCGATCGGCTGGGGATGATTAAATTTGCGAATCCGGCGGCGGCGACGATGACGGGATATAATAGCGCGGAACAAATGATTGATTTGATTTATGACGCAGTGCTGAATTTAGAGAATGGCGAAGGGATGCCGCTGGCGAATGATGAAAATCCGCTAGTGAATGCGTTTCAGGACAATCGCGCGTTTAAGACTCGGGATTTGCTGCTGGTGACGGCGAAAAGTGAAAGCCGAATTGCGATTGAGCTGACTTTGATTCCGACGGGAACGGTGAATGATAATCGGATTGTGACTTTTCGGGACATTACGACGGAGTTGAAGGACGAGCAGGAAAAAAGTGAGTTCGTCTCGACTGCGAGCCATGAAATGCGGACGCCGGTGGCGTCGATTGAAGGATATTTGGCGCTGGCGCTCAATCCCCAGACCGCGACGATTGATGCGCGAGCGAGGCAATACCTCGATGCAGCCCACAAAGCGAGCAAGCACCTCGGAGATTTGTTTCGCGATTTGCTGGATGTGACGAAGCTGGACGATGAGCGCCAGCGCCTGCACCCCGTCCCAGTGGACATCGTCGCCACGGTGCGCGAATTTGCGGATGAGCGGGCGAAAGACATGCAGGAGAAACATCTCAAATACAGCTTTGGGTCGAATGCCTCAGTGACCAGTGCGAAGCAACTGAATCAGCTGGTTTATGCGGCAGTTGATCTCGGATTTTTGCATGAAATTGTCGATAATTTGATTGATAATGCGATAAAATATACTCCAGAGGGTGGCGAAATTTGGGTAAATGCGCGCGGAGATGGCGACAAGGTCGTGATCAATGTCACGGATACGGGAATTGGAATTTCGCCGGACGATGCGGCGCATATTTTCCAGAAGTTTTATCGAGTGGACAATTCGCAGACGCGACAGATTGGCGGCACGGGTCTAGGACTTTATCTCGTCAAACAGCGGGCGGAGGCGATGCATGGGCGAGTTTGGGTCGAGAGCGCTTTTGGGGACGGCTCGACGTTTTTCGTCAGTTTGCCGCGGCTCAGCGATGCGGAGTATCAGCGGATGAAAATTGCTTATGATAATGAGCAGGCGGTGAAGGCTTTCCAAGAACAGAACGCGTCGCCAATCGCGCAGGCGGTGGCAAGCGCGCAACAAGCTTTAGCGCAAAAGGCGCAGGTGCAGGCACAGGCGCAGACGGTGCAGGGAGCGGGAGTGCCAGGTGCGATGCAAGGAGTGGGGGTGCAGCCGCCGGTAGTGCAAGGACAGATGATGCAGGCGCAGGCGCTGGGGGTTGCGGGGGTGGGCGCGACTAATGGAGCCGGCGCTATGGGAAATGGCGTCAACGCGGTAAATAATGGGGCAGTAAATCCAGCAAATGTAGTAAATAATAATGGCGCGGTGCCGCCGAGGAGTTAAAATGAGCAAAATTATGCTAGTCGAAGATGATAATAGTTTGCGCGAGATTTATAGCATTCGTCTCACCGCGGAAGGCTATGCGATCGTGTCGGCGAGTGATGGCGAGGAGGCGCTGGCGGTCGCGGTGCGCGAACGGCCGGATTTGATTATTTCGGACGTAATGATGCCGAAAATTTCGGGGTTTGATATGCTGGATATTTTGCGCTCGACGCCGGAAACGCAGAATATTAAAGTGATTATGATGACGGCGCTGTCGAGCGATGATCAGCGCGCGCGAGGCGAAGGGCTGGGCGCGGATCGGTTTTTGGTCAAGTCACAGGTCGGGATTGAGGACGTGGTGAATGCGGTGCATGACGTGCTGGGTGACCGGGCGAGTGATGGGACGATTAGTACTAATGGTGCGGCGGCGATGCCGGGAGTGGGGATGGAAGCAGCGCCAGTGCCAGTGCCAGCGCAGCCGGGGGTGCCACAAGGCCAAGCAGGAGTGCCGCAAGGTCAAGCAGGGGTGCCAGTGCAAGGTCAGGCACCAACGAGCATGGGTGGGATCGTTCCAGGGATGGGCGGACAAGTTCCAGGGATGGGTGGACAAGTTGGGGCGGTTCCGGGAACGCAGCCGCCAGTAGTGCCGGGGCAGTGAGATGGCCGAGGCGCAGGAAAATAGCATTCGGCTGAGCAAGTTTCTCGCGGAGAGGCTGGGAGTTTCGCGACGAGAGGCGGATGATGTGATTGCTGGGGGAAAAGTTACGGTTGATGGCGAAATTGCAGTGCTCGGAGCGCGAATTATCATACCGGAGGGTGATGAAGGCGAAAAAGGTATTGACTTTTTTCCGAAGGTGTGCTATAATGGTAAGATAGTGCCGGTTTTTGATGGCTATCGTTATCTCGAGATGAATAAACCGGCGGGTTATGTCTGTTCACGGAAGCGTCAGGGGGATGCGCCGACGGTGTTTGAGCTTTTGCCGGAAAAGTATCGCGGGCTGAAGACCGTGGGGCGGCTGGACAAGGATTCTTCGGGGTTGATTTTATTGACGAATGATGGTGATTTTGCGTTCCAGATGACGCATCCGAAGTTTGTCAAGGTGAAGATTTATGAAGTTGAGCTCGATCGGGCGCTGGAGCCGCTGCACCAGCAAGAGATTGCGGATTTTGGTGTCATGCTGAAGGACGGCGGATCGCGACTGGGGCTGGAGCGGCTTGACGAGGAGAGGAAAAAGTGGCGCGTGACGATGAGCGAGGGGCGAAATCGGCAGATTCGGCGGACTTTTGGAGCGCTGGGATATACGGTCGTGGGGCTGAAGCGGACGGATTTTGGGAAATATGCGCTAGGCGGGCTGAAAGAGGGGGAGTGGAGAGAAGTGGAGAAAAGATAGCCGGATAAGCATAGAAAGGCCCCAGACATATGTCTGGGGCCTGGTGTTGTCTAGACAACAAATTTGTTCGTGAACCTCTATAACCTTAGCGAAGAACTTCAATCTCGCCGAACATTGCTTCCGGAATTGACGAGTCTTCATTCTCATCAGTTTCGGTTTCCTCCTCAAAATAGAGCCTTGTCCTTCGTTTTTCCGAAGAAATCTGATGACACTCCTGGACGGTGGCATTATCATCATAACAGCTGATATTATAGAAATCAATCTCGCCTTTAATATCACTGCGCTCGCAGAAGAGCTGAATTTGTAGCCCCATGTGCTCGTATGGTGAGCACACGATAACGACTTCAGAACTAATAGCGTCGCCATCGAAGCTTATTGATGCCTTTCCCAGCATATCCTGTCCTCTCAGAAGCTCTTGGGCGGATTCGATCCGCGTATTTTTGAGCTGAAAGTATAGTTCGCCCGGCTGGATTCTCACGAGCACGATCTTCCAGTCCGTATCCTCTCCGGAAAGCAATTTTTTAAATGCTGTTTTGTAATACTCGTGAAGCGGATCGGTGGCATCATAATGCTGAAAATCAATCTCAATGTCATACATTAGCCTCTCAATCATAGCACCGTTCACTTCATAAGGCTTCAGGCCGGGCAATTTCCAGTCGCCGCTATCGCCGTAAAGCCACGGATGGCTCTGACCGTTGACAATCGAAAAACCATACGTCAACTCATCCTGATCATAGGTGTACACTTGCTCATATCTTTCAAAAATCATATTAATTCCCCCTTTTCTGTGAAATTGAAGCTTTTTAGGAATCTCTTTGGAAATTTTCCTAGAGAAAAGCGTCACAAACTAGTAATCTACCTAAGGCTTTTCGCCTCTAGATAATACTAGTGATGGCAAAATAGCCCTATACTTCCATTGTAGCACAGATTATGCTTTTTGTCAATAGCTTAAGCAAAAAATCCTGCGTTTCGCGCTCGTTTTGCAACAACCTCCGCAACTCCGCACTAGTTTTGCAACAACTTAGCCAACTTCGCGCGCACACTATCTTCCTCGGGCACGCCGGCGATCGTATCGAGCGCGACCCGCAACAATCCGAGGGCGGTAACATACGAATGGTCGAGATTGACCTTCGTGACATTCGTGATCCCGGGGATATCGGAACTTTCGACGAGGTGGATGACTGGGCGGCGTGAGAACGGCAGCTCTTTGAACCAATCGGTCGTCGCGAGGACTTCTTGGAGCTCGCTAAGGCCGGCGCCACCGCCGCAGAGCAAAATCTTGTTCGGCAGGAGATCGTTTAGGTCGAAATCCTCGAGCGTGATTTCGACTCCCGAGAGCCAGACGGCAAGATTGCGGCGGATGGCGCCGAGCATTTTGTCTTTAATATCGGCGGGGACTTTCGCCGGATTACGAATCGAGAGCTTGTACTTTTCGGCGGTCTCAAAATCGACTCCGAGGACTTCGGCGATTTGGTGGGTGAAGCTGCGACCGCCGATATTAAACATTTTTGTGCCTTCGACGCCGCCATCGTCAATCACGGCGATGTCGGTCGTGCCACCCCCGATGTCCATGACAATGCCCGAAAAGCCACTATCAAGATCGTCGCCAAGGCAGGCGCGGCAAACCGCAAATGGTTCGACGGCGACGGCGAGCAGGTCGAGCTGAAGCTCGGCGCAGACCTTTTCGATTGCGGAAATATGCACTAGTGGAGCAAAAGCGGTATAAAATTGGATCACGACGTCGGTGCCCTTGAAGCCAATTGGGTTGCTAATTTTGTAACCGTCGATGCTTATGCTAACAATCGCTGAATTTATCAGGCGAACTTCGACGTCGGGATTATTCGTCTCATCGGCAATTTCTTTGCGGGCGAGCTCGCCGGCGCGATCCTGCACCCGCTTAATGATGAGAGCCATTTCCTGTTCCGAAAGAGGTTTGTTGCCGTTTTTGCGACGATAGCGGACGGTGCTGGTGTTGCCCTTTACGAGCTCGCCCGCAATTCCGACGACAGTAAGTTTGCTGGTCGTCCCCGACATTTTCTCGGCCTGGGCGAGGGCGCGCTCGCAGACCGCAACCACCGCCGGAATATCAGCAATGGCGCCCGAATACATATTACTCACGCCTTGGCGAGCGCGCCCGACCCCCACAATATCAAGACCGCCGCGCGCATCTGGTCGAGCAATAATCGCCTTCACGTACTCCGTCCCGATATCGAGCGCCAAAATCGTGTCGTCGCCCTTCGCGCGGCCGTGCTCAGGACCTAAGCCTTGCGACTGATAAATCTCGGAAATCGCGTCGAGATTATCACGCGCGGGATCTTTACGATTGTCGCTGGCGTGATTCGTCTTCGGACTCGATTCCGACTGATCAGACTTCGGCTTCCCCGACCGCTCAAGCTTGTCCGTCGCTAAATCTTTGATATTTTTGAAAAAGCCCATGCTAGACCTCATCCTCCTCGTCGTCGTAATCGTCATAATTAGAGTCGTCGACATCCTCATCGTCGTCTCCCGTCACGGGACCAAATGATTCATCATAATCCAGATCAGGATCATCCTCTAACTGAGGTAGTACCGGGGCACCCGCCAACGCAGCAAATAGTTCCTTAAAATTCTGCACCAGGTCCTGCGTCGAACCATATTCTTCGGGCGCGACTGGCTCTTCAGGAACTTTATAACTGAACAATACCGAGCCTGAAGCGGCGCTAAAACCACTATTATCGGGAATCTCCGGCATGATGGTTAGACTGCGCAAGCGATGGCCAAACCGAGAAATCTCGAGGTATAAATGCAAATCCTTTGAAAGCTTAAAATCTTCTGGCGACACTTCGGAAAAGTTTTCAGCGGAAATTTCATCAACCATACCTTCCTCACTGTCGTCATTGTAAGTTTCGGCAGCAGAATTATAGCAATCATAGAATGCGCCAGCAGTAGAAGTCGTCGGGATAGCATTAACAAAGTCAGCCAAATTCTCAGAATCGAGCCCAATTTCATAATAACCATGACCGGCACTAGCCTTCGATGTCGTGCCATCGTTGCCTTCAATCTTCGAGACGGCTTCGACCTTGACGAACGGATGATCATGGTAAAGCGCGGCGAATTCACCACCATAGTCACTCTGGACAGCGTCGACGCCACAACTGTAAATTGCGGAATAGAAGTTGGCTTCAGTTTCCGGAGCCTCGAGCGCAGACAATAGCTCAGGCATCGAAATTTGCCACCAGTCATCGTCAATTTCATGCGCGAAACTGCTAATTGCGTCTGTATTCGCAATAGGGATACCGGTCTCAGGATTAAACAACATCTTCACTGTATCCTCTAGGCCTTCGACTTGGAGATAAGCCACGCCGTCATCAAGCATAACGCTGCCGAGGCTGAGATCAATCGATTCGGCATCCTCGTCCGCGCCGTTAGATTTAGAGCTTACTGCGATGTCGATATCGGTCGCATTCGGAAGGCGACGCGAGGAAGATTTAAGATTCACAATCACCGAATCGAGCACCGAATTCTCGCCGCCAATCACGGCAAATCCGCCATCCATGGTCACATTATCAGCCTTGAAGAAATTTTCGATCGCGTCGAGAGCGACTTTCTCGGGCTGGTTATAATAGGCAAAAAACCAAGCCGCAAATCCGCCAAGCATAAGCACAACAATGCCGGCGAAAATAGCGAGCGTGGCGGCAAGCTTATGGCTTTTTTTCACTCCGGTAAGTTTCAAATCATGATCAATATGTTGGCTGCGGTTCGGATGTTCGTCGGTCCCACCCGGAGCGGGGACCTCAGCCGCGGCAGAATTCGCCAGCCCAGGATTCGCCGCCGCAGAATTCGCCGCAGAACCCGTCGCAGGATTCGTCGCGGCGGCGGTAGGCTGCGTGCCGCCGAGATTGACTGGCGTCGCGCCGCGCACAGAAATCGTTGGTTCAGAATCTGCGCGCGCGACGCCAGAAGTTGCATTTTCAGGCATAACTGTTTGTTTCGACTGGACGGGTTCGATTGGCGCGACTCCATCGCCTACACCACCAGCCGTCTTTGGATCTTCGTCCATGAACCTCCTTGCTTAAGCATTTCTTATATTATAGCACAGCTTTTTAAAACAAAAGTGAAATTCCGAAAATTCAGCGCCCGAAGCGAGGTTTAGAGGAAGCTGATGCGACGAAGTTGTGGTATAATAGGGGTATGGATAAATTTACGATTAAAGATATTAAAGCACGACAAGTATTAGATAGCCGCGGGAATCCGACGGTGGAAGCAGATGTAGTCCTCGATTCGGGCGCTGCGGGGCGGGCAATTGTCCCTTCGGGCGCATCGACCGGCGCAGGCGAAGCCTTGGAGCTTCGAGACGGCGAAGCGAAGTTTTATGGCGGAAAGGGCGTTTCGAAAGCGGTCTGGAACGTCAACCATGAGATTCATGATTTACTAGTTGGGAACTCAGCGAACCAAGAGCAAGTCGATAAATTAATGATCGATCTTGATGGTACGGAAAATAAATCGAAGCTGGGTGCGAATGCAATCCTAGCGGTTTCGCTGGCGACGGCAAAAGCAGCGGCGCGGGCGCAAAAAATGCCGTTTTACCGCTATATTGCGGCGATTGCTGGGACGACGAGCGAAATGTGTCTGCCGATGCCGATGATGAATGTCATGAACGGAGGTGCGCACGCGGATTGGTGTACGGATTTTCAGGAATATATGATCATTCCGCAGGGCGCCGATACGATGAGCACGGCGGTGCGGATGGGCGCGGAAGTGTTTCATGCGCTAAAGAAAGTCCTGAAGGATCGTGGCTATCCAGTCACGGTTGGTGATGAAGGCGGTTATGGTCCGAAAGTCAAGGACGGAAATAATGAGCCGCTGGAATGCATTATGGCGGCGATCGAGGCGGCTGGCTACAAGCCGGGCGAAGATGTTGCGCTGGGGATGGATATTGCGGCCTCGGAATTTTGGAATGATGATCATTACGAATTGAAGACTGATGGAAGCTGGAAAACTTCCGAGGATATGGTGAATTGGTATGAATGGATCATTGATAATTTCCCGGTAGTTTCGATCGAGGATGGCCTGAGCGAGACCGACTGGGAAGGCTGGAAGATTCTCACGGAGCGACTCGGGGAGCGCGTGCAGCTGGTCGGCGACGATCTGTTCGTCACGAATGCGAAATTACTGCAGCGTGGAATTGACGAGAAGGCTGGTAATGCGATTTTGATTAAACCGAACCAGATCGGAAGCGTAAGCGAGACGATTGAGACCGTTATGCTGGCGAAGAAAGCGGGCTTTCGCACCGTCATGTCGCATCGTTCGGGCGAAACCGAGGATACGAGCATTGCACACCTCGCGGTGGGGCTGGGGACTGGTCAGATCAAAACCGGATCGCTGTCGCGCTCGGAGCGGATTTGTAAGTACAATGAGCTGATGCGGATTTCGGAAGATGAGCCGGATCTGAAGTTTGAGCGGAAATTAATGGCTTAGGACAAGCCTGGAAGCCGCTGTCGAGAGATGGCGGCTTTTTGAGGCGTTTTATAGAGAATTTTTGGAAAATCAGCAAAAATATGACAAAATAGCATAAAAGTCTTGACTTTTTAGAAAAAGTGTGCTACAATGGGGGTATAGGCATGTTTTTGATGTGCCTATGTAATTTAATGAGTTTGTAGCAACTTTTCGAGCGAAGAAGTTTGTTGTTCGAATGGCTGAATCTCGGGCGATTTTATGGCAATGAGGTTTAGCGAAAGAACAACAAACATTTTTTAAAGAAGGGGGTCATGATATGACTAATATGAGAGGAATACTGGGCCTGTTTGAAAACGAGCGCACGAGGGAGTTCCTGATGGGATTCGACGCCGCAATGGAAATCATGGGCAGAGAAGTTGGCCTGCCGGCGGAAGATGTGCTGGCGATGATCTGTCAACGCGACCAGGAGGACCAGGCTCACGAGCTCGAGAGAGCTTTTGCTTTGGCGAAGACCCTGAACGTTTCAAAAGAAACGCTGAGGGGAATGCTGTTTGATGCTGCCTTCGTGAATGACAACGGAGAGGAGACAGACGGAAACGGTAATGTCTTGCCGGAGGGCCAGCATTATGATTGGCCGCTATGCTCGGCGACAGATGAGGATGGCGAAATCTATGACACGACGCATGAAGAGGCCGCTGAGACGGGCGATCCTCTGATAACGTATGCTCTGGTGGAGACAGATTACGGCACGAACTATAAGCTTTATGCGGATAGTCTTGTAACCTATGCCCTGCTCCATGAGCTGACAAAATGCGGCGATCCGGCAGAAAGTGTTCTCTTAGGCGAGGACAAGACGCGGAAAAAACTGGAAGCCTACTTCGGCAAGAAGAAAGTCGTGCGTTTGATCACAGAATGTGTGCGGCAGGTCAAGCATAGCGAGCATGTGTTGCCGTGCGAAGTTCCCGATCTGATGAGCTTTCGTTGGCATGACGGCAAGTTTTATGACCTTAATGGCGACATCGTGACAGATGAGCAGTTAGTATCGGTGCTCGAAGTGCTGAGCGGCGTGGCAATGAGAATTAAGGAATACGCTGAAGATGATGACGAGGCCGATGACGAAGGTTGCGAGACAGATGATGCGACGGAAAAGGATTGCGAGGCTTCTGAGGCAGAAGCCGACAACTAAACAGCGCTGTTTAGTTTTACCCAAGGGTAAAACTCCGCGTATGGCTACAAACTCCCGGCGCCCACTTCGTGGGCGCCTTTTTCATGGACGCTTTTTGATGAGCGTTTTCGATGGGCGCTTTTTCATGGGCGTTTTTTGATGGGTGCCTTTTTTCATGAGCGTTTTTTTACGAGCGTTTTCGATGGGCGCCTTTTCGTGGACGCTTTTTTATGGGCGTTTTCGATGGGCGCCTTTTTTGGGCGTTTTTTCTTAAACAAACAAGCCCCAGTCAGACGCCGCATAGCAACACAAACCTCTCGGCCTTTACTCTTACTGGACCTTCACGCAGCCTTCACCGAGCAGCTCGACCAGCGGCTTGGTCAGCTCATCGGCAATCTCGACCTTAAACGGCAGGCGTAAGGGACGTTTACCATTTTCGTCTTTTACGACCATGATAATTTCTTGGACGCCAGGGTTCAGCTCGCAAATATGGCGCACCTCGTTCAACATTTCGGTATTATTTATATCTTCGATCAGGACGTATAGCTTTTCGCTCAGAGGATCCTTGGGCGGTTTCACGATGCGGCGCGGAGCCTCATCGCTGGCCGCCGCAGCGCCAGCATTACCGCGGCGATAGCCGCCACTCACGCTGCTGGTGCGGCTGCGGCGGCCAGCACGGGGCGCGACGGTCTTCGGGATGGGTAGCTTTTGGCCGGTTGGCTGATAATTCTTCAATACTTCATCGGGGACGATGTCGACGCTGTCGGCAATGATTTTCACTTCGCTAGTAATATTTCCATCCTTGTCCTTCGCGTTTACCCGACCCACGACTTTAATAATGTTATCCTGCTCCAGCCGCCCGCCAACTTGTTCATACAGACTCGGGAAAATGATCACTTCTTGCTCGGCGGTCTTATTCTCAATCTTGACAAAAGCCATGCGCGTGTTGCTTTTCGTCATAATCGTGCGGACGGCGCTGATGATTCCGCCGATGCTGAGCACTTTGCCGTCGTTTTCGGCATTGACCAAATCGTAACTATGAGTTTGTTCTTCGAAATAAGTTTCATATTTGTCAAGCGGATGGCTGGAAATATACAACCCCATGAGGTCGCGCTCCCAGAGCAGACGCTCTTTGTCATCAGTACGCGTCGGGCAGGGGCGGATTTCCGGCTCCGGGACTTCGCCGGCCGCGCCCATGGCACCGAAAAGATCAGTCTGGCCGCTAGCGGCATCTTTTTGGCGTTTTGCGCCATAAGCCTGGATGTTTTCGAGATTAAACAGCAGATCGCTGCGATCGCCGAAACTATCAAATGCGCCGGTCTTGATCGCTGCTTCCCAAGATTTTTTATTAAATTTCGTCGCGTTGACACGGCTAGCAAAATCGCAAACGCTCTTAAAGGGGCCGTTTTTGTCGCGCTCAGGAATGACATATTCCTCGACCAAAGCCTTGCCCAAGCTTTTAATTCCAGAAAGGCCGAAACGAATCTTCCCTTCCGTGCCGACAATACCGAAGTCGCCGTAGGATTCATTTATATCCGGGCCGAGTACGGGAATGCCCATACGCTTACATTCGGTAATTTCGATCGCTAGGCGATCGGTCCAGCGCATGTCGGCGGTCATAAGCGCGGCCATGAAAGCGTCGGGATAATGCGCCTTGAGATAAGCGGTCCAATAGGCAACAAGCCCATAACACGCGGCGTGGCTCTTGTTGAAACAATAATTCGCGAATTCGAGCAGCTCTTGCCAGAATTGCTCCGCGATTTCCTTCGTCGCGCCACCGACCTTAATCGCGCCTTCGATGAACTGCGGCTTCACCTTGTTCATGAGATCGACTTTTTTCTTACCCACGGCTTTGCGCAGCGTATCGGCTTGGCCGCCAGTAAACCCGCACCACTCGCGCGAGATGTTCATGAACTGCTCTTGGTAAATCATGATGCCATAAGTGTCTTTCAGGGAACTTTCTAGGCCAGGGTGGAGATAAGTAATCGGCTCTTCGCCATGTTTACGACGAATGAAACTGTCGATAAATTGCATCGGTCCAGGGCGATATAGCGCCACCATAGCGATAATATCCTCAAAGCGGCTGGCTTTCAGATCCTTCAAATAGCGTTTCATGCCCGCAGATTCAAGCTGGAAGACACCGGTCGTCTCGGCGCGCTGGAGCAGCTCATAGGTCTTCGGATCGTCGAGCGGAATCTGGACAAGGTCGATGTCGTTTTTATAAACTTTGCGAATCATGCGCAGAGCATTATTAATCACGCTAAGGTTCGATAGACCCAAAAAGTCCATTTTCAGAAGCCCGAGCTCTTCGACCTGCGTCATCGGGAACTGGGCAGCAATCGGGCCTTTGGCGCTGACTTCGAGCGGGAGGAACTTTTCCAGCTCGTCGGGCGCAATAATTACGCCGCAGGCATGGACGCCATGGTTGCGAATCGTGCCTTCGAGTTGGCTAGCAAAGTCCAAAACTTCGCGCGAGACTGGATTGGTTTCGTATTCATGCTTCAGATCGGGGACGTCTTTCACGGCATCATCGAGATGCACATGGTGGCCCTGGACCGGATCGGGGACAAGTTTCGCCAAACGATCGGCTTCAGCATACGGAACTTCGAGCACACGGGCGACGTCGCGCACGGCGTTTTTGGCCATCATTTTACCAAAAGTCGCGATGTTTGAAACCCGGCCGGCGCCATATTTTTGCGTACAATATTCAATCACTTCGTCGCGGCGCGTATCCTGAATATCCGTGTCGATATCGGGCATGGAAATACGATCTGGGTTCAGGAAGCGCTCAAAGAGCAAATCATATTTCAGCGGGTCGAGCTCCGTAATCCTCAAAGCATAAGCGAGAATACTGCCGGCCGCCGATCCGCGCCCGGGGCCGAAGACAATGCGCTGACTCTTTCCCCAGTTGATGAAATCTTGGACAATCAAGAAATAGCCATTGTAGCCCATTTTGTCGACAACGCCCAGCTCGTAATCAATGCGTGGCAAGATTTTTAGCTTGTCTTCGGCCCGCTCGGGCGCGGCATCGGCGGCCTCAAGCATTTTGCGGCAATCCGCGACGCTAAGATCGACGGTTTCTTCCAATTTTTTACCACAATAACGATAGACGAGACCCTGAAAAACTAGTTTATCGAGATAAGACTTTTCGTTTTCGCCTTCGGGGAGCGGAAATTTTGGAATCAAAATCCGACCGAGCTGAAGATCGACGTTGCAGCGGTCGGCGATGCGGCGAGTGTTGCGCACAGCTTCGGGAAAATCTTTCTCCCAGCGCGAAATAATATCGCGCGGCGGAATGACGTGTAGCTCAAAATCACGCATGGTCATGCGATTCGGATTCGAGAGATTGGAGGCGGTGCCGACGCAAAGCAAAACTTCATGAGTCTCGAGTTGTTCCGGCTTCAGATAGTGCGCGTCGCAAGTCACGACCAGCGGAAGGCCGGTATCTTCGGAAATTTTCTGGAGCTTTTGGTTAATGGCGTTTTGGACATCCCAATGCGAGGGCGAATCGGGATGACCATGATCCTGCATCTCGAGATAAAATCGGTCTTTATAAACTTCCGAATACCATTTGACAAGTTCGCGCGCGCGTTTGTCGTCATTAGCGCGCAGGGCCTCGGAAATTTCGGAGCCAGCACAGCCGCTGAGACAAATAATGCCTTCGTTGAATTCCTCCATGATCGCATGATCAATGCGCGGTTTATAGTAGCGTCCGCGAATTTCGGCGGCCGACATGAGATGGCAAAGGTTCTCAAAACCTTGGTTGTTCATGGCGAGCAGAGTGATATGGAAACGCTGCTTGTCGTGCGCGGGGTCATGATCTTCCATGCGTCGGGCGGCGACATAGGCCTCGAGACCAAGGATGGGCTTTATACCGGCGTCATTGCAAGTTTTATAGAGCTCGACTAGGCCGCTCATCGTGCCATGATCGGTCACGGCGACCGCTTCCATGCCCTGTTCTTTGACAAATTCGACCAGCTCGGGGACTTTCGTCAAGCCGTCGAGCAACGAATAATGGGTATGGTTATGTAGATGGACGAAATCGCTAGGCTTTAGCGGTTCGCCGGGTTTTGTTACCTCGCTCATGGGTTTATTATATCACGAAAATGGGTTGGGTGGGGGAAATGTGGTCAGGGACTATTGACTTTTTCGACGATGTGTGCTATAATGGAATTATAGGCTCTTATTTTTAAGAAGTCTGTCTTTTGGTGGACTTAGATGCCCCAGAGGCGCTAGTCTTGGCCTTGGCGGCGGCGCGCTTCGTACTACGAGCTTTCGCGCTGGCCTCCTTCGCCTCGGCGACTGCTTGACGCGCGATGGCTTCTTCCGCCGCCGCCTGCGCAGCGTCTTCGGCAGCGTAGCGGCGTTCTTGCTTTTCGATGACACGGTTGGTAAAAGTTTTGACGATCCCGCCGACGGAGGTCATACCCTTGACATTGTCGACGATGTCGTCGGCTTTGGCGGCGATTCCCTGGCCAGTGATAATAATGCGCTCGGCTTCTTTCGCGAGCTGAATGAGCTTAATCACGAGCACAATCCCAGCCACGAGAAACACGAACAAGGCCACTGAGAGCATAATAACTAAAATCCATTCTGCTACGTTCATCATCTTACCTCCTTTGAACGCTAATTATTTTGCTGAATTTTCGGCGCCGAACGCCGCCTTGACTTCATCGGCATAATCTTCATTTTCGAGGACATATTTCAGGCTGGCAAGGAAATAATTTTTCGGATCGCCAGTCGTCAGCCATTGCCCACGAGTCAGCTCGACATAGACCGGATTATCGACAGCGATTTTCGTAATCGCGTCCACGGTCCAAAGCTCGCCATCGAGGCCAGTTTCGCGCGGGTCGAGATACTTGAAAACTTCCGGGGTGAGCAAATAGCGACCATAGCTCGTGAGATTCGAGGGCGCATCTTCGATCTTCGGCTTTTCGACAATGTCGTGCAGAGTCATGCGCTGGTCGTCGGCGAGTTTAATAATTCCGTAGCGATTCAGGACTTCGCGCGGCATTTCTTGGGCAATGATAATCGCACTGGCGTCGGGATGTTTCGCATAAGAATCGATCAAAGTTTTTACGTCTGAGCTACCAAAGACGACATCATCGGAGTAAACGACGATAAAAGCTTCGTCATCGCAAATAAATTTCCGCGCCGAAGCAATGGGCGAACCATTACCATAAGGATAAGAGGGATCCTGCTCGATGACAGTGATTTTCGGCAAATCGAGCACAGCCTGGACCGGAGCATAGCGCTCCTTCTTGCCTTGGGTCCGCAAGAGCTTGCGAATGCGGTTAGAACCATTATTAAAATAATCTTCATAAATCGCTTTTCCCTCGGGGGTCGCAACAACGATAATTTCTTCGATTCCGGCTTCGGCACACTCTTCGATAATGAGCTGCATAATCGGGCGGTTCCCCATCGGCAACATGGCCTTAGGAATGGTCTTCGTAATCGGAAGGAACCGACTAGCAAAACCGGCATCGGTCACAATCGCCTTAGTTGGGGTGCGATATTTCATAATATTCTCCTTCATTGCTTTATAATAACATACTCTACGAATTCGCGCTAGTCTTCGAGGACTTGGCCTTTAGGCGGGCCTTGGCACTTTCGGCGCGAGCTTCACGGTCTTCGCGTTGTTGCTCGCGGTTATGAGCGCTATAAATCAGGCTGGAAACGCCGAGAATCATCATATAAGCTCCGAAAAAGCGCAAGAAATCAATGTTCGCGAGGTGGCCAGAATTAAAAATCGCAATCCCGAAAACAATCCCACAGAGCCCGCAAAGCCCCCAGATGAAGCGGTCGGTCGGGTCGACGGTCGTACGCAAAGCAATGACGATTTCGAAAATACCCCGAGCGAGAGTATAGATCGACATCGCGACGAGATGCCAAGCCATACCTTCGTTAGTCAGGAAGAGCATGGCCAGGCCGAACGCAGCGTCAAAAACCGCCACAGCAGTCGAAACCACCCAGCCATGACGATTATAACTCCGGTAGACGGAATTCGCGAATTCGACCAGGGCGAGCGCGAGAAGAAAAATCCCCACGATCGGAATCAAGGATTTGGACGTGCTGCCACCGGTGAAAAGCGTGAAACATCCAAAAAGCAACGCAATTGCACCCTGAAAGACAAAGACCAACCAATGGCTGTCAATATATTTACGTTTGATATGAGACATAGTTAATTACCTCCAATTTTCCTTATTATAGCACAGCCTAGGAGCTATCCGTCAAGTTATTCGGCGAGAAAGGGCGAATTTTGGCGAAAATTGCGATTTTACTTGACATTTTCGCCGAAGTGTGCTACAATGGAAGTATGGGGTTGGTTTTGGGCGGCTAATAGGGCTTACTGGGCCCTAGAAAGCCGGAGCCAACGTCAAGGAACTTTAAGAGTGAGCGATTATATCGTCCAACCTGATGGGGGGCAGATTGGACGATATAAATCTGTCCAGATTTCAGAAAAGGGGGTTCATTTATGGTAACGAGAAAAGAAATTGAGGAACTGATGGTTGCGCACCTGCCAGAGGTAGCTGTGCTGAAAACACATGTCCAGGCATCGACGATGCTGGTAAACGGCGTGATGAATCAGCTGAGGCGCATGGCAAATGAAGAAGCTACGAAGTTATATCGCTTAGTTTGCGCGATTGATAGCCAGAACAACGTCGAGGAGCATGAAGCGATTCGGATTTGCTTCCCGGAAGCTACACCTGAGGTCGAGCACCTAGTAGCGACGGTCGTGCTGGCGGCGATGCGGAATCGGGGATGCGAAATGTATCTCGGATGTCCATATGATTTTCGGGAGAGCTTTGCTGACACTGGAGATATTTTTGACCATGATTTGTGGCTGAGAATTATCGGGCTGGTCAGCGTAATTTCCAAAGAAATTGCAGAGATCGGCGAGGCTGAGGGTCACAAGCAACAGATACTGCATTTTGTTTTTAATAACAAAGTTGACCCAAATGCACCGCTAGTGCCACGGCGAGAGCGAATTTCGCTGACGCCGGATTTTCAGACCACTGGGGCACTAGTCCTGGCTTGCAATGACGGAGTGCCGACGTCGCTGCTGACGCCGTTTGGAGAGGTGATGTTCTGCGTCACGACCAAGAAACGGAACTGTTTCAACCCTAATGGCCTGAATACAACACGGTATTTCATGGAACGCATGAAGGCGCACAAGGTTGATTTTGAGCGCAACAGGCAGATTACCCGCGAGGATGATGTATTCTATCGGGTAAAGAGCTTTGGGAAGGTGCAGCTTCCGCAATTCTGGCAGCGCGATGAAGAGGATTGCTTTCCTGGGGGAACTGTCCAGAAAGTATGGGATTTTCATGAGCTTCTGGCTCGCGAAGAGGAGGAGCAGATGTTCCAGGAAGCTTTGGCGGGCAATGTTTGTAAGCTGCAGAATGGATGATAGCCGGCCAGAGAGCTGGTAGGTTTCATAGTAGTTATAGTAGAAGGCTAAGTAACGCGTGTTTTATATTGGTTGCGGTAGAAGGCTGAGTAACGCATGTTTCATATCGATTACGACAGAAGGCTGGATTACGCTCGCACCGCCCCTTCGGGGGCGGTTTTTCATATACCGCAGACCCGAATGAGCCTAGCTACTACCGCCTCACGCGCGTCGCGGCCTAGACGTGGCGTTTTTTCTTGCGGGCGCGCTCGATTAGTTTCGTAACTTGGTAGCGCAGAGGCTGCAAGACGAGATCGTGCGCGGGGACATATTTCAGCTCTTCGACGCCAAACCCACGCTTGAATTGGGAAACGCCATAGAAACGGTGCCAGGTCTCGTCTTCGCCGACAATTCCCCAGAAGTTGTAACGTTTAATTCCGCGAGCGCGCGCATCGCGCATCGCCTGTAAATGCAGCAGAGGCGCGCCGGAAAGCTTCGTCCCGAGCTCAGAGCTGACGCCGTAATGATACGAAGCTTCATTGCCATAAAATATCATGAAATTTTGCGCAAGTATTTCGCCCTGGTATTTCGCCGTATACAACACTGCTTCGTCATGTTTCGCGAAGGCTGTAAATTGTTTCGTCAGAAAATCTTCCGAAAAAGCAACGAAGCCATGCCGCCCCGCGGTCTGCATTTGGATTTCATAGAATTCGTGAATATCCTTCGGATCGCGGCTAGTTTCAACTTGAATATCATTTTTCTCAGCTTTGCGCAAAGCGCGGCGCAAACGCTGACGCATTCCCTTCAAAATCTCGTCTTCGTCCTTTTCGAGATCTAGGAGTCCGGCGAACTCGACCGACAAATACATTGGCGCTGGGACCGCACCGAGGTGGTGCATGAGCTCGAGGCTCTCGGCGCTACGCTCGAGCTGCGGGCGGACGCGCACGAAGGCGCAATGATGCAGCTTTCCCTGCTCGGCCATATCATGAAACATAGCTTCGACGAGGTCAAGCTTCCCCCAATCAAGAATCGGGCCGCCAGCAATCGCAAGATGCCGGCCGCGCTTCGCCTTCTCGACGACACCAGCATAGGCGCCGAGCACACGACGTTTGCCTGGCAAATCATTCTCTTTCGCTACCTTGCGATTTGTTTCCTCGATGGCGAGGCGCCGGACGACTTCGTTGCCGCGACTGCGATAAAATTCATAAAAATCCCAAGATTGGAGAAAGTTGGCTTCGGGATGACTAGTGACGAAATCATCCCATTCTTGGCGGTTTTTGGCATCAATAATCTTCATTTTTGGCTCTTTCCTATTGACTTTTTTAATAATGTGTGCTATAATGGTATTATAGGTGACGTTTTTTCTTGCGGGCTTTCTCAACAGCGAGGTCGAGCAGATAGCGCGAATGACTAATGACGATATCATGCGCGGGGACAAATTCGACAATTTCGCCGCCAAAACCAGTCTTAAAGGTCGTGACGCCGGAATAACGGTGATTTTTTTCGCCCGGCGGAGCAATCCCCCAGAGATTGTATTTTTCGACCCCCAGGGCTTTGAGATCGCGCATGACTTGCCACTGGAGCGCATAGGATCCGGGGAGTTTACGATTCAGATCGGTCGAGGCCGCCTCGAAATATTCGGCTTCGCGGCCATCAATCAGGATCAAACCATAGGCGATGCGCTCGCCCGCGGGAGTTTTGGCGCAATAAATCCGCGCCTCCTGGCCGAACGCCTCGCGTTCGGCCAGGAGGGTTTTCAGCCCGGGTGGCACAAAGTGTTGGCGCGCGGCGGTCGCCGCTTGGACCTTTTGGAATTCGCGGTATAATTCTGCGTCCGTCCCCCACTCGACTTCTAGGCCCAACTTCGCCGCGCGCCGGACTTCATATCGAGTCTGGCGCCGCATCGCTCCGAGCAACTCTTTCTCCGACCGAGAGAGATCAATAATCACAGTATGCTCAGCGTGGAGATGCATCGGCGCCAGCTCCGCGCTTTGATGCGCGAGGAGCGCCAGGTTTTCGCTAGACTTTAGCAGCTGCGGGCGCAAGCGCACAAAAACGCACTTCTCACGCTTCGCGACCGCACGCAGTCTAGCGAAAACCTGAGCGACGAGCGCGGAATCTTGCCAATCAATCAGCGGCCCTCCCGGGACCTCGAGGTATCGCCCGCGCTTTGCGGCTTTTACAATCATGAGACACCAGCCATGATTCGGAAACTTCTCGATTATGACGCGATGGCTGATGAGTTGATTCATGACACCCCAAGCCGGCGATTGCAGAAAATTGGCTTCGGGATGCGTAGCCTGGACTTCTGCCCAGTCCTTAGCAAACTTCGCTTTTAGCGCTAACTTGTCATCCGCTTTCGTCTCACTCATCATTCCCTCCAGCTTCCCTATACTGCCGCACCAAGGCGCGGACCGGCGCGAGCTTGTCCTCCGAATACCAAGTCGGCAAATTAATAATCTCCGAAGCCACTTTCACGGTTTCCGGGCAATCTTTTTCAGGGAAATCAGCCTCAGCGGCATACCGGGCAGGCGAAACGGGCGCATCATACCAAATCTCGTCGAGAATGTAGCCTTTTTCGCGCGCGGCGGCCAAAAACTGCGCGCGCCCTACTAAAAGCTCATGCTCACGCAAAGGCGTTCTCGACAGAGATTTGAGTTGTTCTCGCGCCAGTTTCGCCTGCCAAGGGCAAAGCTTAACCTTTAAGTCTAGCTCCGCGTCCGCGGATCGCTCAATCCACTTCAGCTTGAGAAAAATCCCCGTAAAAATCTTGTTCAGCCTGACATGCCAGCTCGCGCGCATAATCCAGCCAAGCACCGGGTACCACCGAGCGCGCCAGCGAACCGCCGGGCGCGGAGTTGTCTCGGGGGCGGCGACGGCTTTCGCTGGAGGTTGGCGCAAAACTAGAGCTCCGCCGGAAATTGTATCAATCGCCTTTCCCTTTCCGAAAGACAAAGCTGTCGCCGCCCCCACAGAGCCAACTTCGCGCCCATCCGGATAGAAACGTCCCGCCGAATGCGCCAAATCTTCAATGATAGTTAATTTATGCTGTTGGGCAATTTTCTCTAACCGCTCCATATCAATGGTTATGCCCAAAGTATTTTGGACGATAATAGCCTTCGCGCGCGGATGCTGCTTCAACTTACGTTCCAAATCGTCAAAATCATATTGTAGAGTTTTCCGAGAAATGTCAACATAGCATTCCCGACAATCGGCGGCGCGCACTGCACGCACGACCGCGATACAAGTCAGCCCCGGGACGATAACTTCGCCGCCATCAGGCACAAAAGCCGCAATGGCAGCAGAAAGGGCAGAGCGCCCAGTTTCATAGAGATAGGCCGCCCTACCTCCGTAGCGCGCACAGAGATCATTCTTCAGAGCTTCTTCATCCATGGAACTTCCAGAGGCAAAAAGCTGTCTCAGCGCCCGCCGGAAAGAATAGTTCGAAGCTTGACCGAGAAAAATCATGGCTTTTTCCCCGTCGAGGTTTTAGGCGTCTTCTCAGCGCCGCTATGATTCGCCACTGAATTCTTATCGCTGCGTCCGCTAGCCTTCACGGGCTTTTTCCGACTGCGCTTACCTAGTTTTGGGCCACGCTTCGGCTTCGGAACCGAGCCAGAAGTAATGGCCTTCGCCAACATTTCGTCGACGCTGGGCTTAGACGGAGTTTTCGTCTTGGTCTCCCTCTGCGCTCGCACATTCATAGTCTCCCGATCGGTCTCATCAATCGCAGTCGGAACAAAATCGACCTTTTCGGCAGATTTCTGATCTAGCTCCGCCAGTAAGCTCCCCTTGCTTTTGTCCGACGCGTCATCAGCCCGCGAACGTCTCAGAGCCAGCGAAGCGGAATTACGACTGGCATCGGTAGACTTCACGACTCGCGGCAGGCGTTTCGGATGATATTTCACGGCGGCGGCCTCGGCGTCGCTCGCCACCATACTCCGAGTTAGTTTACTATCGCCACTGCGCAAAACCAGATTCGTCGCGAGATCGGGCGTGAGCGGATTGTTTTCCTTCGACTGTAGCTTGTGCTCAGGCGCGCGTTTCAAGGCGAGCGCCGCCGACCGCGCCGCCGCATCGACTTCAACATCAGATCGTCGGGGCGGATTTTTTAGAACTTTGGAAATGGCTTCTGCTAATTCCTTAGGATGAGAAATATATGGCGCATGGGTCCAACCGTCATGAATTTCCAGCGTGCTTCCAGCAATTTTTTCGTGCATCACCTCCGCCTGACGTGGCGGCGTCACTGTGTCCATTGCTCCCCAAAGGATCGAAGTCGGAGTCTTGACCTGGTTAAGCTGGAGCGCCTTGTCCGATTCGAGCATGTTTGACAAAGTTTTTTTCATATTTTCGGGCGCTCGGGCATAGTCACTCGTCCCAGTAAGCTTATGCCAAACCTGCGTCACTCCAGGGATTTTTTTCAAAAACCCAAACTTTTTCGAGAGCGAGCGCACAAGATCGCGTTTGCTCGAAGCCTCATAAACCCCGGCAGCATCGAGCAAAATGAGATGTTTGAGCTTTTCGGGCTTTTCGACGCAAAGGTTGAGCAGAATTCGCCCGCCGTTACTATGGCCTAAGGCTGTCGCGCCGTCGGGAAGATTACGATCGGCCCATTTCACATATTCCGCAATTGTCCAAACCTTTTTCGAGGGCGAGGTCAACCCCGGAACATGCAACATTTCAACGTCAATGCCACGTTTTTTGAGAATCTCAAGCGTCTTCGTCCAGGGCGCAGTAGTATAAGTCCAACCATGAATAATATATAATTTGGGTTTTCCAGCCATCAGTTCAGCCCCCGTTTCTCGCGACGTTTCACGGCAGCTTTTTCGCGGCGCGGCAGAAGAGCGGCATCTTCGGGATTTTCCAGCAATTGCTCAATGATCCATTCTAAATACTGGCTACCTTTAAAGATCAAGGTTTCTTCGCCGCTAGTATTTTCTTCGATGAATTTCAAAGCTTTATGCGGATCGAGAGTTGTGCGCGTATCGACCCCGAGCTCTTTTAGACGCGGAGCGGTGTATTCCTTCGTCCGCCGTCCGACGAGAATAACCATCTCGGGCTCAGCCGCAGCAATCAAATCGCCCAATTTACGATGCTCCTCGCTTTCGATCGACCCCTGATCGACAATATCGCCGATCACCAGCCACTTATGCCCCGTATGGAGACTTTTCACCATCTCGAGAATACTTTGCATGCTAATCAGGTGGGCATTGTAACTGCTATCGATAATTTTGAGACCGTTTTTCCCGCGGAAGAACGAGCTGCGCCCCGGCGGGACCGGCATGCTGGAAAAATCGGTCCGAAGCGGAATCTTCAGATAATTCACTAAATGCTCAAGCATGAGAAGCTGAATCGCGAGATCGCGCGGCTGGGGCTGGGAAAAGTGGAAAGAGCCGCTATCGAAAATGAAATCGGTGCGCGTCGGATAAACATTATAGCGTTTCAAGGATTTTTGGCTAAAACGCACGACTTTGGCTTTAATCCCGGCAGTCGCCTTGACCATAATTTCGCTGTCGCCGTCAATATAGACCTCACCAGTCGTATATTCTGGCAAGCGCGCGAACTCATGCGCAATGGCTTCGTCAAGAGTCTTAAACTTACCCGCCTGCACTTCGGATTCGAACTGGACAGCATGGCTACGGCCAAAAGAAACCCAAAGCGTCACCTCCGGTCGCAACCAGGATGCCAACAACTCCGTCTCGCGCGGGCGCTCGCCGTCAATCTCGACGACATAAAACTCTCCCGTACGCCGATAATAACAGGCACGGATCGGCGCAAGCAAAAACAGTTTCAGCCAGCGCCAGCGCGAGCCGCGGACACCATCCATACCGAGGAGATCGAAGGCAATACCAAAAGCCGAATTCGCATCATGGGAATAATGCGCACGGTCGCCGAGCTCGAATTCGACGAGATGGAGCATGGTCGTCTTTCCCGCAGATCCGGTAAGCGCGATAATCCGCGGCGACCAACGTTTCAGGGCGAAATTCGCAAAAAAACGAAAATATCTCGCGGTGACGAAATAAAAACGTTTTTTAAACCTCATTACCCCTGTCATACGTCTATTATATCACACTTCGAACGATAATTTATGGAAAGGTAAAGTTCGTTTCCTGGGCAAAAGGACCAAAAATTGATTTTTCTATTGACTTTTTTACATAAGCGTGATACAATGATAATATAGGGTATTGTTATCTCTAGCGGGTTAAGAGTTAAAAAGTCAAAATAGTTTTTCCAAAAAATCAAAGGGGGTTGATTTATGCAGATTTTGAGAAAATTGCCGACGAAGATTATTGCTCTGGTAATGGCGATACTGGTCGGCGGGACAGTGGTGAGCGCACCGGTACAGAACTCGGCAGCAGAGGCGGCGAAGGATACGCGGCCGTATGCCGTGAGGTTCAACTGTGCGCAAAAGAAGTTTTTTAGTATCAAGGACTTAAAAAACGGAAAAAGTACCAAGAGTAGCATGACGCTAACCAGCGGCCATGAATATAAGGTGACGATTAAGTTCGCGAATTACTGCGAGCTGGAGAGGCACTTATATATTTATAGTGCGAAGGTTTATGCTTTTCTGCCGGAGGTGGTTTATGCTGGATCGGAGGATTTGGCTTATGGCGGAATGTCGGCGAGGAATGCCGACGAGAAGCAAAATATCATAACTCTAAAGGCGCAGCAGAATCTGCGGCTGAACTATGTTGAGGGCAGCGCGAAGATTAGTTCACCGGGCAAGGTGAACGGCAAAAAGCTGGACGGAGAGGACTTACTGTTCTGGGGAAAAGGCGTCGCGGTCGGAGTTGACAAGCTCGACGGGCGATTACCAGGGACAAAGGACAGTTGCGGCTCGGTCAGCTTTAGGTTTAAGGTATCTGCTTTTTAGAACTTTAGTTAGCAATCCCGCGAGCGCTAAACAGCGCAAATTACAAAACAAAACCCTGCCCCTCGCAGGACGCGAGGGGATTTTTTCGGGTTTTGGAATAGCGAACTCGGCTATTCTTACATTTTGATCTCGGCATCGACGCCGGCTGGGAGCGAAAGATTCTGCAAGGAATCGATCGTCTTCGGAGTCGCGTTGGAAATGTCGATCAGGCGCTTATGCACCTTCATTTCGAAGGCTTCGCCGCCGGTTTTGTAGACGTGTGGCGATTTCACGACCGTGAAAGTGCTATGCTTCGTCGGCAGAGGCACGGGGCCAGAGACGGTCGCGCCAGTGCGCACGGCAGTGTCAACGATTTGTTTCGCACTCTGGTCGATGACGCGGTGGTCATAGGCCTTGAGGCGGATGCGAATTTTCAGGCCTTCGCCCTTTTTGGCTTCAGTCATATTTCCCTTCCCGCTCTATAACCTCAGATGGTCGCTAGACGGATCGTCGATGAGTTTTTAGAGCATGAATATTAAGTTAATATTTTCGTATTATAGCGCAAGAAGTTGGCGCTGTCAACGATGCGAAAAGCGTCTTTGGATGAAAAATGCGAAGAATCTGGCAGAACTATTGATTTTTTCGCGTATGTGTGTTACAATGGAAGTATGGGCGTGGGTTAAAACTCATGAACCATAGTCCTTTGCGTAATGATTAGGGCTTGTTTCTGGATGATGTAGAATTGAAAGGGGGATTTTCTATGATATATTTAGATCAGCAGAAAATTGCGGAGCTGAGTATCGACGAGATCGTGCGCTATGAGCTTGTTAGGGCGCAGGACTTAGTTGAAAAGTTGGGCTTTACGCTGTTCATGGACACGGACGGCGCGAAGATCCAGTTTGTTGACGCTGACGGCTTTGCATCGGACTTGATTCTCATGCGGGGAGAACACCTCGCTGGGGTCAATAAAATGCTGGACTTCGAGCTGCGGCGCCGAGAGGCGCGCGAGCGACGCGAAGGCGCTGGGAGGGGCGCAGATACGCACGCGGAGAATCCGGAGCTGGAAACACGGCTGACGGAGCTCGAGCAAAGAGTCGCAGAGCTGGTGGCCGCTTGTAGGGAACCGGTATCGCCGAGCAAGGCTGCGGTCAATAATCGACCAATAGCATCGGACGATCCCTTCGATTCTCTGTCAGCTTCAGAGCAGACACTTTGTCAACAGCTGATGCACAGGGCTGAGGCAATGGGGAGCTCGGTTAGTCTGGATGAGGACACTAGTGGAGTCGTGGCGAAATACAAACGCTCATATGAGCGCGACCCGAAAGGGAAAATGTATTTCACACGCAATAACGCGGCGATGCCTTTTCATCACCACAGCTACAATCAATGGTTGTTTAAGTTACCAGAGGAAATGGATGCCTTAAAGCAGTTCATTGAAGCGGATGAGGAAATTTATGCCGCGCACAAGAAGGCAGAAAGGAGGGGTACTAATGGCGGGTGCTAGAGCGACGACGCTTATCAGGCTCGCACACGAGGGGAAAGTTGTCATGCTGGCGGAAAAGCTGGCGGGCGCTTCTCTCGACAGCGCAGGCGGGCTGGAAGAAGTCTGGATTCAGGAGGCAATGGAAGCGGGTTGGAACCGCGAGCGGCTGGAGAATGCGAACAGCTCCGAGAATGACGAAGACGAAGATTTGGTCGAGGTCTGGGAGATACTTCAGAGTAATCTTTCGAGCGGGTTCGAGCTGGAAAAATTTGATAATTCTTTCGAGCTCATCCTGGTCGATGAAGGTCGTTCGTTCCATTTTCCTTACACGGAAATTGGAATTTCTACAGCCAACGCTCTGATCAACTATTACAAGAGCATGGACATTTTATAAAATGTCCAGTACCTAGCTAGGTACTG
>CAZODR010000007.1:0-33608 GCA_964578645.1 uncultured Candidatus Saccharibacteria bacterium | reverse complement strand
CTTTAACTTCTTCATGCTACATATACTCTAATTAGCCAGGCAGCGGAGAGGAAAGGTTGACCAGCGGTAATAACGGTTGGAAGAGCTGACTGAGTCTTCGTTGAAATAGACAGTGTGGGCATTGTTCATATTAGTATAAGCGGTCATTGACCAAATGTGACCGAGATTGCCGGCGTATTGGAAGCTTGCTTTTGACAAATCGATATCGCCGCTGCGCACAAAATGCGTATGGATTTTGAGTTCAAAGTTTGGGAAAATGATGCATAACGATTTAGAATTTAGAGTTCGGGGAATGATGCGTAGGGGTTTAGGATGGGAGGTTCGGGAAAATGAAGGCAGCGACGGTGCGCTGCCTTGGGATTATGCTCGTGCTTCAGGTGGGATCGATGAGCCAGTTTGAGCTTTGATTAATGCCTGAGAGACTTCCGGAGTGGGTTAAATAAGCCAGTTGGCGTTCAGGCTATCGGGTTTTGCGGTTTCCGCTGGAGTTTCGGCGGGCGATTCTGCTGGGGTTTCGGTGGGTTGGGGCGCTGGTTCGGTCGCGGGGGTGTTCGGCGTTTCTACGGTTGGGGTTTCGGCGGAAGCGGCGCTAGGGGATTCGGCGGGATTTTGGTCGGTTACGGATTCTGGCGCGGAAGGGGCGGGAGATTCGGATTTCGCCGCGGGGGTGAGGCTATTTTGGCGGGTGAAATTTTCGTAGCGAGGTCGAATTTCTTGCACGGCGAGTGCGCGTTGGTGATATTCGTTAGCGCCTTGGTCGCGATGCAAGCGTAAGTAGAGATCGGCGGAGCGATTATATTGATCGGTGATTTTGTCAAAAATTTGGTCGACGGAGCTTTGGTTTTCGGGATCGGAAACTTCGCTGAAGAAACGCTGGGAAATGTCGATATATTGACGGAGTTTTCCCTGTTCTGCGGGGTCAGTAGTCTTTTCGTAGCGACTGAGAAAATCATCGAGGAAGTTCCCGGCGAGGCGGGTTTCTTCGGCGTTTGAGCGGGCGATTTCGGGGGCTTGGGCGGTTTCGGCTGGGGCTGGCGATTCTGGAGTTTCCGTGGCTGCGATTGGTGATTCTGGGGTCGTTGTTGGGGTAGGTTCGGGAAAGGCTGTCGGGGTTGGTTCGGGATTTTCGGCGGATGATTCGGAAGTCGGGACGGACGGTTCGGGATCGGGAGCTGGGGCTGGCTCAACTGAGCCGGAGGCGTTAATGCCCTCAGCGTAAGCAGCGAGCTCGTCCCAAGCGTTAGCGGAATTAGATTCGGGAGTGGAGTTTGGTGTGGTTTCGTTCATGGTTTTTATTTTCCTGTTTATGTTTATTTAGATTTTGTTTGTTTGTGAAATTTTTATAAATTTTGTTCGATGGACTGCGCTTTGGCGTCGTCGTAAGGCGCGGTGATGTCGACGCTGTCGTCGGGATTTTTTTCGAATTCGTTGTTCGAAGCATCGGCATCAGGCGAAAGTCCGTCGTAAGGATCGCGATCGCGAGAATTCTCGTTTGAAAGATATTTGATAATTTCCGGCATGGGCGCTCCTTTCGAGGTTAATTTGTCGCTAAGTGGCGGCGAAATTAAAGTTTATAGTTGTTTTGGTTTTGACCAAAAGAATTACACTTCGAGCGATTGCTCGGCCATGCTTCCATATTAGCACAGGTTATGCTTATTGTCAAGAGGGAAAATGGGGATTTTCCGCAGAATCAGAGCCGCTAAGGTCATCGAGACTATCGGGACCGCTAAAGTCGCGAGGGCTTTCGGGGCTATCAGTGTCGTCGGGAGTCTCGGGGAGATCTTGGATGAGTTCCTCGGCGAGATCTTCGAGATCGTCTTCGGCGGAGGTCTGGCTGATGCGCTCGAGGAGATAGGAGAGGGTCGGGGAGGCGTTGCTGCTGGTCAAATAATCGATGACGGACATTGGGTTTTCGGCGTCGGAAGCGGTTTCGTCGGTTTCTAAAATCGCGTCGAGGACGGTGTTTAGGCCGTAAATGCGGCTCGCGGTGTCGAGTCCGTAATCGGTAAGCGATGCCGCGTCGGAAGAGGGCGAAGATTCGGGAGCGTCAGGATTTTCGTAGGTTTCGCCATAGCCCCATTCGCCAGCGAAAGCTGGGGCGTCTTCCATGGCCATTTCCCATTCGGCGGCTTTTGCGGCAGCTGCGGGATCGATCTCGTCGTTTTTGTCTCCGGGGAATTTTTCGAAAGTGTCGTCGTAATCTTGATCCATGTAATATATAGTGTAGCATAGGAATTTTGTTTTTCAAAAGCGGGAATTTCGGAAATGAGCGCAAAGTAGACATTATTTCTCGGCGGTTTCTCGGCAGGAGAGGAGGATTAGGCAAGTAGCGGGAGGCATGGTATAATAAAGTGAATAAGATGGAGTTAGGGAGTTACGATGAAGTTCACGAAAAGTTATGAACCGGGGGAGTTTGAGCCGCAGATTTATGCGGAATGGGAAAAGACGGGCGTTTTTCAGCCGCGGAAAATAGTCGCGGAATCGAGCGAGGCGGAGACGCAGGATTGTTATGCGCTGGTGATGCCGCCACCGAATGCGAATGGAAATTTGCATATTGGACATGGGTTGACGATTGCGATCGAAGATTCCCTGGCGCGATATTATCGGCTCAGGGGGAAGTCGACTTGGTATATTCCGGGGGCGGATCATGCGGGGTTTGAGACTTGGGTGGTTTATGAGCGAATGCTGGAAAAACAGGGGCATACGCGATTTGAGTATTCGCGGAATGAACTTTATGCGCAAGTGTGGAAGTTTGTCGAGGAGCAGCGCGGGAATATGGAGCTGCAGGTCAGGGCGCTCGGGGCGAGCTGTGCGTGGAATGATTTGACTTTTACGCTGGATGAGAATGTGGTTGCGAGAGTTTATGCGACGTTTGAGAAAATGTGGAATGATGGGATGATTTATCGGGGGGAGAAATTGGTGAATTTTTGTCCGAAGCATCAGACGGCGTTTGCGGATATTGAGGTCGAGCATGAGGAGGAAAAAGGCCATCTTTGGGAAATCGGATATGAAATCGCGAGTGTGCCGGAGGATATGATTGATTCGGCGTCAGATTTTACGAAGCGGGAGATTGTCGTGAGTACGACGCGGCCGGAAACGATTTTTGGGGATATGGCGGTCGCGGTGAATCCGAAGGATGAGCGGTATCAAGATTTGATTGGGGGGTTGGTCAAGCTGCCACTGACGGAGAGGCTGATTCCGATTATTGCGGATGAACATGCGGATATGGAATATGGGACGGGGGCGGTGAAGATTACGCCGGCGCATGATTTTGATGATTTTGAGGTCGGGGAGAGGCATAATCTCGAGCGATTGCAGGTTATTGGGGAAGACGGGCGGATGCTAGAGACGGCGGGGGCGGAATATGCGGGGCTTTCGACGGAGGAATGTCGGAAGAAGGTTTTGGAGGATTTGGAGAAGGAGGGTCTCCTGAGGGGAGAGAAAGAGATTTCGCACGCGGTGGCACATTGTTATAAATGTGGGGCGGTGATTGAGCCGATGTTGAAGGCGCAGTGGTTTGTCGATGTGAAGAAATTGGCGGATGCGGCGGTGAAACATCTCGATAAGGGAGAAATTAAGTTCTATCCGGCAAATAAAAAGAAGGTTTTGATTGATTATTTGAAGAATTTGAAGGATTGGAATATTAGTCGGCAGATTCCTTGGGGGATACCGATTCCGGCTTTCAGGCAGACAGAGACGGAGAGTGCGCCGGAGTGGATTTTTGATACGCGGACGGAGCTTCGGGAGATTGAGGTCGGAGGAGTGAAGTATGTGCGGGATGAGGATACGTTTGATACGTGGTTTTCGAGTTCGCATTGGCCGATAGTGTGCACTGATTGGGCAGAAGGGCGGGAGAATCCGTATTATCCGTTGAGTGTGATGGAAACGGCGGGCGATATTCTTTTCGCGTGGGTGGCGCGGATGATTATGATGGGGGTGTATGTTACGGGCGAAGTTCCCTTTCGGGAAGTGTATTTACATGGTCTGGTACTTGACGAACATGGGAAAAAGATGTCGAAGTCGAAGGGTAATGTGATTAATCCGATCGAGTTGGTCACGAAATATGGATCGGATGCGTTTCGGCTGGGGATTTTGCGCGGGAGGAGTGCGGGGATGAACCAGGCGTTTTCGGAGAATTCGGTGGTTGCGGGGCGGAATTTGTGTAATAAACTTTGGAATTTGGCAAGGTTTATCCAAGGAATGGTCGACGAAAGCCAGAGCGGAAGTATGGTCGCGGTCGAGATGGCAGAGGCGGAAATGGATGCGGAAATTGTGAATGTTGGGGCGGTGATGTCAGGGGTGGAATTGCCATATTCGACGGATAATATGGGCGAAGATTGGATTTGTCGGGAGCTGACGGCGTGTCGGGAAAAAGTCGAGGATTGTATGAAAGATTATCGATTTTCGGAGGCGGTCGAGGTTTTGACGACGACAATTTGGGATAAATATGCGGATTGGTTCATCGAAAGTCAGAAGATTTATAAGAATGTGCCGCTGCTTAAGGTGACGCTTGAGATGATTTTGAAGATGTTGCATCCTTTCGCGCCGTTTGTGACGGAGGCGATTTGGCAGAGTTTGAGCTGGACGAATGGGCTTTTGATCGTCCAGAAATGGCCCTCACGCCTAAAATTTGACCAAATTAGCGCGGTGAATTTCGAGACCTTGATGGAAGTCGTCTTGGAAGTCAGAAGGGTCTCACAGGAGCTCCTGGAGGCTTCTAAGGGCAAGCGTTATGGGGTGTTGTATGGTGAAGATGCGATAGTTGACGATAATCAGATGCTAATTATGGCGTTGGCGAAAGTGCCGACGGTGATGAGCGTCGAGGGGCAGCCGCGGGGGATTCGGTTGGCTTTGGCAAACCATGAGGTTTATCTCGATGTGCCGGCTGAGGTCGTGAAGAAATATCGCGATCGGCTTGAGGAGCGAGTTTTGGCGGTCGGGCGAGAACTTGATGCGCTAAATGCGCGGTTGATGAATCCGAATTATGTCGATAAGGCGCCGGCGGAGTTGGTTAAACAGACGCGGGATGGGATTCGGGAGAAAGAGGAGGTTGTGAGGAGGTTGAGGGGGGAGCTAGAAGTTATTTAAACATGGTCTGGAAGCAAGTCATTCTTAGCGTGCTTTAGGAACTGCGGTTCGGTTGACCTGCAATTGAGTCTCTGGTTTGCGAAAAACTACTAGGGTAACTAGTAGTTTTTTATAGTCAACCGAACCGCAGTTACTAAAGCACCATAAACCTTGTTTCCGGACTATGCTAGGAGCGGCTTCTTGTTACATATACTCTAATTAGCCAGGCAGCGGAGAGGAAAGCCACGCCAACGAAAAACATTGCGATCAGACGGTAACGTTAGCGTATGTGCTCCGAGATAATAGGCTCGAGTATCCTTATCGTCGCTCCGCGAAGACCAGAAGTGGCCAACAGCTCCGAGATTCCCGGTATTGCCACTGTCCATATAGGTACTACCGCTGCGCACAAAGCTTGATCATTAAAATTTGATCCTTGGATTTTTTCGCTACATATACTCTAATTAGCCAGGCAGCGGAGAGGAAAGCCGTACCACCGACCGCTGCCGCCTGACGGGTTGACGTCACTACCATCGAAGGCGAGGACGTAAGCATAAACGCCATTAGAATGCGGCCAAGAAGACCAGCCACAGCCATTGATGCCAGAGCTCCTCAGCTTACCGCCCCTGATATTGACGTTGCCGCTGCGCACAAAAACAATTTGGAAGAGTTAAAGGTGCTTTATGCCTAGATTACTTTTGCGAAAGGATCCGGAGCTACGGCGAGGACGAGCGCCGCGACCCCGTAACGACGGGCGTCGCGGACGCGCCTTGAGAAAAAGTAATCTAGGCAAAGAAAGAACAAGCTTTAACTTATCCATGCTACATATACTCTAATTAGCTAGGCAGCGGAGAGGAAAGCCAAACCAGCGATCGTTATAACCTCCAGACGGGTTGACGCTATCGCTATCGAAACCGAGGTAGTAGGCGCGGATGTTGGTAGAATGCGTCCAAGATGACCAGCCATAGCCATTGAAACCAGAGTCCCATAATTTGCCGAGGTTAGCGTGAATGTAGCCGCTGCGCAGGGGTTAGTTCCCTGTTGGTTAATCCTAGGAGGTTGTGTTTATCTTCGGGGATTTGGCATGATCCCCTGTTTCGGAGATATGAAGTTCGCTGACGTTGTGTACGAGGATTTAAGTTTCGTAGTTCCCTGTTGTGTGGGCGGAATAAGGATTCACGGTCATTCGGGCTAAGATAGACGTTTTGGATAATTTTGTGCAATTTTGGGCTGGTGTGGGGCTTGTATTAGTCCCTTTTGGACTGGTGTGGGGTTTGTATCATTCCCTCTTGGGCTTATGTTTTGAACATTTACTAAATGTTGTAAGGTATTGGGTGATTGATTCCCCAGATGGATCGGGACAAGGCAATGGCTATTTTAAATTTGCTTAGGTAAATCTTCCGGATGAGCCCGAAAAACCCCAGATATATTGCGAGAAAAGCGAGGGATTTTCCCCCAGATATTTTGAGGCAAAAATGGGCTTTATAGGGGTGAATTTTTTAAAAAAAGTTGAAAAAAGCTCTTGCTTTTGTGGATGACCCCAGATATAATAGAGATAACGATCACCAACGAAGGTTGGAGCGGGTCGGTGTATGGAATTTGAGAGTCGTGGTGGGATTGTATTTGTAGAACAATTCGGTATTTACGTCAAGTTTTTTCACGCACTTTTTATGGAAAACTGTTGTTTTTGATCGACGTCTATTCTTGGGCGTTTTTTGCGTTGGAATTTGTTTGGGAGATAGAATTTTTGTCGAAGAGGATTTCGGAGGCTTCTAGAGATAGGGAAGGGAATTAAGCTTAATTATAATATTGCCGAAGCACCTCTTTACTTTGTGCGCAGCGGCAACGTCAATATCAGGGGCGGTAAGCTGAGGAGCTCTGGCATCAATGGCTGTGGCTGGTCTTCTTGGCCGCATTCTAATGGCGTTTATGCTTACGTCCTCGCCTTCGATGGTAGTGACGTCAACCCGTCAGGCGGCAGCGGTCGGTGGTACGGCTTTCCTCTCCGCTGCCTGGCTAATTGGGGTAAAATTGGAGTAGCTTCGTTGTCTGAGAAATGAGCTAGAAACGAAGGGTTGATAGAGGATGCGAAGTTCAGGAAAGGGAAGGTTTGGAGAAACTGTAGATTCGGGGGTGAAAGTTTGAGGAAAGTTAAGATCGGGGGGTGAAGGTACGGCGAAAGCGAAACTTAGGGAAATAGAAGTGTGAGAAAGGGAAGTGTGGGAAAGGGAAGTTGGGCAAGGGGATATGGTATAATAAGGGTATGAAGAGGCATTTTTTACAGTCCGAACGGTGGATGAAATATGAGGAGTCACAGGGGAAGAAGGTGGTTCGGCTGAAAGGAGAAGGGTATGAGGTTGCGGCGATCGTAGAGAAGACGCCGATGGGGAATTACCTCTATTGTCCCTATGGGCCGACGCTTGAGATGGGCGAAAATGGTGAAGAAACAGAGGAGAGCTTCAGAAATGCTCTTAGGGCGCTCAGAGAGGTCGCTAAAGGGTTGGGTGCGTTTTTTGTGCGGTTGGAGCCTACTATCGACCTTGAGCGTGAAAATGGGGCTTTTGGGCGGCTTCTAGAGCAAAATGGGCTGAAAAAGTCGAAAGATTTGGACCCGGCGCATACTTGGATTTTGGATCTTTCACAGCCGGAGGAGGAGCTGCTAAAGGGGATGCGGAAGTCGAATGTGCAATATTGGCGGAGTAGTAGGAACAAGGGATTGAAGGTGTGGATGACGCAGGATCCGGGGAAGATTGGGATTTTGACGGGATTATTAACAGGGGTGGGGAACCGTAATCATTTTAATCCGCATAGTGAGGAGCATTTGCGTGGGCAGCTGGAGGCGGGGTTTGCGACCTTGTATGTTGCGGAATTTAAGGGGGAAATCTTGGCGGCGGCGTTGGTTTATGATGATGCGGATACGCGATTTTATGCGCATGCGGCGGCGAGTGACAGGGAGCGGAAGTTGGCGGCGGGGACGGTGCTCTTAGTGCAGATGATTTTGGATGCAAAGGCGGCGGGGAAGCAGTATTTCGATTTTTGGGGGATTACGACTTCGGAGGATAAGGCGCATCCGTGGTATGGGTTTTCGCAATATAAGAGGTCGTTTGGCGGGGGATTGGTGAGTTATGCGGGGACGTGGGATTTGCCGATTCGTAGGGGGAGGTATGTGGGGTATCTTGTACTGCGGATCCTAAATCGGTGGGGTAGGGCTCGTTCTCTTCGCCGAGGGACGCGCAATTAGCGGATGCGTTGCTCAGTCACCGTACGCTAAGTACGGCTCGCTACGCTACTCCCGCTGCCTTGCATAATCTCGCTACTAGCGTGTCCCGAGATGATCGAAATACTACATCGAAGCTGACTTCGCCCCAAGATTTCTATGCTACATATACTCTAATTAGCTAGGCAGCGGAGAGAAAGGGCGACTCCGCGGCGATAATTGTTCGAGGGGCTGATGTAGGAGTTGGCTCGTACGAAAAAGTAATATGCATTTACTATGTTAGCAGCTGTAGATGAGTAATAGTTTAAATCGATCCCAGTATAACCTAAGGGTCCTGTTGTACGGCTTAGCTCAATCCCGCCGCTGCGCACACTACAGATCGAGCCTCATTGAGGCTTATACTTCCATTGTAGCACAGCTTATGGTTTTTGTCAAGAGATTTCGGGAACGTAATATACAATAAATAAACTGTTACCAAAACTGCCTCGTTATACAATAAATTTGTTACCGTAATCAGGTTTAATGGGATGGGGAAATTGGGGAGGTTGGTGAGTTATGGGAGATTTATGGTATAATAGTAGGATATGAGGCGGAAAAGGATGCGATAAATGAAAATTTTGGCGATTGAGAGCTCGTGTGATGAGACGGCGGCGGCGGTTGTTGAGGATGGGGCGAAAATTTTGAGTAATGTCGTGGTGTCGCAGATTGACATTTTTGCGGAATATGGCGGAGTTATACCAGAGGTCGCGGCGAGATCGCATCTTGAGGCAATTTTGCCGGTCGTGCATAGGGCGCTCGAGGAGGCTCGGTTGACTAAAGATGATATTGATTGTATTGCTGTGACGCATATGCCAGGGCTTCTCGGATCGTTGTTGATTGGGACGTTGACGGCGAGGATGCTGGCGATTTTGTGGGGGAAGCCGATTTTTGCGGTACATCATTTGAAAAGCCATATTTATGCGAATTGGCTAAATGACGAATCGGCTGGCGATTCGTCCTTATCTAGTTCGCAGAATGGCCTTTTGGGCGGGGAGGTGCCGGAGTTTCCGTTGCTGGCGTTGGTCGTGAGTGGCGGCCATACACAGATTATTTATATGCGGGGGCATAACCAGTTTGAGATTATTGGGACGACGCGGGATGATGCGGTCGGGGAGTGTTTTGATAAGGTGGCGAAAGTTTTGGGATTGCCGTATCCAGGGGGGCCGTCCATTGCAAAATGCGCTAACGGCGAAGTCTCTGCCCTTTTCGAAACGGTTGACAAAACGTCAGGTCATCAGGACTCTGTTTCGAGCCGCAAAAGTTCTGCGGACGTGACCGCGCTGACTTTTGCTAAACAGAGTCCTAATGAGCCCGGTATGTCAAATGTTTCTCAAAGCACAGAAACTCCGTCGTCAGCCCATGTTCTCAATTCCGATTCGAAGAAAGGCGCAACCGATGGTACCGGCTTGAAGATGGGTGTAACTGATGATACTAGACCGAAGATAGGCACGACTGATGCTGCTAGAGCGGAGTGGTATAAAATGCACCCGAATTATAGGCTACCGCATCCGAAGGTCGAGGGGTTGGACTTTTCGTTTTCGGGGCTGAAAACAGCGGTGCTTAGGGCGGTGCAAAAGGAGCTTGGGGTGCCGATTAGTACGCCGTCGTATGAGCTCGCGGGGAAATTGACGGAGGAGCAGCGGGCGGATTTTGCGACGGCGTTTCAGGAAACTGCTTGTGAAATCTTGATCGAGAAGTTAGAAATGGCCCTAGAACAGCACCCAGAGGCTCGTAGCGTCGTCATAGCGGGAGGGGTGAGTGCCAATGCGGTCTTGCGCGAGAAGGCTCAAGAGCGGCTTCTACGCGCGTCTGACGGGGTTTCTAGGAGGGTGTTTTTCCCGGAATTGAAGTTTGCGGGGGATAATGCGGCGATGGTCGGGGCGGCGGCGTATTATCAGATTCAGGCAGGGGATGAGGCGGCGGATCCGTATGATTTTTCGATTGCGCCACGATGCGATATTGGGGCGAAGGTTGACGGGAAAGCGGAGGTGCGCTAAAATGGGGGCTATCCCTGATATTATAAGGGGATGTTCTTTTATGGTAGTAGATGATGCTTTTTGGATGCGCTGTGGGGATTCTTGCCTCCTCCTTTGATTTTTTATTATTGTTGCTGTTTTTATGTTGACGTTTATAAGGTAAGAATTTCTGCACTGAGCGTAGAGTGGAAAGGGGGAATGCTTATGGATTGAACGCAAAGAGAAGAGGGGTATAAAATATGAATATTGTAATTGACAGTTTAGCTACCATTACAAAATCAAAATGAACTTTCCCCAGTTCATTTTATTGAAAGCAGAAGACTATCCAAACCCATTAGCCCGTGTCGAAATTTGGCACGGGCTTTTATCGGATCTGGAATTGAGCTACCTCAGATCGAGGGGCGGATAGGTGGAGATGATTTGGGCGAGCATTTCGATCGTGAAAGCGACGTCTTCGGGGGTGCTGCCGCGGGAAAGATCGGAGACGAAGGCATCGAAACCTTGCAGAAGGGGGCCGGCGATAGTGAAGCCAGCGACTTGTTCGAAGGATTTATAGAGGAGATTGCCGGAGTTCAGGTCGGGGGCGATGAGGACGTTTGCGCGGCCGGCGACTGGGGAATCGGGGAATTTCGCGGCGGCGATTTCGGGATTTAGGGCGGTATCGAGTTGCATTTCTCCGTCGATGATGATTTCGCTGCCGGAGAATTCGTCGAGGACGGAGCGAAGAAGATCGATTTGGTCGGATTTGCCGCCGCTACCGAAAGACGAATAAGAGAGGAGGGCGATGCGGGGATCGTCGGGGAGGATGATGCGGGCGACAGTGTAGGCTTGTTGGATGATTTCGATGAGCTGGTCGCGGGTCGGGGATTTGCAGGCGGCGACGTCGGAGAGGATGTAGATTTCGTCGCCGCGTTGCATGACGACGAGGCCGGAAAAAGTTCGATAAGGGGCGTCGGAAAGGGGCATGCCGAGAATGTCGTCGGGGTCGGCGATGGAAGCGGTGAAGCTGGTCATGGGGAAGGCGTCGCGGCAGGTCAGAATGACGTCGCGGCTGGAATAGGCGATGCCGCAGATGATGGCGTCGGCGGAGCCGCGGTTAATTAGGTCGCAGGCGGTCGCGAGATCAGGGGCGGAGACGGCTTCGACGGGCGGTAAAAAAGTGTTTTCGGCGGCAGCGGAAGCGTAGAGGTCGAGGGCGGATTGGATTTTCGGGTGGTCGAATTCGGGGAATGCAATAATCATAAGGTTTATTATAGCATGGAATCCGGGGTTTATAGAAAAGTTACTTTCGCTAATAAGCGAAAGTAACACACCAATGTAATCCCCATTCTAACAAACTTTTTGTAATAGTCAAGCTTATCGCCTGACTGGATTGCTGTATGGTTAATTAGATTATAACACAGAAGCGGTGATATAATGAAAAAAGGAGGGAATGATGAAAGATTTTGGATATTTGGGGGAAGAGGTTTATCTTGATGCGGCGTGTCAGAGTTTGCGGCCGCAGTGCGTGATCGAGAGTTTGAATGAATATTATTATAAGCATAATTCTTGCGGGGAGCGAGTGAAATATCCTTGGGGGGAGAAGACGGATTGGATGGTTGCGGATGCGCGGAAGAAAGTGCTGAAACTGTTGAAGTTGAGGGAGAAAGATTATTTTGTAAGCTTTACTCTGAATACGACTTATGGGATAAATTTGTTGTTGAATGAGATCGCGCCAGAGAAAGTGAAGAGGGTTTTCACGTCGGAGATTGAGCATAATTCGCCGTTTTTGGCAACGATGGCGTTAGCGGAGCGAACGGGGGCGGAAAGAGTGGTCCTTAAACGGGTCGAGACGGGGGATTTGGAGATCCAGGGCGTGGACTTCGCGGGGGCGGTCGTCGTAGTCAATGTGGCGGCGAATTTTGATGGACGGCGGATGGGAAATGTGAAAGAAGTGGTGAAAAAAGTGCATAAAGATGGGGGAATTATTATCTTGGACGCGGCGCAGGCGATGGCGCATCATCATGAAATTTTGGAAAAAACAGAGGCGGATGCGGTGTGTTTTTCGGCGCACAAGATGTATGCGCCATCGCTGGGGGTGATGGTCGTACGGAGAGATTTGGTGCCGAAGTTGAAAATGAATTTTGTAGGCGGCGGGATGGTCGACGATGTTTTTCAGGATCATTATCTTCTCAGTGCGGAGGGGAACAAGGACAATGTGCATACGGTTTTTGAGGCTGGGCTGCAGGCTTGGGGGGAAATTTGTGCGCTGGGAATGGCGATAGATTGGCTGACGGCGCGGACGAAGGCGGATAAGAAACGTTTGGAGGATTTTGCGCGGGAGCTGGATGAGTTTTTGCGGGGGAAGGAGAAAGTGCGGATGGTCGGGCGAGAGGCGAATCCGACGATGAGCTTTTATGTCGAAGGGCTGGATGCGCATACTCTGGGGACGGCGCTGGGCAAGGAAGGGATTATGGCGCGGACGGGGTATTTTTGCGCGCATTATTATCTCGATAAAGTCATGCAGTATCCGCCGCTGGTGCGATTTTCGCTGAGTTATGCGACGCGAGAGGAAGATATTATAAAGATCGAGAAGGCGCTTGGTAAGTTGTAGGCGGCGAAGGATTTCGAGTGCGGGGCAAGGACGGTAGAGTGGCGGCATTGACTTAGTTACCCTGGTGGAAACTCGTTTGAGTGGATGCCGGGGTTTCTCTTTTTTGATATGGAGGGGGATTTATAGGGAAGAAATGGAGCGCGAAAAAGTATTGATTTTTGAAGATAAGTGTGCTATAATGGAAGTATAAGGTAGGAATGATCTGGTTTCGGAAGGGAAGGCAGATTTAGTAAAAATAAACATAAAATGTAAAAATATGCAGGATCAAAGTAATAATTCTCCAACAGGGCAGGGCGCGGCGGCGGGTTCGGGTTCGGTGGCTTCGACGGTAAGTTCGGCGCCGAGGATTCCGTTGCCGCCGAAGCCGGCAGCGGAAGCGGAAGCAAAATCGGCAGCCGGAGGAAAGAAGCCCGCCGCCGCGCCCGCAGAGGCCAAGCCGAAGGCGGGGCTGAGTATGATGCCACATAATGACGTCTTGCAGAGGATTATTGATAAAGTTCGCATGTCGGAGAATATTCTCGTGGCTTTGTCGCGGAATCCGTCGGTTGATGATCTGGCAGCGGCGATTGGATTAACGATTTTTCTCGATGGGTTAGAAAAACATACGACGGCGATTTATTCGGGGGAGACGCCGGATGCTTTGAAATTTTTGCAGCCGGATACGACTTTCCAGACGAATACGGATAGTTTGCAGGATTTTATTATTTCGTTGAATAAGGAAAAAGCGGATCATTTGCGATACAAAGTCGATGGGGATTTTGTTAAAGTGTATATTACGCCGTATAAATCGTTGATTACTGAGGATGATTTGGAATTTTCGCACGGGGATTATAATGTTGAGCTGGTTTTGGCGATTGGAGTTTCGTCGGCGGGGGATTTGGACGCGGCGCTCACGGAATATGGGCGAATTATGCACGACGCGA
Source organism: uncultured Candidatus Saccharibacteria bacterium (assembly GCA_964578645.1). Taxonomy (GTDB): domain Bacteria; phylum Patescibacteriota; class Saccharimonadia; order Saccharimonadales; family Saccharimonadaceae; genus Nanosyncoccus. The sequence continues at coordinate 19,796 of CAZODR010000007.1, read as the reverse complement.
CGACGGTGAATATTACTTGTACGGACGTCGGGAGATTTGCGGAGCTGGAATGGGACAATCCGGAGGCGAGTTCGGTTTCGGAGATGGTCGCGAAGTTGATTTTCACGATGGAGGGGCAGGATGCGAATTTGGATAAAGACGTCGCGACGGCGCTTTTGACCGGTTTGGTCGCGGCGACGGGGCGATTTTCGAATGATCGCACGAATTCGGAGACTTTGCAACTGGCGTCAAAGCTGATGGCGATGGGGGCGGACCAGCAGTTGATTTCGGCGCATGTGATGGATAATGATATGATGAAACTGGCGGAAGAGAAGAAGGACGAAAAACAGGAGTCGGGGCAGCTTTCGGTGAGGGAAATTGAGGCTGCAGAGAAGGAGAAAGAAGTGCCGGATATTCCGACGGTCGTGCAACCGGATGTGCCACAGGCGCAGGAAGCGGCAGGGAATGCGGATATTCCAGCGATGCAGAGGCCGCTGGGGATTGATGAAGTGCAGGCGGCGGCGAAGGCGGCGGTCAGTAATGCGGTCATGAATGCGGTGAATAATGCTGCGGCAGCGGGGGCGACAGGGGTCGGGATCGAGAATGGCCGGCCGAAGGATTATGCGCAGATGATGGAAGAGGCTTTGGCGGAGCCGGCGGGGAATAATATGGCGAATGCGGGGCAGCCGATGGGGGGCGCTGCTGCAGGAATGGCGAATGTTGTGCCGGAGAATCTCGCGGTGGGACAAGGCGGGCAGGCGCCGGCGGGCGCAGTCCCGACGGCGCAACCACGGCAAATTCTGACGAACGAGCCGGTGGCGGCACCGATCAGTGGAACGCCAGTCGCGAATCCGGAAACGGTACTGCCGCCACCGCCGGCGCCGACGACGGGGCCGGAGTTCATGCCGCCAGTTTTGCCGCCAGTGCAAATCCCGCCAGAGATGCGGGCCCAGGCGGCGGCGCCACAGCCGATCGTACAACCAGCCCAGCCGGCGCCGACGATGGAGATGCCGGGAGGAGCTGGAATGATGCCTGAAGGGAATGGAATGATGCCGCAACCAAATGAAGTGATGATGGCGCAGATGGCCAATGCGGGGCAGGAAAATCCGGAAATGATGACGGCGATGCCGGAAATGACGCAAGAAGCGCAGGCGGTGCAGGGTGTGCAAGAGATGGCGCCAGCGATGCCGGCGGGGGAAGCGGCGCCACAGCCGAATGCTGGAGGCGTGCAATCGGGAGCTTTCCAGATTCCGGGAATGTAGAACAGGGGCGGATTTGACGAAAGGGAGATTTCCTGTATTATATAGACATGAATGATGAGATTTTGCTAGTTGATAAACCGGCGGGGATGAGCTCGTTTGCGGTCGTTGCGAGAGTGCGGAGAATGTTGTCGGATAGGACGGGAACGGTCATGATAAAGGGGAAGGACGGCGTCATGCGAGAAAAACGGCGGAAAGTCAAGGTCGGGCATACGGGGACGTTGGATCCGTTTGCGACGGGGCTGATGATTTTGCTCGTCGGCAAGGGGACGAAGCGGGCGGGGGAGTTTTTGAAGCTGGATAAGGAATATGTTACAACGATTAGGCTGGGGGAAGTGTCGACGACTGGCGATATCGAAGGCGAAAAGACCGTTTTAGTGGACTCTACTTTGTCAACAGATGCGTTACTCGCTTGCCGTACCTCTAGTACGTCGCGCTCCGTTACTCCTATTTCCGCGTATAGCCCTACTAAAACGGGCTTTTCGCAGTCTAATGGGGCACAAAGTCTTCGTAAGCCGATGCGTGAGGAAGTGGAGAAGGTGGTTGGGGGGTTTGTCGGGGAGATTGAACAGACGGTGCCGGCGTATTCGGCGGTGAAGATTAATGGGCAGAGGGCGTATAAATTGGCGCGAGAGGGAAAGACGGTCGAGATGCCGCGGAGGAAGGTGCGGATTTATGAGCTGGAGATTTTGCGGTATGAATGGCCGGAGCTCGAGATACGGGCGAAAGTCTCGAGCGGAACGTATATTCGAGCGCTGGGGGAGGATATTGGTAAGGCGCTAGGCGTCGGCGGATATCTTACGGCGCTACGGCGGACGGAGGTCGGAAAATACCGGATCGAGGAAGCGAAGACGCTGGAAGAATTGGGAATCGAAAATTAGGGGTTGTGTCGAGGGGGGAAGTGTGCTATAATCGGGGACATATGATTACAAGAGAGAAAAAAGCAGAGGCGATGAGCAAGCTCGCGCGGAGCAAGGAAGATGTCGGCTCGCCAGAGGTGCAGGTTTCGATTTTGACGGAGCGCATTAAAGAAGTTACTGAGCACGTCAAAGGGAATAAGCACGATTATATGGCGAAGCGGGGATTGATGCAGATGGTCGGGCAGCGCAAGAAGCTGTTGAAGTACCTCGAGCGGACGGATTTCGATCTGTATAAGAGGACGATTGCGGCGCTTGGTCTTCGTAAATAAGAAAGACTCCCTGCGGGGAGTTTTTTGGTGACGAAAATTGCCCTCCACGCTATTCGTGGAGGGCTTTCAAAAGGGGGTTCAAAAATGATCACCGCCAATTTCCCCCAAAAAGGTTAGGTGTAAGTAGAGAAAAGTGGGTTGTGACGGCGACCTCCTTGTAATCAGGATAATTTTATTGCAGGCTGCAAATTGCATTGTTGCAAACTGCATTACTATGGGCGCGGGCGCTGTTTGAACATAGCTGTGTGAAGACTTTCAAGCAAGTGGCTCCAAAATGAAGCATTCCTGTGTCAATCTCCTTTTCGCTCAGAGCGCGCTCTGAACCAACTTGCCCATAATATGGTATGCAGGCTAAGACATCAGACCTCAACGCCTTTACCCGTAAACTGGGATATGCCGTTTCGGCATAGCTAGGGTATAAACAAACCTTTAGCGCATCCTTGCAACGCTGAGATACGTTATAAAACACGTCTATTCTCAGCTCTACGCTTGCGCCAGGGAGCAATCTTGTTGTTTCGTACTGCCCATGGAAGAAGAGCTTTTTCGTCCTTTGGCAGGCGACTTCCAACAATTCCCTGGCTTGTTTTAAATCCAGATCGGTACCTACGACTAGCCTCAGACCACATGGAATTTTGCTAACTTCAATCTCTAGATTGAAGTTATTACCAGTATACTGGTAATTTTCGGCAAATTCCGCCAAATCATCTGGATTTCCTGCAGCGCGAACTTTTGCGCTCATTGGGGCGAATCCCCGAGAGGTAATAGGCGTAATTATTCCGCCAAGGTTTTCATTAGTAACAACTTTTTTCTCTGTCAACATCATTTCGTTGACCTCCTTTAATTTACTTTGGGCGTAGAAAATCAACCCAATACTTCTATTGTATCACACATGAAATAAAAAGTCAATAGTAAAATGGGAATTTTTATGTGTGGTATAATGGGGAGGGATAAAGTAACTAAAATTTTGGGAAGACGGCAGATAGATAAGGGGAATATTGTCATTATTACGGTACTTGTAGGTATTCTCCTTGGCTATCTGAGGTTTTCCCGAGAAAGGATAGAAATGGATATTATTAATCCGAGTGGAAAAGAAATGATTAGGGTCTCGACGGAGTTTTGCGGGCGGGAGCTGACGCTGGAGGTCAATCGAGTGGGATTTCGGTCGACGGCAAGCGTTTTGGTCAGTTATGGCGATACGGTCGTGCTTGGGAGCGTTGTGGTCGGAAAAAAGCCGGTTGTGCAGGATTTTTTCCCGTTGTCGGTCGATTATGAAGAGAAATTTTATGCGGCGGGGAAGATTTCGGGGTCGAAGTTCATTAAGCGGGAGGGGAAGCCGGCGGATGAGGCGGTGCTGGTCGGGAGGTTGATTGACCGGCCGATTCGGCCGCTGTTCCCGAAAGGTTATCGGCAGGAAGTGCAGGTCGTGACGACGGTTTTGTCAATGGATCCGGGGTTTCGACCGGATGTGATTGCGATGATTGCGGCGTCGAGCGCTTTGATGCTGTCGGGGACGCCGTTTGATGGGCCGATCGCGGGGGTGAGAGTTGGGCGAATTAACGGAGAATTCAAGGCGTTTTTGAGCCCGGAAGAGCGCGAGCAAAGCACTTTGGATCTCGTCGTCGCGTGTAAGGATGGGAAAGTGATGATGGTCGAGGCGGGGGCGAAGGAAGTGCCGGAAGCGATGATTATTGAGGCGATGCATTGGGCGGTGAAGAATGTGCAGCCGGTTTTGGATTTGCAGAGGGAGTTGGTCGAGAAAGTGCAGCCGGAAGCGCAGGAATATGAGCTGGTTTTGCCGGATGTCGAGATTCAGAGAGTCGTCGATGCGTGGTGTGGGCAGCATTTGGGCGATAAAGTTCGGGGGAATGTCCTCGAGCGGCAGAAGGCGATCGAGACTTTGAAGGCGGAGATGAATGCGGAATTTGCGCCGCAAATTGGCGAGGGGGAGACGGAAGAAGAGAAAATTGCGGACTATACCGAGCGGATGCAGGGGGAATATGAGCAGGCGTTTGAGCTCGCGATACATAAGGAAGTGCGGCGGGGAATTATCCAGGACGGGACGCGGCCGGATGGGCGGAAGCTTAATGAAGTGCGGCCGTTGTCTTCGCAGGTGGGGATTTTGCCGCGGACGCACGGGTCGAGTTTGTTTACGCGAGGGTTGACACAGGCGATGAATATTGTCACCTTGGCGCCGCTGAGCTTTGCACAGATTGTAGACACGATGGAAGTGACCGATGGTAAGCGGCGGTATATGCATCATTATAACGCTCCGAGTTGGACCGTCGGGGAGACGGGGCGGATTGGCGCGCCGGGGCGGCGGGAAATTGGACATGGTTATCTCGCGGAGCGGGCGCTGGTGCCGGTTTTGCCGGATGAGGAAGAATTTCCGTATGCGATTCGGAGCGTGACAGAGATTATGAGCCAGAATGGAAGCACGAGTATGGCGGCGACTTGCTCGAGCTGTATGGCTTTGATGGACGCGGGCGTGCCGATTAAACGGCCGGTGAGCGGCGTCGCGATGGGGCTGATGATGGACGTTGCTGCGGGGACGGAGATTACGGCGGATGATATTGATAAAGCTTATGTTTTGACGGATTTGATGGACGCGGAAGATTTTGCTGGGGATATGGATTTCAAAGTTACGGGGACGACCGAAGGGGTGACGGCGTTGCAGATGGATATGAAGGTGCATGGGTTGCCGGTCGATATTCTCGAGAAGGCGATCGAGCAGAGTCATGACGGGCGAATGTTTATCTTGGAGCATATGCTGAGCGTGATTCCGGAGCCGAGGAAGGAGATTTCGGAATTTGCGCCACGGATTGAGAAGTTGATGATTAATCCGGACAAAATCGGCGCGATTATTGGCAAGGGCGGGGAAATGATCAATAAGATTACGGGCGAAACGGGGGCGATGGTCGATATCGAGGATTCGGGGTTGGTGACGATTTCGGGGGAGACTCCAGCGATTGAGAAGGCGTTGGCTTGGATAAAAGGGCTGGTCGAGGAGCCGGAAGTCGGAAAGACGTATCTCGGGACGGTTGCGGCGATTAAGGATTTCGGGGCGTTTGTGACGATTTTGCCAGGGGTGGACGGAATGTTGCACATTAGCCAGATTAGTGATAAAAGATTAGACAAAGTCACGGATGTCTTGCATGAGGGGCAGCAAGTGAAGGTCAAGCTGGTGGCGATCGATGATCGGGGGAGGTTGAGTTTGACCATGAAGGGGGTATGATCTGGGAACGTAATCAGTGGTTTGCGGTGCGCGCTCTCCGTACGCTAAGTACGGTTCGCTTGCGCTCCGCACCGCTTCCTTGCACTGCATCGAAGCTAACTTCGCCCTGGAGTGATTAAAAAAATCTTCTGTGCTAGCTTTGCCCCCAAGGTTTGCCTTGCATAATCTCGCTACTAGTGTGTCCCGAAGCGATCGAAACACCTCATTTGGAAAAGTTAAGGATTAGGATTTTTGCTTATTCTGAAGGAGCTTTGCCAGGACATCCGCAGCGCAAAAACAAAGCCGAATTTGGAAAAGTTGAAGGTTGTTTGTGCCTAGATTACTTTTACGAAAGGATCCGGAGCTACGGCGAGGATTAGCGCCGCGACCCTGCGACGGCAGGCGTCGCGGACGCGCCTTGAGAAAAAGTAATCTAGGCAAAAGAGAACAAGCTTTAACTTCTCCTGCTACATATACTCTAATTAGCCAGGCAGCGGAGAGGAAAGCCACTCCAACGATTGATGCTGTACGATGGGTCGACGCTAGCATTATTGAAGTAGAGGTAGTAGGCATAGATGCCGTCCGCGTGGGGCCAGGATGTCCAGCCATAGCCACTCATATCAGAGTTCCACAGCTTGCCGTCGTTAATACTCACCCAGCCGCTGCGCACAAAGGTTAAAATATAGAAAATCTGGAATTAAGATCTCTTTGCTACATATACTCTAATTAGCCAGGCAGCGGAGAGGAAAGCCGAAGAAGCGCCAGCCAGTGTCCGTTGATGGAATGACTTTAGCGTAATCAAAAATAAAGTGATAGATGCGACCGTTCTCAGAATATGGCAATGATGATTCGCTATAGCCAACTAAGCCAGCATATCTCAACATACTAGAGTCGTTACGAATATAGCCGCTGCGCACCCGAAGCTACATATACTCTAATTAGCCAGGCAGCGGAGAGGAAAGCCGTACCAGCGAAAATTGGCGCGCGATGGATAGGTATTGTCGCTATTGAAGTCGAGGTGGTATGCATTGATGCCGCCCACATGTGGCGATGACGATCTGCCATAGCCATTGGTCCCAGAGCCCCACAACTTGCCAGTACCGATACCTACCCAGCCGCTGCGCACCCGAAGCTACATATACTCTAATTATCCAGGCAGCGGAGAGGAAAACCAGACCAACGATTGTAATGTAATGACGGTTGTCCAGGTCTACTATCAAAAAGCAGATAACGAGCGTGATTATCTCCCAAAGGCATGGATGACCAACCGCAGCCATTCATGCCAACGCCTCCCGGAATACCATTATCAACATAAATTCCGCCGCTGCGCACAAAGTCCGATCATCGAAATTTAATTTTTGGATTTTTCTGCTACATATACTCTAATTAGCCAGGCAGCGGAGGGGAAGACCAGCCCAACGGTGAAAATAATTGAGATGGCTTACTTTTGTATCCTGAAAGTAGAGTGCGAACGCACGGGCGCCGTTATCGTATGGCCAAGATGTCCACACTTCACCGTTTATGCCGAGAGTGTTTATTGTATTGTTATTTGTATCGAAAATGCCGCTGCGCACAATTGGGTCTATATGGTGATGAGATTTCGAAAGGTTTTGTGCGCAGCGGCGGCCTCTTTATTGATAGCGGTAGATTATGGTACTCTAGCATCAGCGGCTACAGCTGGTCCTCTTCGCCAAATTCTAATGGCAACAGCACCTACGACTTCGCCTTCAATAATAGTGACGCTTACCCGTCCTACAACAACTATCGTTGGGCTGGTCTTTCTCTCCGCTGCCTGGCTAATTAGAGTATATGTAGTAGGATAAGTAAGGATTGCATGTCTTGATTGCTTATTCTGCCAGAGCTTTGTCAGGAACGGCGTCCTGCCAGCCCGCCGTCGCGGGTGGCAGGCGCCTCGACCTCGCTCGTACGCTGCGGATGTCCTGACAAAGCTCCTTCAGAATAAGCAAAACATCCTCAATCCTTAACTTTTCCAAGTTGGGTTCTGATTTTTTGTGTGCAGCGGTCTAGTTCTTATAAAAAGCCGAATCTCTTTATTAGAAAATGAGGCGGTTGTGAGATTGGGAAAGTGATTGGGATGGTTTTGAGATTGGAAAAAAGATTGGGGTGGTTGTGGGATTGATTTTTTTGAGTAAATCAAAAACTTAGTCGCTACGCGGCTTTGGGCGATTAAATTGTATCATAGTTATGCTTATAGGGCAATGTAATGTTGTAAATTTTACAACGGTTTTTAGGGTGTAACAGGGGTAGAGGAATTTTAGGCTGGGTTGGCGAATTCGGGAATTGCTGTATAATAGGGGTTATGGCACAACGGAGGTCGGCGTCGAAGAAAAAGACGTCTAATAAACGCAAGGGGAATCCAGCACGGAGCAAGAAGGCGCGGGCGAAGGAAGTCGCGCCGGAGCATGAGTTGCCGGGAGGATTTTGGCGACAGGTAGTCGCGGTCTTGATGTTGGTCTTGGCGGTTGTGTTTATTTTTAATTGGCTGGGGGATGGTGGGCCAGTTTTACAGAGTTTTGACCACGGAGTCTATGCTGTAATTGGTTATGCGGAATATTTAGTGCCGGTGCTTTTGGTTTGGCTGGCGGTAAAGATTTTTCGAAGTGAGGATAATCGTTTGCCGGTCGTGATGTGGGTGGCATCGATCTTGATGATAATCTGGGGAGCGGGAATTGCGGGCGTGCCGACGGCGGGGCAGGCGAATCCGACTGGCGGCGCGGTCGGGGCGTGGTTGAACGGATTTTTGACTCCGAGTTTGGTGAATGGTGGGGTGGCAATATTTATATATATAGTCTTGATGTTTGTCACGGCGATGTTTATTTTACAGACGAATCCGGCGACGGTTTTTCGAGCGATTGGGCGGGCGTTGAAGACCGGGGAGAAAAAAGAGAAGAAACAGGGCAAGAAGCTGGCGAAGGATGGAGATGAGGAGGCGAAGCGGGGGAAGGGCGACTTAGCGATTAAGGTTAATCCGGGAGTGGCGGTCGACGCGGCGCCCGCTCCGGAGACGGCGCGCCACGGGAAGCTGAAAATGGGGAAGATGTCGAGAGCGGCGAGGGGCGAAAAAGCTGAGAAGATGGAGAGAGTCGGAAAGGCCGGGGGCGCGAATGCGGCTAATCCGGGCGCGCCGGAAACGGAGCGGGCGCTGGTCGCGGTGAGCGATGCGAACTGGAAGATGCCGGGGATTGATTTATTAGAGAAAAAGCAGTCGCCAGCGAATCCGGGGGACATCCAGGCAAATGCGCAAATTATTAAAACGACTTTGGCGGAATTTGGAATTGATGTCGAGATGGAGGGGGCAAATGTCGGGCCGAGAGTGACGCAATATACGATGAAGCCGCCGGCAGGGGTGAATTTGTCGAAGATTTTGGCGCGCGATAAGGAGTTGGCGCTGAATTTGGCGGTGGATAAATTGCGAATTGAGGCGCCGATCCCGGGGACGAGGCTGGTCGGAGTCGAGCTGCCGAATGAACAGTCGGCGGAAGTGCGGCTCAGAGGAGTCATCGAAAGTAAGGAGTGGAAAAATGCGAATGAACCGCTGTGCTTCGCGGTCGGGAAGGATATTTCGGGGAAGGCCGTGGTCGCGAATTTGGCGAAAATGCCACATTTACTGATCGCGGGAACGACGGGTTCGGGGAAATCGGTCATGACGAATACGCTGCTGTCGTCGCTACTGTATCGGAATGCGCCGAGCGATATGAAGCTGATTATCGTCGATCCGAAACAGGTCGAGATGGCGCAATATGACGGTATTCCGCATTTGCTCACGCCGATTATTACGCAAGTCGAGAAGGCTTTGTCGGCGATGAAGTGGGCGGTGGACGAGATGGAGAAGCGATATACTTTGATGGCGCAGGAGCGAGTGAAAAATATCGTCGATTATAATGCGAAAGTCGCGAAAAAGGCCGGCGATAATGGGAAAAATGCGGGCGAGAAAATGCCGTATATTGTGATTTTGATCGACGAGATGGCGGATTTGATGATGATGGCAGGGAAGGATCTCGAGATGCCGATTGTGCGGATTGCGCAGAAGGGACGCGCGGCGGGAATTCATCTGGTGCTTGCGACCCAGAGGCCGGAGGTGAAGGTCATTACCGGTTTGATTAAGGCGAATATCCCGGGGAGAATTGCGTTCGCGGTCGGGAGTCAAATTGATTCGCGAGTGATGCTGGATATGACGGGGGCGGAAAAGTTGCTCGGGAAGGGCGATATGCTGATGTTGACGACGGAAATGATGGGGAAACCGCGGAGGATTCAGGGGGCGTGGGCGAGCGATGAGGATATTGTCAAGGTGACGGATTTCTTGCGCGAGCAACGGGCGCCGGAATATAATAATGAAGTGGTCGCGCAGCAGGTTTCGATTAAAGGAGTTGGGCCGAGTGATGGCGGCGGGATTGGAGATTTGGGGCGGAAATACGATCCGAATGATCCGGTCGTGCGGAGGGCGATTGAAATTACGCTGAAAAATGGGAAGTTTTCGACGGCGAGTTTGCAGACTTGGCTGGGTAAGGGGCATGGGTTTGTCTCGGGGTTGGCGATTTGGCTCGAGGAGATGGGGGTGATTGGACCGGCGAATGGACATAAGCCGAGAGACGTTTTGATCAGCTCGATGGAAGAATTTGATGAGCTGATGAATGGCGGGCAGGGCTAGAAGTTTTACTCAGAAGGAAAAGTTGTGATATAATTGGGGTATAGAAGTGCTTATGTTTTTGTTAAATTAGCATGAGCAGGAAATTAAAAGTGCGGAATGGCTGCGTAAGTGAGTTAATCTTGCGCGGTCAGGAAGCGGAAGAAAGGAAAAAGAATGGCAACAAAAAAGTCAACCTCAACTTCGAAAGCACGAGCGACGCGGACGAATTCGCGAGCGACGGCGAGTCGTGGTCGAAATAATAGTATGGTAAATAATCGCGACAAAAGATTTATGACTTTGGTCGCGTTGCTTGCGGTGGCTTTGATTAGTACGATCGGGATTGCGGTCGCGGCAGTGTCGACGAATTTGAATATTCAGGGTACTGCGGTCGTCAAGAGTACGAAATGGGATGTGCATTTCGAAAATCTGAAACCGGCGGTCACGAATAGCTCGAATAATACGGCGAAGGAAGTTACTACGCCAACGATCGACACGGCAAAAACGACGATTAGTAATTACCATATTGAGTTGCGTAATCCAGGCGACTCGGTGACGTATTTGTTTGATGTCAAGAACGGTGGGGATATTGATGCGAAGTTGGACACGATTGTCATGAAGAATGGTTCGACTCTGACTTGTAATTCGACGAAGGGAACGAACGCCGATCAGCAAGCGCGGAATAGCGCGACTTGCGCGAATTTGAAATATACTTTGACTTATAATGATAGTCCGACATTCACGCCGGTTGCACAAAATGACGTTTTCACTGCGGGGGCTGCGAAGACGATGCGGTTGAAATTGGAATATACCGATCCGACGAATGGAACGGCGCCATATTATCCAGATGACGATGTCAACGTTTCTGACCTTGGCGTGACATTGACGTTTGTCCAGAATTAAGCAATATCCAAAGGAAATGAAGCTTAGTACGCGAAAAGTTCTGGGGATTGAGGTGGGGGTGGTTTTGGGATGGCTGATTCTGATGTTGGTCGTGCCGAATACAATCTGGCGAGAAGTTTTGGAAATTGGCGTGCTGGGCGGGGGGATTCTAGTCAGCCTGTGGCTCCTCGGGTGGGCGAAGCCACAGGCACGCGAAGGGAAGTTGGCAACTTTAGTAATTGTCTTGTTGGCATTGTTGTTTCAAGTTGTGACTTTTGTGTTCTTTGGACTGAAGCTGGGCTATGTATATAATATATATGGTTGGGGGTGGGGGAGCATTTTTACAATATTCTTGCCGATGGCGGCGATGATTGTCCTAATGGAAATTCTGCGGGGGCAGATGGTCGCGAAGGCGCACGAGAATCGAGTAATGATGGTCGTTACGGTGGCGGTTTTTGGGCTGCTGATGACGATGTGGTCTTGGCTGGCGTATGATTTTACGATGGCGAAGGATTTGTTCGATGTTATCGTGACGGTCGCGCTGCCGTGTTTGCTCACGAGCGTGATGTTGACTTTTGTGGCGTATTGGTATGATTATCGGGCGGGGATTGCGTATCGGCTAGTCATGGAGATGCCGACGGTGTTGTTGCCGATTTTGCCGAATGTGGATAATTATATCGTGATAATGTTTCAGATTGGGCTGGTACTGATTATGCTGGTGATTCTGTCGCGGATGCACGAGAGTGTAGAGGCGAAGCGAACAGGAGTGAAAAGGGTCCAGGGCGATAGCGAAAGGAAATGGAAACGGTATGCGGCCTATGCAGGAGTCGGAATTATAACACTTGTTATGATCGGCTATGTTGCATTGATGAGCGGGCTGTTTAAATATCATTTTTTGGCGGTCGGATCGGGGAGTATGGAACCGAGTATTGCGCGCGGGGATATGGTGATAGTGAAAAAGTCGGCGGAATATGGGGAGATGAACGAAGGCGAGATTCTCGTTTTTCGACATGGCGATGCGGTCGTGATGCATCGAATAAATGAAATTACGAAATCGGGAGAGAATTTTCGGTTTCGGACGAAGGGGGATGCGAATCAGGATGCGGATAATTGGATCGTCGAACAGGGCGATGTGATTGGCGTCGTGAAGGGGAAAATTATGGCTTTTGGATATCCAACAATTTGGTTGAATGAAATATTTAATGGAGGAAAAATGTGATGCGTGTGGGCGCAGAATATGTCAAAAATGATAAAGTTTATCGGGTCCAAAAGCAGGGTTGGCGTCCGCGGCGAATTACGTTGTGGCTTTTAGTGCCGCTGGTAGTGTTTTTGGTCATGGGGGTGTATTGTCTGTTCGCGGGGATTGGAATGGAGAAGGAGGGGGCGACGGATTACGAGGTAGCGGGGAAGATTGATTATAAAGTTTATCTAAAGCAGAATGATTATTATAAAGAGAAGTTTCTCGGGCCAAACATGCAATATATTGCGAGTTTGATCAACGTCATACATACGAATTTTGATTATAATTTTTCGGCGAATGATGATTTGCAAGTGGTTTCGAAATATAAGGTCGTTGCGCAGACTAAAGTCACGGATCGGAATGATGCGTCGAAAGTTTTGTATGATGTCAGCGAAGATTTGGTCAAGGAAGCAACGCAGACGACGGATAATGGTGAGCTGGAGATTAAGGCTGATGTCGATATTGATTATGATAAATATAATCAAAAAATGCGGGAATTTCGGTCGACTTTTGGAGTGGCGGCGGATTGTCAGTTGGTTTTGAAGCTGGTCGTGAACCTTGACGGGGCGGTGAAGGAAGAAGAAGTGTTGGCGATGACGATTCCGCTTTCGGAACAGACGGTGGATATTGATATTAATACGGAGGCTTTGAACAAGACTGGGCAGATCGGCGAGGTCGAGCAGGTCGTGTATGTGAAAAATGGGGCAATGGTGACGGTCGGGGGAGTGATTGTCGTCATGAGTTTGATTCTGATCGGGGCGGTGATTTATTATTACGTCACGCGGTTTAATGATGATTTGTATGAGAAGGCGTTGCATAAGATTTTGAAGGAATATGATACATATATCGTCGAGGCGAGTGGGACGGTTTATGAGATGGAGAATGTCGTGCGGGTTTTGAGCTTCCGGGAGTTGTTGGATGCGCAGAATTTGGAAAAAACGCCGATTTTGTTCCTCGAAGTTGAGCCAGGAAATAAAGCGTATTTCATCGTCAATGGCGCGAACACGACATATCGATTTACGCTAAGCCGAGCGTATCAGGAGAAGATGAAATATGGGGTCGATGAGGAAGAAATCGACGATCAGGAAGATGAGGACGACGAAATAATCTTGTAGAGATCCTGGGGGCGGAAAGGGGCGAATGTGCGGTTAAGCGTATATTTGAGAAAATGTGCTTAACCGCACGGTGAGTTGTTTGGCGTTGTATTGTGCGGCGAATAGGGAAAATATAGCTATAACATAATTTTGCGATAAAACAAGACTTTTTTTTTTTTTTTTTTAGCAGATAATGAGGTTATGGCAAAATTTTTGAGGGGAAAGTTGGGATCGCGGGGGTTGATTTTGGGTTGTCTGGTCTTGGGGCTGATGGGAATTGTGGTTTGTGGTTATGGATACGCGGCGACGTCCTCGACGCTGATGATACAAGGCGAAGCGACGGTGAAACCGGATGAGGATGTCGAGATTACGAAACTTTGGGTGAACTGGACGAACGCGGGGGCGAATGAGGGATACAATTCTAAACATACGACGAAGACGGTGAGTTTATATCCGCAAGTACCGAATGCGACGGGCGAGATTGTTTATTGGATTACGACTTGTAATCGATCAACGACGCAGACTTATGAGCTGACGGGAATGAAAGAACAGATTAAAAATATGTATGGAATTCAGTTGATTTATGCGGATTTCAAGGTCGGGGATTTAGCGCGGATTGGGACGTTGCTCGCGCCGGGGGAATGTAAAAATGGGCGGGTGGACGCGTATCGGGATGCGAATAACGCGGGAAGCCAGTCGATTGCGAGTTTGCAGATTGATTTCGATTGGACGCCGTATGATCCGACGCCGTTTTCGATCGATTATATGCAAGATATGACGCCGACGGAATGTGCGAAGGTCGGAGTGAAACAGAAAAAACAGCTAATCGACCGCCGGGATGGGAAGAAATATTGGGTCGAGAAAACTGCGGATGGACAGTGTTGGATGACGCAGAATTTGGCGTTGGATTTAAGCACATCGAAAACTTTGACGCCGAATGATACGGATGTGCGAGCGAATTGGACGCCAAGGACGAATACGAATTATTTTAAATATAACCAATCGAATACTTTGAATGTGCATAATGACCAGAATTATTTGTTGGATTATTCATGGAATTTGGGAGACGGAATGATGATGGCGACGCCGCGAGCGCGGGTGAAATGCTCGACTTATGGGAATAATTGGTCGGCGGTGTTTACGGATAATGTGAGCTCGGTTTGTGGATATGCGGGGGTGATCGACGTTTCGGGGGCAGGATGGCAGCCGACGTATGAGATGCAACAGGGGACGGCGGTTACTTTGCCGGATCCGAGTTGGCTCGGGGCAAATTTTGCGGGCTGGACGGCCGCGAATCCGCAGACGAAACAGTATGATGCGCATTATATGTTAGGAAATTATTATCAGTTTGCGGCGGCGACGGCGGGAAGCGGGCTCGGGATTACGGGCGTGAATGATGCGCCAGACAGTATTTGTCCGAAGGGTTGGCAGTTGCCGAAAGCGGGGCTGGGGAGGATGAATACGCCGAAATCGTTTACATATTTGTATAAGACTTATGGTTTGGTGACGGCGGAGGCGGACATGAATGATGAAAATGGTTTAACTCCGCCGACGCCGGGAGCGTATGGAGTTTTTTGGCCGCCGTTTTATGCGGCTTTAGCAGGATATATTTCGCCTAATATTGGGATTTTGACTGAGCTGGCAGTCTGGGGCGGATCTTGGTCGTCAACGGTCGATACGCTTAATTATTACGCAAGAAATTTGGCGATTCGGGAAGATGGAATTTTGCGAACTTATGGCGGAATTAATGATTTTTTGTATGGGATGAATGTGAGATGCGTGGCGAGATAAAGGAGGTCGAAATGTAGGATTTTTAGGCTTGAGCGAGGTTTTGGAAAGCTACCGAAGGTGGCTGGGGTTGTTATGTCATGTTTTCGCTGTAAAACAAGACTTTTATTTTTTAAGCTTTAGGGGATAATAAAAGTTATGGCGGATGGCGACAAAAAACTGAAGAAAAAGCCGATGATGCTGGCGGTTTGCGGGATTTTTGGGATTGTCGGGACTTTGATTTGTGGATTTGGGTATGCGGCTTCGTCGACGAATTTGGTCGTGGGCGGCGGGGCGACGGTGAAATCGGGCACTGAGGTCGAGATAGTGAGCGTTGAGGTCACGAGCGTGGCGAACGGGGCGATCGAGGGGACGAATAATAGTTTCACGACGTCGTCGGTAAGCATGTATCCGCAACTGCCGAATGCAAATGGAAGAATTACGTATACGATCAAGACATGTAATCGATCGACGAGCAAGCGTTTTGAACTAACGAATTTGTTTGCGCCGGTGGCGTCGCTGAATACGACGTTGCTTTATTTTGAGAATTTGATCGTTGGGGACGCGACGAGAATGGGGGAGATTTTGGAGCCGGGGGCGTGCCTCGAGAGCGAGGTGGAGTTTATCAATAAAGTGGGGAATGCGCAGATTGCGGCGTATCAATTGGATTTTACGTGGAAGGAATACAATGGAGTCGGATTTGCGATCGATTATATGCAAGATATGACGCCGACGGAATGTGCGAAAGTCACGACACGGGAGCAAAAGCAGTTGATTGATAAGCGCGACGGGAAGAAATATTGGGTCGTGAAGCTGGACGACGGGAGCTGTTGGATGGCGCAGAATTTGGCGCTGGATATTTCAGGGGCTAATCAGACGCTGTATCCGGAGTCGAGCGATGTCACGACGGCGCGAACGATTAGCGAGCCGACGAATGCACTGACGCTTGACGGGACGACGAATTATGACGCGAGTGTGGCGGCGAATAATAAACAACATTCTTGGAGCGTTGGCAATATAGTGTCGGCGACGGCGGATTCGACGGACTTGGGGAATGGTTGTTATAACGGGAATTATTATATGCCGAGCCAGAAAATGTATGCATCAATGAAGACGACGGAGAATTTGGGGACGGCGTGTGGGAATTGGGGGTTTACGGACGTCACGGGATGGAAGTCAGGGTACAAAGTCCATCAGGGATTTGTCACGCTTGCGGATGGGACGGATTATTCGGGGGCGGTGACGTTGAATCAAGAGAAAAAATGGTATGATGAACATTATTTGTTGGGGAATTATTATTCTTGGAATACGGCGACGGCGGGGACGGGCGAGACGACGCTGGCGGATATGTCGTATGCACCGGAAAGTGTTTGTCCGAAAGGTTGGAAGTTGCCAAAAAATGATACGAGCGTTGGAACTTTTATGTCGTATTTGTCGACGATGGGATTTGCGACGAATAGTAGTGGGCAGCTCACGGGAGGCGATGGGCGACTGAAAGATTTGCAACAGACACCGCTGTATATGGCGCGAGCGGGAATGATGAACCCGTATGATGGATATATGATTTGGGTCGGTTATTTCAGCTCGTTTTGGACGAGTATGGCGGGGAAATATCAGGGGACTTTAGGGGTCACGTCTTATGCGCCGCATTTTGTCAATACTTATGCTTTGCCGTTTGGGGCGACGTATTATCGGTTTTTTGGGTTGCCAGTGCGCTGCGTCGCGACGTAAATTTTGTGAAAAAATGGGGTCTTTTGTAAGTTCTAATTTCACTCGCTCGCCTTGAGGCGCGCTTCGTTCATTAGAATACAAAATACCTCCATTTTTTCTACAAAATTAGTTAGACTAAATAAGAAGGCACGGCGCTTGCTCATCCGAAGATGCGCGTCGCTTGATAGAATTCAAAATAGCTCCTTTTTGTTCTCAAAATTAGTTAGGCTAGCTAGGTGAGGCGCGCTGTACTCATTAGGATACAAAATACCTCCATTTTTTCTACAAAATTAGTTAAGCTAGCAAGTTGACGAGGGAGGGATAGCGTGGTAAGATGGGGAGGATATTAACTCAGCGAGCAGGTGTGTAGAATTCTCGGAGCCGTGCTTGCTTTAACCAAAGGAGTTGTAATGAAAGATTACGAACTTACGGTTCTAATTCATCCGGATTTGGAGATGAATATTGAGCCAGCAACGACCAAAGTTAAGGATTTGATCGAAAAAAGCGGGGGAAAAATTACTAAAGAGACGAATGATGGCAAAAAGCGGCTCGCTTATGCGATTAAGGGGCAGGATTTTGCGGTTTATTATTCGTATGAAGTGCAGTTGCCGGCAGATGCGCCTGCGAAAATTGAGAGCGCGCTTAATATTACCGATGAGATTTTGCGACAGTTGCTCGTCAAGGTCGATGAACGGAAATTGAAATATGAGGCGCAACAGGCGGCACGTCAAGCTAGTCGCGAGGCTACGGAAAGTAGCGAGGGCGAGGAGTAATGCGAGGATTTAGTAAAGCGATTATTGCGGGGAATGTAACGCGCGACCCGGAAATGCGCACGACGACGAGTGGATCGCAAGTTTGTAGCTTTGCGATTGCGGTGAATCGGTCATATAAGGATAGTAGCGGTGCGCAACAGGATCAGGTTTCGTATATTGACTGCGTAGCTTGGGGAAAGTCTGCGGAAATTATTTGTCAATATATTAAGAAGGGATCGCCATTGTTGGTCTCGGGGCGGCTTGAGCAACGAAGCTGGGACGATAAGAATTCGGGGCAAAAACGTTCGCGAACGGAGATTGTGATCGAAGACTTTTCGTTTATTGGAAATAATGGTGTGGCAAGTAATTATACACCGAAAAGTGCAAGTACGAGCGAAAGTGAAAGTTCGGATATGGGGGGAGATGTCGTGCCGGATGATGTGCCGGACGATCAGATTAATTTGGATGATATTCCATTCTAAATAGAGAGTAAGAGGAGAGAGAAAATGAAAAAAATGAAGGTTAACCCTAATTTATATTTCGATTATCGCGATGTGAAAACTTTGCAGCGATATATTGATATTTATGGCCGAATTGAGCCGATTTCGAAGACTGGGCTGACGGCGAAGCAACAGAGGCAGTTGGCGGTTGCGGTGAAGCGGGCGAGGCATTTGGCGTTGTTGCCGTTTGTGGCGAGTAATTAAAGGGCTCGTTATCTGGGCGAACTTCTTCGTTGAGCTCTCCAGTTCGCGGGAGCAGGGCGCTAAGCCCAGCTCCCTTGCGAGCTTCGAGCTCGCCTCGAATTCAGATTTTCCAAAGGAAAATCTTCCCGTGGGCGCTTCCTCGGAAATGAAAGCAAGCTTTCGCTTCTCTCGGAAGCTACACGGTTCATCCCAGCTAACTTCGCCCTCCTATGCTTGACTTGCATACTAGCGTGTCCCGAGATGATTGAAACATCCAACTTGGAAAAGTTAAGATAGTTACGTTTATGCCTAGATTACTTTTACGAAAGGATCCGGAGCTACGGTGAGGACGAGCGCCGCGACCCCGTAACGACGGGCGTCGCGGACGCGCCTTGAGAAAAAGTAATCTAGGCAAAAAAGAACAAGCTTTAACTTATCTTGCTACATATACTCTAATTAGCCAGGCAGCGGAGAGGAAGACCGTCTGAGCGATTGCCGTAGTTTAATAAGTCGGCGTAAGCACGGTTAAAGTAGAGGTAGTAGGCGTAAATGCCACCCGCATGTGCCCAGGATGACCAGCCACAACTATTAACACCAGAGGCTCCCAGTTTACCGTAGCCAATATAGATGCCGCCGCTGCGCACAAATATTAATAAAAGAAAGGAAATTTAAATGTATGGTCCAACCGATTTGAAAAAAAATGTGCTCATTACGCTTGATGGGCAACCGTATAAAGTTATTGAATATTCGCAAAAAGTGATGGGGCGAGGGGGGTCGATTGTGAATGTGAAGGTGAAAAATTTGATCACCGGGGCGCTTTTGCCGAAGACGTTTAAGGGGCAGGAGAAAATTGAGCCGGCCGAAGTGACGACGAAAAAAGTGCAATATTTGTATAAGGATGATGACAAATTTTATTTCATGGATCCGGAAAGCTTTGAGCAGTATGAACTGATGGCGGATATGGTTGGCGACGCGAAAGATTTTATGCGCGATGGCGACGAGATGGAAATTCAGTTTTATAATGGGACGCCGATTAATTTGACTTTGCCAAAGAACATTTGGTTGAAGGTGACTTATACCGAAAATGCTGTCAAAGGAGACACTACGAGTTCGGTGCAAAAAGATGCGACGCTCGAGACTGGTGTCGTGATTAAGGTTCCGGCTTTCATTAAAGAAGGGGATGTCGTGAGTGTGGACACGGAAACGAGGGGGTATAGGGAAAGACAGAAGTAGGCATAGTACGGGAGGCCTCGTTAGCTTCGCGCATTGCGGCGTCAGTGGTTTGCGGTGCGCGCTCTCCGTACGCTAAGTACGGTTCGCTTGCGCTCCGCACCACTTCCTTGCACTGCATCGAAGCTAACTTCGCCCCAGAGTAATCTAAGTAT
>CAZODR010000006.1:0-48512 GCA_964578645.1 uncultured Candidatus Saccharibacteria bacterium | reverse complement strand
CCCACGCCAAGTTCATGGCCATACAAGAACAAAGGCTTATGAGGGAGTTTAGGCTCAAAACAGGAAATTAGCAACTAAACTTTCTGCCATTCGTGTCGCGTGGCGGTTCGAGTGATTTTGGCCGGAAAATATGCTATAATATATAAGTTATGGAATTATTTATCTTAATTATTACTCTCTGCATTCTCGCAGAGTCGACGGTTTTATTATTAAAAAATCGTCAAAAACCCTTTATTAATACTAACCAAAAACGCAAGCTCTATGTCGACACTTCGGCCCTGATGGACCCGCGTTTGCTTGCCGTCGCCCAGACCGGCTTCATCGGCGACGACCTGATTATCCCGCGTAGCGTTATTCATGAGCTCCAACTTCTGGCCGACGGCAAGGATCATGATAAGCGTCTTCGCGCCCGTGCGGGGCTCGACGCTGTGCGCGAGCTCGAGCGGGTAGTTTTCTTCAATCTCACGATTCTAGATGACGCCTTGGATCGCACGCTAGTCGATAATCGTCTGCTCGAGCTCGCAGGCGCAAACCATGGTTTGATTTTGACCAATGATTTTAACCTCAAAAAAGTTGCTGCGACCGAACAAATCGATGCTCTGAATTTGAATGAACTTGCCCTCGTCCTGCGCAATGAATATCTTCCGGGCGAAAAGGTTAAGGTAAAAATTGTTGCGACCGGTAGCGGACCCGACCAAGGAGTTGCCTACCTCAAAGATGGGACGATGGTCATCGTCGATCGCGCGAGCAAACGCATTGGCGAAGAGATTGAAGTCGAGTTTCTGCGCCTGAACCAGACCGCTTCCGGAACTATGATGTTTGCTCGCCCCGTGGCCTCGCCGAAGTCAACCTCTTCGAAACCAACCTTATCAAAGGTTTCCGATCCGAAAGCTCGTTCTGCCGCAAAGAAAACCCCAAAGTCGACTAGGTCTACCAAATCGACCAAGACCGCTACAAAAAATCGTTAGCCAGCTTTCGCTGGCTAACTTTTCTAGAACTCCGCGTAAGTTGCTTTCGCGGAGTTTCCTTCTTCGTCCGTCACTTCGACAACGACCGATTTTTCATCCCCGTTTAGCTTATAATTCACGGTATTTGAAGTCACGCGTTTCGAACCTTGGCTGACCCCGTTCACGATAATCGTATAAGTATCGAGATCATAAGTCCCCTTCGAGAAAGTAATATCAAGGCTCGTGACATTATTATTGACCTGACCAATCTGGTCTTCGATCGGCGTCTTTCGCCCGCGAATCGACACGGTCGGCTCTCTCGCCGCTTCGCAAGTATCATATTTATTATAGTCATACCCATCTGGCACATTCCAAACTTCCGCCTTCGACACCGGATCGATCACCTTCGTGATTTCAATCTCGATTCGCTGACTTTCCGGCGTACAATCCGATGCGCGTAGCTTGTTTGTCTTATTGAATGCGACTTTTTCCGTCACCACGCCCGACTTTTTCGAGTTATACCAACTCGGCCAAATATCCGTCCTCCCATTGACCGTCAATGTCTGAATTCCCGCCGGTTTCACTGGCTCATCCCCAGACTTCCACTTTCCTTCCTGTGCATAAAGATTTTTGTGCACATTTTCCATGAAGGAATTGACGACCATACGCGTAACATTATTCGTGCTATTCGCTAGCCCTGAACCGTCATGATTCCCGTTCCAAACCACCGTCGCGACCGCCGTCGAATAGCTTGCCATCCAAAGGTCCTTTGCGACCGCACTATTCGAAGTTGTCGAAGTACCAGTCTTCGTCGCTGTCCAAACTCCGTCGACGACGAATCCCGGCGCCCTTCCCGAAGTTCCGAAAACCTTCATCCTTGCCGAAGAATCCGACAACACGCTCGACAGCTCGTAAGCAACTTGCTCATCAATAATCCTCTCGCCTGCGACGTCTTCCCAGGTTTGCAGAACCTTACCATCCGGACCCTTGACCTCGAGAATATACGCCAATTCCTTGTACGTCCCGCCTCGCGCAAGGGAAGCATAAGTATTTGCATGTTGAATCGGAATTACGGTACAGCCACTTCCGATCGCCATTGACAACCCCGCCATACTATTGTCCGTGCAATAATTTTTGTCGCCCAAACCGTGCAGAATCTCTAGCGCATTATCGATTCCGACAATCGACAGTGCCTTTGCTGCCGGAATGTTCAGCGAGTTCCCTAAAGCCTCGCGCGTCGTGACATCCCCATAAAACGCTCCCGTAAAGTTACGCAACGCGCAGCTTCCAGTATATCCCGCACAATAAATCGCATCAATATTCTCATCCCGGAGAATCGAGCCTGGGCCAAACACCTGATCGCCTTCCAAGGAATATAGCGGCGCGAAGTCCAACACTGGCTTAATCGACGATCCTGGTTCGAGCGGAGAAGTCGCCGCGTTCACCTCGCCATAAATCGGCGTATTCCAGTCCACCGACCCCACCATCGCTAGCACCTGCCCGCTGTCGACATCCACCGAAGCGAGCGCAATATTATCGCTTCCATTCGTCGCTAAATACCCACGCCCGACCGCGACCGCTTCCTCTGCCATCTGTTGTGCGCGGTAATCGAGCGTCGTTTTGATCGTATATCCCCCAGTTCGCATCGCCTGCATCCCATATTCCGCCTCAAGCTGCTTCTTTACTTCCATGACGAAATGTGGCGCTTTAATATTGTCATATTGGCTGCTCTCCGGCAAAATCTGGTCCAAAATTGCCACTTCCTTTGCCGCTTGCGCTTCCTCAGAATTAATATAGCCCATATCGACCATATCATCCAAAACTTTGTGCTGCCGTTCAATCAGCGCTTCATTCCCAGCCTCATTATACGGGTTCAAAACCGCCGGATTATTTGGAATTGCCGCAAGCAAAGCCGACTCCGCGAGATTCAAATCCTTCGCACTCTTCCCGAAATAGGTTTGCGCTGCGCTCTCGATCCCATTTCGCCGTCCGCCATAGGGCGACTCATTGAGATACATCGTAATAATCTGCTCTTTACTGTACATTTTTTCGAGCTCAATCGACAGGATTAATTCCTTGACCTTACGCGCGATCCCGCCACGGTTTTCCGACGCCGCCTCATCCGAGAAATACAATTGCTTAATCAGCTGCTGCGTGAGCGTCGATCCTCCCTGGACGCCTCGTCCCGACAACGTCGACATTGCCGCCCTGACTAGCGCCGAAATATCGACTCCAGGGTGATTATAAAAGCTCTTATCCTCGATCGCCACCGTCGCCTGCCGCGCATAAGTCGCAATCGCATCTTCATCGACGACCAAGCGATAATCCGCGTCGCCCTTGTCCTCCCAAAGCACTTCACCATTCCGGTCGAGATAGGTATTGACTGTCTCCGAAATCGTCAAATCATTCAGCTGGATTTCCTTCAACTGATTTTTATAATACACGAATAGCGCTCCGACGAAAATAATTCCGAGCAAACAACACGCCGCGAAGATTTTCCCAATTCGCTTCGCCCCCTCTTTCGAAAACCAATATGCTTTAATCCGCTCCCAGCGAAAATGCGCAAAAAACCGCGCCGGTTGCTCCTTTGGCAACGGTTTGAGTTTTGTACGGCTCGAACTCGCCGGCTTCTTTTTCGCGCCCGCAGTTTTCCCGCTGACCGATTTTGCTAGCTTGCGCGTTTGATCCGTAATCAAACTAGAATACACCCCCATTTTTCCCCGCTTCGAGGGCTTGTTATTCGAACTATTCGCAGTTTTTTCCATACCTCTAATTATATCACAAATAGCATAAAAACTACTTTTCGCCATCGCAAATCGCAAAAATATCACTTTTATGCCACTCTAACTCTCATAATTCTAAATTCATGATAAGATGGGGACAGAGAAACGACAGTTCTAGTATTTTGACGAAGCTTAGCTCATTAGAGCTTCCTTGTCAACCTATTAAAAAGGAGGAGGATAACATGAAGAACACTAAATCAGCCCGAAAATACAGGACAAGGCGACATTAGATATGCTTGAAGCGCGCCTCATAGCCCAGACGCCTCAAGACATTAAGGCGGGATAAAAATATTCTCTTTCAAATTACAAAATCATCTCTGCACCACTTAAAAGTGTGTACCTTACCCAAAAGCCGCCCAATCTGTTGCTAATCGGGCGGCTTTTTCATATATTCGCATCACTTTTACATCACGATTGCAAACTTATTCTTGCCCCGCTTCAAAATTGCCACCTGTTTAATCGGCGTATCTTCACTTACTTTCACCCCATTCACGCTAATCGCCCCTGCCGCCGCCAGCTTTCGAGCCTCGCTCTTGCTCGCGACGAGCCCCGTATCTACTAATAACTCAAACAGTCCCTTGCTCATTTGTCCTCGCGCGAGGTATTCTCCGAACTCGATTAGCTCGTCGCTCGCAAGCTCATCGAGACCGCCAGCAAACAGGCGCTCGCTCAGGCCGATCACCGCCTCAGCTGCCTCTGCTCCATGCACGACCGTCGTCACCCCCTTCGCGAGCGCCTTCTGCGCGACCCGCGCTCCGGGATTCTCCGCCTGCTTGCGCATAATTTCCTCAATTTCTGACTTCTCGAGCAGTGTATAAATCTTCAACAAATATTCCACCGCGTCGTCCGGCTGGTTGATCCAAAACTGATAAAAATCAAACACCGACGTGTAATTTCCGCCCCCGTTATCGCGCCCCGCGAGCCAGATCGCGTTGCCTTCGCTCTTCCCGAACTTCCGCCCCGTCGCCGGGTCTATGATTAGCGGCGTGCTCCAAGCATCAGCCGTGGCATTTTCCAGCCGCTTAATTAGATGAATTCCGCTCGAACAATTCCCGAATTGGTCCGCCCCGCAAAGCTGCAAATCGATCCCATATTTCCGATAAAGATGCAAAAAATCATATCCCTGAATCAAGGTATAAGAAAACTCCGCGTAAGAAATTCCGCTTCCGCCTTCCCCGATTCGATTTTGGACGAATTGCCGATCGAGTAGTTGCGTCATCGAGAAACTTTTCCCGACTTCCCGCAAAAAATCTAGATATTTTATATCCTTGAACCAATCATAATTATCGACCATTCTCACTTCCGCGACGTTCAATATCCGCCGCATCTGCTCGCCGATGCATTTTTTATTGTGCTCGACTTCCTCGATTGGCTTCAGCTCGCGCTCGCCATTTTCCTTCGGATCACCAATTTGCCCAGTCGCGCCCCCGACTAGCAGTGTCGGTTCATATCCATGCCGCACAAAACAAGCGCACATCATCGCCGCCGCGAGATTCCCAATCGTCAGCGAATCAGCCGACGGGTCCGCCCCCCAATAAAACTTCTTGCTCGCCCGCGTATCCAGCTCCGCCGGATCCTTAATTGTCGTCTCCGCGCTAAATCCGCGCCAAATTAGTTCTTCCGATAAATTCATAGCCTAATTATATCATAAATCTGCAAAAACAGAGACCCGACCATTTTACTATTGACATTTTCAGCGATCTGTGGTATCTTAGAATAAGAGGGTCTTTGACCCTTAGCATTTTGATAGCTTATTCAAAGAATTATAGCTTTGCCCTCCATCTTCACTAGAAAGCGAGGATAGAGGGCAAAGTTCAATCACTGTAACATTGTCCGAATCTATTGTAGAGGAGGAAAACATATGAGTTGTTTTACTAATGTACAGAAGAATGCAATTCCGGGGATGCTTTCAGAAACAGATCTTGGATTGCTCCAGGCAGCTATCGGTGAGATTCTCGTATCATGGAAGTTAGCTAAGCAAGAGGGCTCATTTGCTCTAGTAGGACAGAAACGTGGTGAACTTCCACGCGAAATCTTGCGGTTCAATTTTCGTGATGGTCACAAAATGAAATTCGAGGATTCGCGCTGGGATCTGTATGCCGGCACTAGCGACCGCGCTGTAGAATCAGCCATCGATGAGCTTTTGCGCTATCCTCGCAAGGGTTTATCCTGCGATTATCATCCCGACCCCGCTGACTTCGGTCAGTTACCTAGCGACATTTATTACACCGGAAAGCCATGCGCTTACTCAGTAGTAGTCAACACCAACTTCGGGCGTTTTTTAGCCAGTACATCCATAGAGCAAGGTGACGTGGATTTACAGATACTGGCGGGAGTAGTATTGGCTATACGATACTGTGGTGACCCCGCGGATAAGGTCATGGTAGATTCAGCCGACCGCATTATATCCAGCATCGTCAGTGAAAATGCGACCCATGGGGTTAGCGTGATTCTAAGTATTGATGCATCAAACCTCGAGCCCCTTCCGGCCCATATGTTCTTTGAATAGGAGATCGCCTAGCTAAGCTAGGCGGTTTTTCATGCTATACTAAAACTATGAAAAAACTTTTATCATTCGAAACGCCGGAGCATTCAGGAGAGAATGCGAGCCGCAGCGAATCCAAAATCCGTAAGCGAATTTTGGCGTTCGATGTCGACCAAACCCTAAACGTCGCGAAGACCCCTATTCCGCCCGAGATGGCCGCTGTGCTTAGCCGCTGCCTCGATTATTTTTATATCTGCCCGATTTCCGGGCAAAAGTTCGAGCAATTTCTCGTCCAAATTGTCGATCCGCTTCTCGCCTTTTCCTCCGAAAATCCTACTGACGCAGCGAAACTTCTCGCGCGGCTCGAGAAATTGCGGCTTTTTGTCGCCCAAGGCACTCAATATTACCGCTACCAAAAAACCAGCGATGCCTACGACCCCGCCGATTGGCAGCGGGTTTACAACTACCCGCTCAAAGCTGAAGATGTTGTAAAAATTACAACAGCCCTCGAAGATTCTGCTCGCGAGCTCGGGTTTTGGGAAGCCGAGAAACTTGCTGATGGCGACGAAATTATCGAAAATCGCCTTTCCCAGGTCACTTTTTCCGCCCTCGGTCAAAAAGCTGGCACTGACGCGAAATATGCTTGGGACCCGGATCTGAAAAAACGCCAAGCTATCGTTGCGAAATGCCGCGAGAAGCTGCCCGATTTTCTCTACGAAATTGGCGGCACGACTTCGATCAATGTCGCTGCTCCCGGCATGAACAAAGAATTCGGCATGACCCACCTACTCGAGGAGCTGAAAGTTGAAAAGTCGGACGTCCTCTATTTTGGCGACATGACCCAGCCCGGCGGCAACGATTATCCCGTCGTCGAAATGGGCATCGATACGATTACTGTCCGTTCGCACGAAGACACGCTTTTCGCTCTGCGCGGCATCCTCGGCGTCGTTGGCTCCTAATTTTCCCCAGAAGATTTCCCCGATCTCTGAGCTTCGCGATTGTAAGCTTAAAGTCATGAAAAAGCTCGGCCTTGCGACCGAGCATCCCTCCTTCCTATCTCTAGACACTAAGCATTATTCCGGCTTCTTCGGACTTTCCAGCCCCCAGCCAGCGCGCAGCTGTGGCGATAAATTGCCGTCAATCGGCGATTTCTTGTCGCTCCATTCGCTGCGAATCGCCTGCTGCAAGCTGCTTGCGCGCTCGTATTGTTCCCAAGTCAGATACTCCGGCAACTGTTCGACCCGAAATTCATGCTTCCCCGAAATCGAAGGTTTCTTCCAGCGCAGGACTAAACATTCCCGATTGACTTTGTCCCAATATTCCCACCGCGCAACGGTTGCGCCGATGAAACTAGTAGTTTCATCATTGTCGGCTATAGTAGGTTGTGGCGCGATTAGTCTCCCGCGCGCATCGATTACCCAGGTTGCTTCCGCCGAAAAACCGTCGTCAAAGCGGTAGAAACAGAAATTTTCCGTCTCATCCTCCGTCAATTTTCCTTTCTCCTGAGTTTCACCAAACGCCGCGATCGCTTCCTCAGCCGAAAAATACTCGCTGAGATAAATCGCTAATTCGTTTTCGGTTTCCGGACACTGGAAAAAATTTCTGTCCTCAATCCGAAAAACATAATACGATACTACGGTTCCGCCCGTGAATGAACCATAAGGCGTTGCTTCATGGGCATATTCAGAGCGTAAGACCAAGCTCCTATACGCCGCGTTTTCTTTACGTTCGAGCAAATCCGCTGGGTAATCCTCCTTTGAAATGAGAATATACTTTGCCTCATGAAATGGGCAAATTTCGAAAATATTCTCATCCTTTTTCGGGATATCCCGTTGAAACTTACTCCCAAACAATACTCGCGCCCCCTCCGCGAAGAAATCGCTCTTCAGCGCGGCAAAATTTGGCATAGCATAGCCCGACGTAACGTCAATTGCTTTACCTGCAGCATCGACCGGGAATAGATCGTCCTTAAACTGAAAGACAATGTTCGGATTATGCCGCTTGATGGTATTTACTCCGCAACGCCGCACCGAAATATGCCCGCGCTGTGTTGACAAAGTGTCTCTGACCCCATAAAATCGAATCGATTGTTTTCCGAAGCAATCTTCGGCCTCGGCCTCGGCCTGGGTTATGACTCTCCGGGTCTTGACGAAGTTTATTGATCCGTCGGCCCAGATCTTGATCTTTGCATTTTCTGTTATAGTTTTTTCGTTCATGACTATTCCCCCTTCATTTTGAAAAATTGTCTAGACGCCATCAAAAACCAAAGAAATAGGTTTTAAAGGGCGTAGGCAACACTGCCTATACTTCCATTGTAGCACACTTTCCTAAAAAAGTCAAGAGTAAACACTATAAAATGCAAAATTTTGCCATAAAAAACTTTTCCCAGCTGGTTTTAGTTATGCTATAATGGGACTATGAAATCATATATCGTGGGCAACTGGAAGATGAATTTCTCTGTCAGCGAGTCTTCCATCTATCTTCATAAGCTTATGCAAAAAACGCGGGCTTTTCGCGACATTGCCGTCGTAGTTGCGCCGTCTTTGACCTCGATCCAGCCACTTTCGCTCCAGATTGACCGTAAAAAAATCCGCCTCGCCGCCCAAAACGCGAATCCGCATGATTTCGGGGCCTATACCGGCGAAGTTTCCTTCACTCAGCTGCGCGGTATTGTCGATTATTGTATCATTGGGCATTCCGAGCGCCGCCTAATTTTCCACGAGAGCGATAAGGATATTCGCGCCTCCGTTGCCGCCGCTCTGCGCAATGGCATTACTCCGATTCTTTGCGTTGGCGAGACCGAGACCGAGCGTACTTTTGGCGAGACCTACGATATTTTGCGCGACCAGATTCTCGGCGGACTTTCTGAAGTCTCGACCGAGGATATCGCGAAGGTGATTATCGCCTACGAGCCGGTTTGGGCGATTAGCACAACGACCGATGCGCATACCGCGACTCCCGACGAAATTTCTGACATTGTTCAGTTCATGCGCCGGCTACTTTCCGACACTTACGGCGAAACAATTTCCTCAGAAATTCCATTATTATATGGTGGTAGCGTGAATCCGTCGAATGCTGGTGCTTATCTGACCGTTCCCGAAGTCAATGGTTTGCTCGTTGGCGGCGCTAGTCTAATCGCTGATCAATTTTTGAAAATTATTGAAACTGCAAAGAAAGTGAAATCCTAATGGACCAAGTTCAAAATCAATCACATACGTCAGGGAAGCAGGGGAAGATGATTGATTTTGTGCCCAAAAATCCTTTACCCTCGGCCCCGGCGGAGGCCAAAGCAGACGTTTCCGATTCTGGAGAATCCTCTGCCGGGGCTTTGGACTCCGCCGGAAGTCCACGCCCAGTCATGTCGGCAAAAGCCGCTATTAATGCCATGTATGCCGAGCGCGAAACTGGAAAATCTGCTGCTGCGCCTGCGTCGGCGCGCGAAGTCGTCAATGCCGCTGCCGGTCAAAATGCTATGGGCGGAAAGAAAACTGCCGCAAATCTGCATCATGGCTCGATCCAAAAAAACATTGAGTCGGTTCGGACTTCGGCTTCGGGACTTTTGCGTATGGCGAAGGTCAAAAAACCTTCGCCGATCGATGTTCGCTCGGCGGACTCCTTCGATCCTTTGACGCCTCCGAAACCAGCCCAGCCAAAGACCGTGCGTCGGCCTGCGCGTAGCGCTGCGCCAGTCGTCCGCACTTCGCTCAAGTTGGGCGCGGCTGCGCGTCCGCAACCTGCGCCAGTTATTCTCCCGCGGCATTCTCGGATGGCGGAAGTCGCGCGTCCCGTTGGCAGCGCGCCGCGCCCCCAGCCCCAGGCCTCGAAGCTTTTGAATCGGCGCTTAGTTGATGCCGAAGTTTTGCCGGCGAATGAAACTCATCGCTTGATTAATGGATCAGTAGGGAAAAATGTTTCGCCGCTTAGCCTGAGTTCGGGCGAATCCGATTATGAAGCTGAGATTATTACTGCTGAAGCTATTGAAGTTGCGAATCCAAGTTCTCGGGCGGCGCGTCCAGTGCGCGGGCGGGGCGTGCGCGACCCGCAGATGCTACATCCTGGCCAGGCCGGAGCGCGTCCTGCGGCTCGGCGGGTCGCCGCTCGCCCCGCCCGCACCCCCCAAGCCGCATCGGCTTCCGGTGCTCCGCGTAACTCCCAAGTAATTCGCGATCCCCAAATGGTCCGGACGCGCCGCCCAGTTAGCGCTGCGGCGCGAGCGGCCCGTGTGGCGCGCGCTGCTGATGTCGTCGGCGAACAAATGGGCCAGCCTGCGAAATTCCGCAGTGCTCCCCGAGGTTATGCGGAGTGCGCGCCCGCGCCGCTCGCGCCTGATAATTCTTATATTATGACCGAACCGCCAAAAATCACCGCTCGTCCCTCTGCGCCCGACCCCAGCCTCGGCCAAGTCGAGAATTATTCCGAATCGCCGGCGGTCGGCGATCGGGCTCCGATTGGCCAGATTAGCGCCCAAAAGGTTGCCTCTGGGCATGGTGGGGCAGCATTTGAGTCCGCTCCGGCGACTGAACCCGCCCGCGTGAAAGCCGACAACACTTCGGACTATAGTTTCAGCCGCAAACTTGAGCCTGATGCCAATCGCTATGCGCTGGGCGGTCAGTCGCCATTTCTGAAATCTGTTAGCGTCGAAAAACGTCCGCTCTCTGGCGAAGGCGCGCATCTTAAGACCGAGCTGAAGCCCGCCCGCGCCGAAGTGAATCCGAAAAACTCTCGCGGATCAAACAAAAATATCTACACCAAGAAATCCTCACCAAAATCCGACTCAGCCCTGAAAAAATCCGTTGCCAGCCGCCCGACAGTCATCGTCCCTTCGAGCCATCGCTCGAAAGCCCCAATGATCATCCTTATTATCATTACGATCATCCTCGGGACCGCCGTCGGCGCCGCCGCCTACCTCTGCTTCTTCCAGATGATCTAAGCCAAACATGTTATAATGAAATTGTCTAATATTTAAGATCTGCTAATATGCGAAATTCTTTCGAAAATTCCAGTAGAAATCACGATCCTGATACGGGGCATGACCCAGAACGCTCTTATAATGATAGTGATTATTCGGAAGCCGAAAATCTGCCTAAGTCTTTCGCTGAACATATGCAAGACCTAAATCAACTAAGCGATCCGCTACCGACCCATCCCGATCCTGCCGAACATCTAAAATTTGAGCAACATCAGCGTGAGCTTGCAAGCGCGAAACAATCTGTCCTCGATTGTTTCAAGTCGCAGCGTAGCGAAAGAATCGCCGATTGCAAAAATCGCGTCTTTAAGACGAAATTTGGTTTCAGTTACGATGACCACCCGAACGTTTTTCGCACTCGCGAAGACTCAGTTTATCGGATTACTGGCATGAGCCAACTCGTCGACATCGTTAATTGCGGCTATGTTCGGCCCAAGGAAGGGAAGCTTAGTGGCGGCCACGAAAACGAGGTTTTTTGGTCTCAAGGCGGCCCGAAGCTTAATTATATCGATGAACGTCCGATTCTTGAGGTTTCCAACGCTACAATTCAGAAC
The DNA here is from genome assembly GCA_964578645.1 of uncultured Candidatus Saccharibacteria bacterium. GTDB lineage: Bacteria > Patescibacteriota > Saccharimonadia > Saccharimonadales > Saccharimonadaceae > Nanosyncoccus. The sequence continues at coordinate 36,777 of CAZODR010000006.1, read as the reverse complement.
GGCCAAATCGGCGCACTGTCGCTCGACGACTTGGCGGCGGTCTGGGTGTCGGACGACAAAAGCCCAGAGAGATCAGACAAGCTGGATGCTCTCAAACAGATTAAAAATTCTCTGCCCGAGGGCGAAACGATTGACGCCAAAAGCTTGCAGGAACGCCTGCACAAAAAGCCCTAAAGCTAATCGGTTCGGACCAGCCAACAACAGATAAAAAATGCCTCAAATGAGGCTAAATATCAATCCTGGTGCGAGTGGAGGTAGTCGAAACCTCATCTCAAGTTTGGAAAACTTGCATACTAACCGCTGTACTACACTCGCAAAATTTATCAGCTGCGCTGCTATTCGCCCATAGCTGCGACCATTATATCACAAAAATCCTCTTTCCAGCGAAAAATTGCATAGTTTTGCATCCAGCCATGTTGCATTCGGAAGGGAAATATAGAGTTTACTATTGACAAAATATTCCAACTGTGCTACAATGGTAGTAATGGGCTAGTACCCATAGCATTTTGATGGCAATTTAGGCAAAGCGCAGGCATGATTTGCGCGCAGATTTGCGCCCCGATCTGAGTCCTGATTCCCGCGAGCATAATCTTAGTCAACCTTGAGCGTGTTCTAAACACAATCTCCAGCCTGCTGCGCAGTCTACGGTATATATAATTTATATGTTGTAGACTGCGCAGCAGTAAACAAAAATAAGGAGGTAAAAAGTATGAGAACTAGTGATGATGAAATCAGAAAAATTATTTTGGGGGTCATGAAGGCGCACGGAGCGGACTCACCCGAGCTTCGGGAAAATCAAGAACTTCTTGAAATTGGAAGGGGTAACCTTGAGTTTATGCTCAAAGAGCATCTCAAATATGATGCTTATGTGACAAGAGGTCTGTCTGAGTTCTTGGAAAATCTCAGCAGCGACGGTAATCGCGAAAATTACCAAAGAGCGCTGGTGATGAAACGGGACTGTGTAAATATTCTGAGCCAGCTTTTCGCGCTCATAGGCAAAGCCGAGACAAAGCCCCTGTTCGCGCCGTTCCGCACTCGAGATTGGGTAAATTTTAGCGATACGTTTATGCTCCTGCTACCTGCGGAAGACGAAGGCATCCTTCCGGAATACGCGGGAACATTCGTGGCCGGGAAGATAGTCAAGTTTTACAACGATACAAAATGGATAGATATATGCCTCGATGCGAAAGTAAACGAGGAGAGACATCTCGACGGCAGAGGCATGTCCTTTCGTCTCGACGCGCCCGGAGCCATTAAAGATTGGGAGTATGACTATCTGCGTCAACATCCCGAGTTTTTGGAAATTTGGATCCAGATCACCAAAAGCGAATCGCGGGATAAGACCCTCGACCCAAAAGCTTTCACAAAAGCGATTCTTGCCTAAAAACCTAAATTTTCTGGCGCCCACCGTAACGTGGGCGCCCTTTTATTATGAAATTGCCATGAGATCTCTATAAATACCGTCAAAAAAGCACCTTCTGGCGCTAATTTGAACGATATGGGGTGGGATATCGGAATTGAACCGACGACCTTCTGGACCACAATCAGACGCTCTAACCAACTGAGCTAATCCCACCATACCCTGACACCATTATAGCATATTTCCGGAAATAGGGAACCCTAAATCCGCAGCCGGCCGATCCTGGGCTCTCCATCCCGACCAAAAGCTTTGCGCCTCCCGCCCGGAATTACAGAGAGTTCGCCCCGAATAACCATAGACATAATGACGAAGAAGCTTAATTATAATCGACGCTAAGAAAAATCATACAATACTACTTGACAATTTTAAGCATGTGTGCTACAATGAACGTATAACCCGAGATTTATCGTGGCGTCCGGGTTTTTGATGGATCCACGATCGTATATTAAAAGGAGGAATAAGCATGGGATTATTTAATTTTTTCAGAGGAAAAGTTCTCACTATTAGATTTGATAGTGAGAAGAAGGAGGCATTCATTGCTTCCTGTTACGCTGCGGGGGTTTTATCCTGGTCAGAGGTGGAAGACCTCTGTGACGGCGAGACTATAGAGCTCGACCGCCATGAGTTTGACTTTGATGCTATCCAAATATCTATTGGATATTTTATGGATGGCGTATGTTACTTGCAGGATGAGCTGGAAGAGACAGAGAAAAAATCCGACAGCTATGAGAAGCGCTTGATTTTCTCAGAGACCGAAGACGAGGTTGATGAAGAAACGGCAAGTGCTTACCTTCAGTGTATTAAGTACTTGCAGGCGCACCGTCCGGGAGCTGGGGCAGATTCTGGGAAAAATGCTAATGATACTGAAGACGCTGACGAGCCTGCTACGCCCCGCAGGGGGCCGGTGCAAGGTTCTACTGGTACTAAAGTTTCAGAAATTGCCCGTATTGCTGCGGAGAATCTGACCGATTTAGAGGATTTTTCCAACATGAGCTTTGCGGATAAGTCCGCTGCTATTAGCCGCTTTGCAAAGTTCGATAAGCTCTACAAGGAATACCGCGCTGATATCACGCGGGCGTACAAGGAAGCTGCAGAGGTCAACGCTCAGGAAACAGCAGACCGTGAGCGTCAGTGGGAGGCGATTATTAGCGCATGTGCTGATAATAAGGCTAACCACAATGCGGCAGTAGCGCTCAAGGTTACAAGTGTTGAGCCATCCTCCGTGGTGGAAATATTGCGCCTGGACCCCAGCATATTGGAGTTTGAGCCTAATGAGCCTAAGCCTGCTGAATCTGCTGAGCCTGAAGAGCTTAAGCTTGGTCCTGCTGAATCTGAGCCTGAAGGGCTTGTTGAACTTGTTGAGTCTGAAGATGAAGATTATATCCTTGGGGGAGATATAATCAAAGCCCTTTACGGGAGGATAACTCTGGAGGACATGATGAAACTTCAGAGCTCCGTATCCTCAGATGAGGAATACTCAAGGAGCGAGGTCATCCAGTATGTTAAGGACGAACTGAGGTCCGCTTATATGGAATGCCTCGAAGAGATTCAGAACATCCCACCATGTAACTAAGTCCCCCTAATACCCCCGCCAAAGCACCGGCAAGAGCTGGTGTCGAGGCGGGAGCTTTTCTTTTCCCTTGACGCTGATCTCCCTCGCCCCGATCCATAAACCGACATAAATTTCCCAAAAAACCATAACCATAATACGATAGATTTTTCACGTCAAAATCTCACCACCTCTAAGCATAACCGTTTACAAAATTTTAAAAATCTTTTCCAAAATTTCTAGAAAATCCAAAACAACAGAGGTAAAAACGCTAAAATAATGCTTGCGTTAAAGTATGATAAAGTACTTGACTTTTTTAAGCATGTGTGCTACAATGGACTTAGTCGGTACGAAATCGACACCGATTCGTATCTGAGGTCCGTTATTTTGTCGAAATGTCCCGAATTCTGGGAGATGTATTCGTGACGCTGCGACAAGGACTGAAGAAGTTTAACAAAACGGGCCAAAGGGAAGTATCAACTCGAAAACAAACTAAACGATTAAACTAATCATAATACTACGAAAAAGGAGAATATTATGAAAAAAGCAGTTAAAACTACTCTTGCGGTAGCGGCTGGCGCAGTTGCTATTGCTGGCGTAGTCACGCTTCCGAACATCGTTTCCGCTTGGGGTGACAACACTCCTGGCGATAAAGGCCGCCCGAGCTACTCGCTCGAGCAGGTAAACAAGGGTGCATTGGGTAACAGCATTGTTTTCAACTCGATCACCATTGCGGATACTGACTATGCGTATTACAAAGATGCCTTCGGTAAAGATTTACCGAAAGGTACTATCACCCACGAAAAGAACTTCGTTGGTGCGCGCGAAAACACTGGCATCAACGCCGGTGCGGACAACGTCTGGAACGGTAACGAAATTACCGTCGAAGATGGTAAAGAATATCTCGTGCGTCTCTATGTCCACAACAACAACCCGAACGGTTGGGACGGTGTGGCTGAGAACACGAAAGTTGCTTTCAACGTCCCGGCTCAGACTTCTGAGCTCGTCAAGCAAGACGACGGTACGATGAAACAGCAAGTCCAGATCAATGGTTACATTAGCTCGTCTAATGCTACTCCGAGTGAATACTGGGATTATGTAAACTTCCAGAGCGATCAAGCTTTCCACCTCGACTATGTCTATGGTTCGGCTTTGCTTGAGAACAATGGTAAAGCTGCCGGTAAGCTTAGCGACGATATCGTTAATGCGAAAAGCGGCGGCGTCCTGATTGGTTATGATACGCTTGATGGTCGTGTTCCGGGCTGCTATGGCTTCGCGAACTTCATCACCATCAAGGTGAAAGCGGTCTTCGACTACGATTTCAAGGTCGAAAAGAAAGTCCGTTTGACCAATTCGGCCGACAAGACTTGGAAAGAAAGCGTTGAAGCCAAGATTGGCGACAAGGTCGACTTCCAAATCCAATATCGCAACACTAGCGACAAAAACCAATATGGTGTCGCTATTAAAGATACCCTCCCAGCCAACCTTCGTCTCGTTCCAGATTCGATCAAGATCAAGAACGGTGCTCATCCAAAGGGCGACAAGGTGCTTGGCGACAGCCTCTTCACGGCTAGCTTGGCGGTCGGCGATTACGCTCCAAACGCAAACGTCTACCTCATGTTTACCGCTGAAGTTGTTGACGACAATTTGGCCTGTGGTAAGAATACCTTGATCAACTGGGCTCAAGCTGGTGTTGGTGATACAACCTTGCAAGATTGGGCTCGTGTGACCCTGAACAAGGAATGTGCAGCTACGACCACTCCCGGCGAAACTCCGACTGCTTTGCCGACGACTGGTCCAGAAGCGATTGCTGGTGGCGTCATCGCCGCTGGTGCTACCGTAACGGCAGCAGGTTACTACATTGCTAGCCGCCGTCAGTTGCGCTAAATTTGGTTTCTCCCTAGGGCTCGACTATGAGTCCTAGGGATCGCCATAGTGATGCTTGACTGCTTCCGCATATGGCCAAACCCCCTCTCCGGAGGGGATTTTTGGTGTCCAAGACGAATACTGGTTGTTAACGAAAACTTTTTCCTTGTCATTCGAAACGATTATGCTAAAATAAAAACATGGACAATAAGGAGCAACTGGGCAATACTTCCCCAAGCGACACAGCGACGCCGGAGAGTTCCGCGCCAACCCCGGCTCGGCCAGGGGTAATTGTGTCGTCGTCCGACATTGTTGTTCCGCCGAGTGATGCAGAGGTCTCGGCGGCCGCTTCGAAGCTGACTCCAGCCCGGAACTTCTTCGATCGTCGTCCGGACTTTAGTCAGCCCTCCGCGGCCGCCGAGACCGGCGATATCATTATCCCCGGAGCGAAAGCTCCGGCGAGCTCTACGAAGAAGCTTATTATTGGCGCCGCACTTGCGGTCGCAGCAGTTGTGATTTTTACTGTGGTTTGGATCATGATGCGCCCGACTTCGAGTAAAGAACTAATAGCGGCGTACTCTGACTACCGAAGTCTCGTTATCGACGGTCCAAAAGCCCCAGAAGAAGGAGAAAATTCCGATGAAAATACTGACGAAGATTCTGCGGCCGACGACGGAGAGGGCGATGATAAAACCGAAGTTGACGAAGATACTGAAGACGACGAAGACTACGGTGGCAGCTCCTCGATTATTGATGACGACGAAATAAACGATGATGCTGATGATGATTTCGACTTTGAGGTCTATGACGACGAATCCGAAGAAGCCGATGATACAGAAAACGAGGAGGAAAACGATGAGCTCCCTGCGGAATATGAAAACTGGTTTTTGTTTAAGCTCGATTCGAGCAATCTTGACTATGCGGGTCGTGCGCAATATGTTGCGGACCTAGAGAAATCTTATAATGATTTTTTGCGCCTCGCTAACCGCGCTAGCGACAAAGTCTCGCATCGCGAAGAAATCCAATCAATCGCGAATTCCTACGCCCCAAAGCTAGAGATTATCGGTCTCTACGCTTTAAGCGACAGTATTACGGAAGAAATTACCGCTCGCTTTATCGCGAATCCTGATGACGCCCCGAAATTTATCCTAGAGGCTACGCCTGGCGAGTTCCAGGACGAGGAAATGGAAAATATTCGCACGCTTTTCGCTCAGCATTTTCAATACGATCTCGATCTCATGCGCAAATATTCCAGCCGGAATTGTATTGACGATGGCAGCCTCAGCACGAGCTGCAAAATCGACTCTCTAGAAGATGATGCAGTTTCCGATCTTGTAACTCTGCAGAACGAAAATTATGATGAGATCGAAGCGAGTACAGAGCCAATAATTGAAGAATTCTACACTGAAACTATTCGCCTAGCAGAATTAGTTGGAGTCGAAAATGCGTAAACGCAGTCGAATTATTGCGAGTATTTTTCTTGTCGCCACGATAATGCTTTCCGGAATTTATTCAACTTTTCGCGCAACGCCAGTCAGCGCGGCGACCGATAGTGAGGCAGCGAAAAAAATCTTCAAAAAAGCTTTGTTAAATGGACTCTATTCTTGTTATGAAACGAAGAGAGAAAAGGGGATCTATCTCCAAACAGAAATCTACCGTAATGATTTTGACACCAATTTTAATAATATATTTACTAAAACTGGCGAAGAAGATAACATACTCATGCCGACGATTGGCGGTAAGAGTAATGACGGGCACCTATCTTGTAAATCAATTTTCAGTAAACTTGGCGGAAAACCTAAAGATGTAACCGATCCTTTGAAAACTCTCGGCTACAATGAAAAAATCAGTGACGACTTAGAAGGTGAACAAAAAATGTGCCTCGCCATTGAATACAGTGTTGCCTCAGGCGGAGTCTCCGATTCTAAAGAAGGTAAAAAGACTAACCAGATTTGTTTTGAAACCTATGATGGAGAAATCGATCCTAATACCGTGGAGATTAAGGAAGATGGTGACGACGATATGGGTATATTCATGGGAACCTATGGCGTGAGAATTCAGGCAAACACAAAGAAATTATTCGGAGTAGATAACGCCGCGCTTTTTGGAACGCACACTACGGAGGAACTTTTCGTCCCAATGGACATGAAATGGAGTGAATTTAAAAAAGAAATAGAATCCAGAGCAAAAGAAATTAATAGTTTCGCTGTAAGAGAAATGTCAGACACTTCACCAAATCTTAAGAACCTAGGATTAGTATATCAAGGTATTAAGACAAATGAAGTCCAGGAAGCACTCTATTCACTTGACCCTAGCCAAGCGCACTCGGGCATGAGTGCAGTTCGCTACTATAGCAAAAAAGACAAGTATGAGGACATAGCATATACTGATCGTAATCGTTTCGATCTGGGAATGTTGTATATTAACAAATATTTAAAAAATGACACATACGGGCTATCATACGATGCTGGGAAGTGCACCAGTGATAAATCCAAGGCCAAAAAAGATAGTCCAGATAAAATGGTCTATCATCAAAAAAAGAATACTTGGTGCCCAATATCAGGTGCGTCCACAATTAAAGACGTAAAAGTCCATATGATTACTGGCCCTCATGAAATCAAGAATATACCGCTAACGCAAGTGATTGAAGAAATGAGTAAGGACAAGTACAACGATTTTGGTCAGGGTAGTGGAAACGCTGTCACTGGCAATGATGACGATCAGGAAGGTGGTGACTCATCCGAGGCTGATGGAATCACAAACTGTTTCGAAGGTGCGGGCGCACTTGGTTGGATTCTATGCCCAACTCTGACTGGTATGAGTGCTGTTGTCTCTGGCATTTACGATTACATCGAAGATAATTTCCTTGCTGTTGACGGCGCAACCCTTATGAAAAATAATGGTTCTTTACACAAAGCTTGGGGAACTTTCCGTGATTATGCAAACATCTTGTTCGTCATTCTGCTCGCAATAGTAATTCTCTCGCAACTCACTGGGATCGGATTAAACAATTACAATATTAAGAAGATTCTTCCTCGTCTCATCGTCATGGTTGTTCTAGTAAATGTTTCGTTTATTATTTGCCAGCTTGCCGTCGATCTGTCGAATATTGCGGGCTATGGTATTCGTGATTTCTTTGAGAATGCCAGCGAGGGAATCACAAAAGAAAACACTACTATTGGGGGTTTTGTTGGAGCGCTAAAGAGCGGTCTAGCCACCGTCGGGACGGCCGTAACGATCACTGTCTTTGCGACTAAGGTCGTCTTCAAAAACTGGGAGGTGATTGTCCCGCTTCTTCTGATTTTTCTCATCACGGCAATTATTGGGATCGTATTCTTCGCCATCGTTCTCGCTGTTCGTCAGGCCGGAATTATCATCCTCGTCGCGCTTACTCCAGTCGCGATCGTCTGCTATACTTTACCAAACACGAAAAAGATTTTCGACAAGTGGTTTAAGCTCTTCTCTGCCTTGTTGCTCGTCTTCCCGATTTGCGGCGCATTGATGGGCGGCGGTCTCTGGGCCTCAAAGCTTTTGATGTCGACCGGCAAGGATAATACGAGTTTCTTCTTCGCGCTTGTCGCCATGCTTCTCCAAGTCGTTCCGTTTTTCCTGGTGCCGTCGCTCGTGAAAGGTTCGTTGTCGGTCGCTGGCAACCTCGGAACGAAGATCTCGCGCGTCGGTAGTAACCTTGGCTCCGGGGCTGCGCGCACTGCCCGTAATAGCGAAGGTTTTAAAGATTTTCAGCAACGTATGGGCATACACAACGCCGAGCGTCAGTTCAAACGTCTCGAAGCTGGCAAAGGTTTTCGTAATCGCATCGCGAATAGCCGTCGTCTTGGGAACACGGGTCTCGGAAGATTCGCACAGACGAGCGTCAATAATGCGAAGCTTCGCTATTCTACCGCCGCCAATAAACAAGCGCGCAGTGATTTAGCCGCGAGAGCGGGTAGTAGTTTACTTTCCGACGATGAAAAGCAGAATATTTATCTAAACGAACTCGCTTCTCATGAACAGGAGAAGATCACGAACGATCCCGTGCTCGCTACGAGTATTGACAAACTCGAGAGCGCTTACGACGATGCGCTTACTGCTGCTGAGTTAGATCCGCAGAATCTACAGGCTCGTGCAAGAGCAGTCGCTCTACAAAATACGCTAAAGTCCAGTTATAAAGGCAAGGGTCTCGCTGCCGTCGAGAATATCATGGGTAAACATGTTGCCGCCCACGCTAATGAAAGCGATGTCGGATCGGTATTGACGAACGTTGCTCAGAGCTATCTCCAGCAAAATGGCGATGGGAAGGGTATTAATGGCGCCTTGCATGCTATGATGGGCGATGTTGCCCAAGGCGGGGGAAAAGTCTATGAAAAGGGGAGCTTTGGTGTATATAAGACCGTGGACGCCAATGGTCAAGAAAAAGACAATTACTACAACACTCATTACGACGGAGCTGCAGTAGTCGGTGATTTGTCCAACGATTCTATCGGCAAGCTTAATAAAGCTTCGCTGAAGCGTACAGCTGAGGCTATTAGTACTGGCGATGTCGATGATAACACGATGGCAGCCTACGAAGGGCTCATCCGCAGCGCTTTCGCCGATCCGAACGTGCGTATTGAACAAGATAATGTCAAGGCAATGAACGGCGTCCTTAGCGCAATTAGCTCGCGACGCGGAGCTAGCTTCCTTGAGTCGACGAATTCCAGCCTTAACGTTGTCGATCCAAATAATAATAACAACCCCACCGGCACTGTTCTTCGCTCGACTGGAAACGGCACCTTCACGGACGGGACAAATACTTATAGATACAATTCAAGAACTGGTGGGCTTACGAATGTTGATACAAACGCGCCTGACGATAAAAAAGAAATCGAAAGAGCGAAGCTCAGTATGCAGAGTCAGGCTTATGTCACGAAGTCTGGGCAAGTATTGAACAAGGCTAGAGGTAATCGCTATACTACGCAAGTCGACGACGGCACTGGTAATAAGAAGACCGAAACTTATGAGCTCAAGAGCGATGGCAGCTTTGCTCAGGTTGGCGGCGCAAAGAGGATTGCGAAAACCGAGGTTAAGAAAGCCCAAGATGTCTTTAACAGTTCGACGCAACCCGGACAGCAATTCCGCCATGAAGACGTTGCGAAAAATAAACTCCAAGGCGAGACGCTTAAAGTTCCGCGTAGGGAGATTGAAATGCCACAGGGCTGGATGAGGGATCAGAATGGCACATGGATGGATACTGTGGCTCACCGAAATCTTACGATGGAAGAAGTTCAGCGCGCAGAAGATATTCAGAATCGTAATCGCCAGATTAGGCTCGATAATGATGAGGCGCGTGCAAACGGTGAATTTAATCAGCCATAAAAATTTGCCTGTTCCGCTATGGAACAGGCAAAGGATCTTTTTCGAATAGGTGGAACGAAGCAAGTTCCAACACTATTCAATTTGCTTAAAAACACATTGCTTGAATGGATTTGCCTAGAAAAGGCTCATGAAACAACATTAAACTCTGTTTAGTCTGCGCTTTCTTTCTCGCTCGATGATTAGCTCTGAAGCTTTGACTCGCTTTGCTTTTTCCGCTCTCTCTGCTTCTTGCTGTTTCCAGCGTTGGTTCTCGAATTCAGCGTTTTTGATGAAATACTCCGAAGCCTCATCCAGCACTTGTTCTAATCTCTCGAAAGTTATAAACCCATCATCGTACTTGCGACAAGTGGAGCGCCATACAGCATATAGCCCTCCCCATTTGAAATCAGCGCTGTCATAATACTCGGCCAGAGCTCGCGTATCTTCGGCATTATAGCAAAGACGAGGCGGATTCCATCTCGTACCAGCGAATCTTTCGACACAGTATTGATGGAAAGCGGCGTTTAAAAACATTTCGCATTCTGCGTCGCGTGCGCAACTCTCGCAAAGCCCATAGTAAATGCCATTCGGTCCGCCGTACGGTCCCGACCATTCGTGCCAGCAGCGCGGCCTTGTTCTCCGCTCCTCTTCTTCTCTTTCCTGTTTTTCGCGCTCCTTTCGCGCCGGCTCGGTCCACCAATTATATACGCCTTTGATTATTTCGTATGCAAACCACGAGCCCAGGCAAATCCAAAAGCCATAGCCGACAATTGGCCCAATAAACCTATAAATATTGCCCATAAAAATTCCCCCTTTACTTTTTATTTTTTGCGAACAAAACCCGGCAATGTATTCTTTCTCGTAATGTTCGCCAATTTTGGATAAAATTAATTTTACTACATAGAAATAATTTCCGCAACCATGAGTATGATACAAAAAATGGTGAGGGCGGTTGGGTTCGAACCAACGACCAAGCGGTTATGAGCCGCCTGCTCTAACCCCTGAGCTACGCCCTCATCCAGTCCGAAAAATCTCTAGGATCTTTTCGCTCTCGCCTCTCATTATACCATACTCTATACGTTTATGTTATAATTATCTCATGGGTGAGCTAAAGACGAAAATTCGCAAATCCCGTTATCGCCTGAAACACGAAATTCTTGTTTTTGACAACATAATTCTTTTCATTGCTCTCGCCCTCTGTTTTAGTTTCACTTGGGGCGCAATTTCTTCAATGTCGCGCAACTGGAATCTCGCGCAAGAACTTGCGAATCATCAGCGCGAAAAAGCTCTCCTCGAGCTCGAAGTCGAAACTCTTGAGCTCGAAAACACTTATTATCTTTCCGACGAATACCAAGAACTAGCGGCTCGAAAATATCGCGACAAAAAACTTCCTGGCGAGACCATGGTGCGTCTTCCGAAAAATTCCGAAGCCGCCCAGACGAAACATCTCGCGACCGAAGACGAAAATTCGCCGGCTCTGTCCGACGAGCGAAGTAATTTCGAACAATGGCTGAAATTCCTTTTCGGAATCTAACTCTACGAGTTCCGAAAATCCCTAATCTTCTCCGCGCAATCGCGAAAGAATTGCAACTTTGCGCCGTCCATAGTAAAATATAATCATGAGCATTCTGCAGCGGCAGACAAAATCGGAGGACAAAAAGGGCTTCACGGTCATTGAAGTCATGCTAGTTTTGGCTGTCTCCGGAGTCTTATTGATTGGCGTTTTGACCGGGACTTATTCGTCCATCGCCAGCCAGCGTTATAACGATTCCGTGCGCTCTTTTTCCGAATTTCTGCGTCAAATCTATTCCGAAGTCATTAGCCCAGAATCCCTCGGAGCTGGAAATTCTGACGATGCGGCAATTTACGGAAAAGTAATCTTTTTCGGCGTTGGTGATGAAAAAACAATTTATAGCGCAACTCTAGTCGGCGATCCTGTTACTAACATGAATTCCAAAGGTTTCATCGCTGAGCTCGGAGGCGTGAAGTCGAAACTATTTTGCGGTACGGGCGATGATGACACGACTCTCGAGGCGAAAGAACCTGCATGGGAAGCCGAAATCGATTCTCCCGACGGTAATCTTTTTCGCGGCACGGTCATCATCGCCCGCTCTCCCGCATCGGGAACTGTCCATACTGCATACTCCGCCTGGACGCCATCTTCCGACCTCTCGAGCAATTGTTCGGCGGCGAGCTCGACGCTTGCTGAAGCGATCAAAAATACTGGCAGCGGTATGAGCACGGATCGTGATTTTGCTACGAACGAGGTTCTACATTTTTGCGTGAAATCCGATAATAGCCGCTCAGTGCGCAACGTCGAGCTCGCCGCCGACGGCCGTAATACCTCCGCTGTCCGTATTCTGACTGAAGAAGAAAATGCTGCGCTTGGTGAAGGAGATCGTTGCCAATGAAACCCTGCCGCAATCATTCGAAAATCCTCGATCTTAGCGCGACAAAACGCGGCGACACGATTATCGAAGTCATGTTTGCCATCGCTTTATTTTGTCTCGTCGCAGTCATAGCGATTTCGATGATGAATAGCGGAGTTTCGTCCGCCGAGGGAACTTTGGAACTTGTCGCGACCCGCAATGAACTTAATGCCCAAGCTGAAGCTCTGCGTTTCGTCCATAGCTCCTATATTTCCGAAAAGTCTCTGCCCGAGCTTTCTGCGACTGCCGGCGACACGACGCGCCAGCAATATCGTGAACTCTGGCAGGCCATTACTAGCCATGCCATCGATCCTCCTGACGATACATCTTCCGACGATGCGAATCTTTTGCTCGATCTCGATGGTTTTATTCACGATCCTGATTCCGACGTCCAAGGTTGCGAACGTATTTACGATGATAGTGCTGGAAAAAACGTCCTCGAAAACTACAATGCCTTCGTTCTCAACACGCGCAATCTTAATACAGTCCTCACTGCTTCCGGCGCCGCCGATATTAGCCAATCATACATTCCCGCCGGCACGAAAAATTCCGACAATTCCTTGATTTTTCGCCCCGCGGTCTTGAACGCTCGTCTCGTATTCACTTCCGGCGCGACCGGATCTTCCGAATCGACCGAAGAAATGCTCGAAACTGCAATTTACGATCGTATAAAATATTCCGAAGGAATTTGGGTAATCGCGGTCAAGTCGAACCGCACTGCGCCGATTAACTTTTACGATTTTTACATCCAAAGTTGTTGGTATGGCCCCGGATCGGAAACTCCCAATGTCCTCGACACTGTAATCCGTTTATTTAACCCGAAGGATTAGATTATGAAAAAATCACTTTCTAAAAATCATCACTCTCTCGATCTCGAATCCGCGAAGGCCGGCTTCACGCTCGTCGAGTTGACTCTGACCTTGGCTTTTATTTCCGTTTTGCTCATCACGATCGCCATCATTACTTCCAACATCATGACAATTTACCAAAAAGGAACTACGATCAAAGCCGTCGACAGCGTCGGGCGCGGTTTGATTGATGAGCTGATTTCCGGAATTAATTCTGCGCCATCCGTCGACACGACCAGCCTTTGTAATAGTTTCGTTGATGAATCAAACCGCGCCCAGTGTATTAAAGATCGTGCTTTTAAATTTGTTTTTCATAGTCAAAAAGATTCCGAAGGCAATCCGCTCTATGGAGTTTTTTGCACTGGTAATTATTCCTACGTCTGGAACACGAAGACGCTCTTCGAAAGCAGCTCTTCGCCTCTCAAGATTCAATATCAAACCGCCAGCGGCGCGACCGAAACTCCTGCCGACATGCGCTTATTGCGCTTCGAGGACCGTAGCTATCGTCTCTGCACGGCGGTTGTCGACAAAACTTATCGCGACATCGGCGCCTTCGCTGCCACGCCGACGACGACCACGATCGATATTCGTAAGCTCCCCAGCGGCGCGAATTATACGGTTTCCGAGCCTGTCGGCGGTCTGCTCAATGCCTTCGATCTCGATCTGATGCTTTATGATCTGACGATTTTTCCCATTAGCCAAGATTCTGTAACGCTGCGTACTTATATGTCGGGAACTTTTGTCCTCGCGACCGAGCGCGGCAACATCGACATCCAACGCACCGGTGATTATTGTTCGCTCGACGGTGGCACGACCGCGCTTGATGCAATCGGTTCAGAGTTTAATTATTGCGCAATCAACAAATTTAATTTCGCCGCCCGCACGGCAGGAGTATAACATGAAATCACTTTCCATCACTTCCACGAAAAAAGGCGTCGCCTCGCTCTATGTCGTAGTTTTTGCGACCATTCTCTTCGGCGTCATCACGCTCAGCTTCGTCCGTATCATTCTTTCCGAGCGCATCCAGGGAAGCAACGATGATCTTTCGCGCTCCGCTTACGATTCTGCTTTGGCCGGCGTCGAAGATGCGAAACGCGCTGTCTCGCGCTGCCTCGATGAAAACAGCGGCGATCTTAGTGCCTGTTCCGATTCGCTCTATGGTGGAGATTGCGAAGATTTTAAGCTCAAAAAATACCTTTACGCCGATCTCGAAGATTCCGAAGTCAAGATCCAAGAAAGCACTAGCAACCAATCCGAACAGGCCTATACTTGCGTGATTTTGTCCAATAAAGTTTCAGATTATCGTTCGACTTTGACTTCCGACGCTCGCACTCGCGTCGTCCCGATCGGCATCAATTCCGATCTTTCTCGCGTGAAAAATATCCAGTTTAACTGGTATTCTGACGTCAATAACGGCGCGACTAATTTCCGCTATTCTAGCGGCGCGACTTTGCCGAATAATAATAACAAAACTATCCCGCCGACCGTCGCCTTGACCCTCGTCAAGGCCGGCGCGACCATTAACCCAGCCGATTTTAATAATAGCACTTCCGATCACCAGAGCAACTTACTATTGCTCCCCAGCGAAGATTCGAGCGCGACGAATACTATTAGCAGTAGCGCCGTGCGTGATGCTGCGAATTCCGATGTCCGCAATGTTCCGTTTTTGATTAAATGCGCCCGCAGCGCTGATTTCGCCTGCAAAGCCGCGATTGGCGTTGATTTTACGGACATCCGCAACGCCATGCTCGTCGTCAGTCTGCCTTATGGCGACACTGTGACGGATTTTTCTGTGACTTTGACGGACGCCGAAGGCAGTATTATCGAGTTTGAAAATGTCCAGATTAGCGTCGATTCGACTGGCCGCGCAAACCAGCTTGTTCGTCGCGTTGAATCGCGTCTCGATCCCGCTGACGCTTTCTTCCCTTATCCTGAATTTGCCGCCGAGCTCGATGGTTCGCCGAGCGAGAATAGCATTCTGAAAAATATTTGGTACACTGCGAACTGCTGGTCTTATCGTCATGACGGTGATGAGCACAACGGCGCCTGCGACAATAATAGCGGCAACACTGATCCCGTAGTCACGACCGAATAATCCTAAATCTGTGTTACAATATAATAAGTAAATAGGAGTGTTTATGATGAAAGAATTAGACGAAAATAGCAAAACTTGGAAAAATCTCGAAGCTGCCTTTGCCGGCGAATCCCAAGCCGCGATTAAATACCAATATTACGCTTCCCGCGCGAAAAAAGATGGTTATGAAGAAATTAGTGCAGTTTTTGACGAAACTTCGCACAACGAAAAGGAACATGCCAAAATTTGGTACAAATACATGCATGGCGGTTCGGTCGGTTCGACTTCCGAAAATCTCGAAGCTGCCGCTCAGGGCGAAAACTACGAATGGACGACGATGTACGAAGAGTTTGCAAAAGTTGCTCGCGAGGAAGGCTATGACGAAATCGCCGAGAAGTTTGAACAAGTCGCTGGGATCGAAAAGTTGCACGAAACTCGCTATCTGAAATGGCATAACGAAGTTGAACACGACGTCGTCTTTAAGAGCGATGTTGTGACGGTTTGGCGCTGCCGCAATTGTGGCTATGTCTGCACTGGCAAAGAAGCTCCTGAAGTTTGCCCAGTTTGCGCTCATCCCCAAGCTTTCTTCGAACAAGTTGCTGAATAATTTTAACCGCTACCAGGGAATTGACCGCGAGTCCAGATAAGTTTATGGGAATTGAAAGAAGCATTACGACTGATGAATCTGACGAAAAAGCCTCGACGAAGCATCGTTTAGTAGATTCAAACCTTGATGACAACGACCTTTCCGAACAGGCCGAAGAAGTTTCTTTACGTCCTGTAACTTTTGCGGATTATATTGGGCAAGAGCGTCTGAAGACAAATTTGAAACTTGCGATTGACGCCGTGAAAAAACGCGACGACGGGACGACTTTGGACCATATATTATTATATGGTCCGCCCGGACTTGGCAAGACGACGATGGCGAATGTCATCGCGCGCGAAATGGGCGCAAATTTGCGCGTGACTTCCGGGCCTGCGATTGAGCGCACCGGCGATTTGGCTTCGATTTTGACCAATTTGCAGGATGGCGACGTCTTGTTTATCGACGAAATTCATCGTTTGCGCCGCGCAGTTGAAGAAATTTTGTATTCTGCCATGGAAGATTGTAAGCTCGATATCGTGATCGGGAAGGGGCCGGCTGCGCGATCGGTGCGCTTGGATTTGCCGAAATTCACTGTGATTGGCGCGACCACGCGCACCGGATCGCTCGCCGGCCCGCTGCGCGATCGTTTCGGGTTGATTCATCGCCTTGAATATTATAAGTTGGGCGAAATTGAGCGTATTATTGGCCGCACCGCGAATATTCTCGGGACCGGGATTGCGCCCGAAGCGACCAGCCTCCTCGCGACGCGCTCGCGGCTGACGCCGCGTATTGCGAATCGCCTGACGAAGCGCGTCCGCGATTATGCCGATGTGAACGGCGATGGATTTATAAATGCCGGCCTCGCCGCCGCTGCTCTCGACCTGATGGAAATCGACGAACTCGGCCTTGACCCGGCCGATCGCAATATGCTCGAGCTGATGCTCGAGAATTATGGCGATCGGCCGGTCGGCCTGAATACAATTGCCGCCTTGACCGGCGACGAGGCCGCCACGATCGAGGATTATTATGAGCCGTATATGCTCCAGCTCGGCCTGATCGAGCGCACTCCCCGCGGCCGCGCCGTGACCCTGAAAGCCAAGGAGCATCTGAAAAAAGTCCAGTTTAGCTGAGCGCGTGTTCGTGCGAGGTTATAGTGTTCGCGGCGCAAAGAATCGAAAATGGGTCGTTCCGCCCCGAAAAAAATGGGTCGTTCCGTAGAACGACCCAAGCAGACAAAGCATGGATGAAAGTTTGCGGCTGTGAGGCTCCTGCTTCACGGCGTTATTTAGTAACTTCATGCAGCAAGAACTCTATTTTCCCCTTCAGGACATGCAAATTGCGCGGCGTCGGCACAATCTCAAAGGTCTCATTCTTGAGCTCGTGCGGCATCGGTAGGGCGACCCTTATCTTCGGCCGCACCAGCTGGATTTCTCCGCCCAGCGTGAGAATATCGCTCTCCAGCTCCATGAATTTTCCGACGAAATTGTCGAAACTTTCATATTGTGCAATCATCCTCCGGTGCTCCGGCAGGACAATCTGATTGTAATATGCCTCGATGTATGCTGCATAATACAGTGAACATCTTATGTTGCAATTATCCCACTGGAAGTCATACTCCATCTTCCCCCTCTCGATGGACTCCGTGTTTGGACACATCTTTGGCCATGGGAGGCTATAATTCGGCACGAACTTTCTCCCCTCCGACTTAAGCTCTTCGATTCGCCCGACAACATTCGTTATCACGGTTTGATAGAACCTCTCCTCCGAATTGAAACGTTCCGCTTCTTTCTCCATCCTTCGCTCGTCTTGCCATGATACAATGTTAAGGTCCCATGAAAATTTCATAATAATACCCCCTTGTATTGAATTTAGCCCATCAAAATGCTGGGCTTACTTTCATAATAGCACACATAGCGAAAAAAGTCAATAGAAAAACACTAAAATCTCCGAGAAATAAACCAAAACCCCAATAATTTTCCGTTTTTCCCCGATCTATCACGCGAAAATTACCGCCGAAACCCCTTATTTAGCTTGTGCTTTTGAAATTCTAGTCTATAATAGAATCATGGAAAACCCTTACGATTTAACTCATAAATCCCCCTCCCAGAAGGATTTTATTGACACGACCGACTTCGACCAGTCGGAAATTATCGACATCATCAAAACTTCGACTGCCGTCCGCGATTATCTCAAGTCCGGTGCGACGCTGGATACGCTTTATCACAAAAATCTCGCCATGATTTTTGAGCAAAAATCCACGCGCACTCGAGTTTCATTCGAAGTTGGAATGGAGCAGCTCGGCGGCCATGCGCTAAATCTTGCTCCCGGTGCAATTCAGCTCGGCGGCCACGAAACTATCGGCGACACTGCCCAGGTCATCAGCCGCATGTGCGATATCATTATGGCGCGCGTCGACCGTCACGCCAGCGTCATGGAGCTGGCCGCGCGTTCGAGCGTCCCCGTGATTAACGGCATGTCGGACTATAACCACCCGACGCAAGAAATCGGCGACATTATTACCATCCTCGATCATCTCCCCGAAGGTAAGCCTTGGAGCAAGACCAAAGTTGTGTTTGTCGGCGATTGCACCCAAGTTTGCGCCTCGCTCATGATGATTACGACGAAGCTTGGCATGAATTTTATTCAATATGGCCCGCCCTCGAAATGGCTTTCGGACGATTTTCTGAAAATCGGTCGCGCGAATGTCCAGCAATACGGCGGCAGTGTCCATGTTACGGATAATCCGAGTTATCTCGAAGGCGCCGACTTTATCTATACCGATGTCTGGTATGGGCTGTATGATCAGGAAACTCCGCGCGAGGTTTATCTCCGCGAATTCTATCCGAAATATCAAGTCAGCGACGAAATGCTAGCTTTGACCGGAAACCCGAATGTGAAATTTATGCACTGTCTCCCCGCGAATCGCAACGAAGAAGTCACCGACGGCGTTCTCGACGGCCCGCATTCGGTCGCCTGGGACGAAGCCGAAAATCGTCTGACTGCCCAGCGCGGCCTGTTGCTTTATTTTACTAGCAAAGCCCAAGAAACGTTAGATAAAATCAAACAATCAAAGGAGGACAAATAATGCCCAAAAAACCCAAATATAAATTCAGGCTGTTTAGCGCCGTACTCGCTACTGTCTGTATCATTCTCGTCGGCGACGCCGTCGCTCCGACCGCCTCGATCGGCAACTCGCAATATTTCTGGTGGGCAATTATGCTCCTCGGATTTTTCGTACCTTACGGTCTCATTTCTGCCGAACTTGGGACGCAATATCCTTCCGAAGGCGGCATGTACACTTGGGTGAAAAAAGCCTTCGGCAAAAAATGGGCCGGGCGCGTCGCCTGGTATTATTGGGTGAATTATCCGCTCTGGGTGGCATCACTCGCCAGCCTAGTGACGACAATTTTGACCCAGATCATCGTCCAACTTTCCGGCAATCCCGATTTCACGATGACTTGGGGACTCGCCCTCATCATCCAAGGATTTTACATTTTGTTAGTCTCCGTGCTCGGTACGTTGCGTATTTCCCAAAGTGATTGGCTTTCGAATCTTGGCGCTTTTGCCAAATTCATTTTCATGGCCGGACTTGGCGCGCTCGGAATCTACGTCTTGATTAGCACCGGACAAAGCGCCAACCCAATTGAATCCTGGACCGATCTCATGCCGCTCATGGAAGATGGCCATTTCAGTCTCGCCGGCCTCGGCTTCGTCTCCATGATTATCTTCAACATGCTTGGTTTCGAAGTTGTCTCGACTTTTGCCGACGATATGCAAAATCCGCGCAAAGAAATCCCGAAAGCGATCATTCTCGGCGGAATTTTAATCGCGATTTTCTACCTTCTTCCTAGCTTCGGTATCGGAGTCGCCATTCCCGTCGAAGAGCTCAGCCCCGATGCCGGGTTACTCGATAGTTACGGCCAGCTCATGTCAATCGCCGGTTTTTCGGCCGGCCTCATCAATGCGATTACGGTCATTGTCGGCGGCCTCTTTATCTACACTCTCGTCGCCAACATTTCGTCCTGGAACTTTGGCGTGAATTCGGTCATTGCTTATGCCGCCGAAGACGGAACTTTCCCGAAATCTTGGGCAAAACGCACGAAAGATGGCGTGCCATATGTTCCTTCGATCTGGACCGGTGTCGTTGGTTTCATTATTGCTCTAGCCGGCGTCATTGTCCAGCAATTCTTCCCCGAAATCGAAAGTCTCTTCTGGACTTTCTTCTCCCTCAGCCTAATTACGCTCCTGCTTTCATACCTGCCTATGTTCATGGCCTTCCTGAAACTCCATAAACAAGGCAAACAATCCGAAAAAGCCTATTGGATCAATGGTGGCAAATTCAAGATCGGCCTCTTCGGCATCATGCCCTTCATTCTCCTCGTCATTGCTCTGTTCTTTACGCTCTTCCCCGAGTTCAACCTCGAAATGTTTGAATACAACTGGCCGCTAATCGTCGGCGCGTGTCTCGCAGTCATCATTGGCGAAGTGCTCGTCTGGCAGATGAGTCGCAAAAGCCCAAACAAAACTTTAACTACATCCGAAAAAGGAGGCAACTTATGAAAATCAATAGTAGCACGCCAAAAGCCGACGGTTTCTATATGCCGTCCGAACTCGCCGAGCATCGCTGCACTTATATGCTCTGGCCCGAGCGCGGCGACAACTGGCGTAATAATGCTGAAAATGCGCAAGAAGTTTTTAAACAAGTGATTCAAACTATTGCGAAGTATGAACCAGTTATTGTGGGCGTAAATCCCGGTCAATATCCCCACGTCCTCGAGATGAATATGCCAAATGTCCAGGTGCTCGAAATCTCAAATAATGACTCCTGGATTCGTGACTGCGGCGCAACCTTCGTTATCAACGGACGCGGCAACATGCGCGCTGTCGACTGGAGTTTTAACGCTTGGGGCGGTCTCGTTAATGGTTTGTATTTCCCATGGGACCAAGACGATCTCGTCGCTGCTAAAATGGCCAACATCGAAGCTGTCGACCGTTATCGTTTGAACGATTTTGTCCTTGAGGGCGGCTCGATTCATTCCGACGGCGAAGGTACAATTCTGACGACCGAGGAATGTCTCCTCGATCCGGGAAGAAATCCGGACATGACCAAAGAACAAATCGAAGAAAAACTCAAAGAATATCTTGGCGCCGAAAAAGTCCTTTGGCTCCCGCAGGGAATCTATATGGACGAAGATACGAACGGCCATGTCGACAATATTTGCCAATTCGTCGCTCCCGGAAAGGTTGTCCTCGCATGGGAAGATAACGAAGATGATCCGCAATACGCGCGCTCGAAGGCTGCGCTCGACTATCTCGAAAATGAAACCGACGCCCAAGGTTGCAAACTCGAAGTTATTAAAATTCACGTTCCGAATCCGATTACGATTACGAAGGAAGAATCGCAAGGTGTCGATGTCGTCGAGGGAACTTTTCCGCGCAACGAAGGCGATCGCTTGCCAGCGAGCTATGTGAATTATTACAACTGTAACGGCGCCGTCATTTTGCCAGTTTTCGATGACGAACACGACCAGGCCGCGATTGACACTTTACAGCAATGCTTCCCGGACAAGGTAATCGAGCCAATTTACGCTCGCGAAATTCTCCTTGGCGGCGGAAACATCCACTGTATTACCCAACAAGTTCCACGTCGGTAAGCCGTTTTAGGAAAAGAGCTCTGCGAAAGTGGGGCTCTTTTTCTAATCCCAGTATGTTATAGTCGGCTTATGCTATAATATATAGTATATGAAAAGTTTACATTATGATGGTCCAGTAGTATTAGTAGTTATGGATGGCGTCGGTCTATCCGTGAAGCGTAGTGGAAATGCCGTGCGCCAAGCCCACACCGAATTTCTCGATCGGGCGATTTCGCACTATCTCAACATTCCGCTTGCGGCTGCCGGTGAAGCCGTAGGAATTATGCCCGGTCAAATGGGTAATTCCGAAGTTGGGCATAATGCCATGGGTGCCGGCCAAATTATCAAACAGGGAATCGCGAGTATCGAAGCTGCCTTTGTTACGGGCGATATTTGGCAGTCAAAAGCTTGGAAAGGTGCCATGA
Organism: uncultured Candidatus Saccharibacteria bacterium; assembly: GCA_964578645.1. Taxonomy (GTDB): domain Bacteria; phylum Patescibacteriota; class Saccharimonadia; order Saccharimonadales; family Saccharimonadaceae; genus Nanosyncoccus. Next base: position 14,613 of record CAZODR010000006.1, on the reverse strand, counting down.
AACAGCTTTCCGAGTCCAAATCTTCCGCGCCGACGCTGCATTTTTGCGGAATTTTTTCCGATGGCGGTGTCCATAGCGACTTAAAACATCTCGAAGCCATGATTCAGCAAGCTTATGACGAAGGTGTTCGTCGAATTCGAATGCATTGCATCTTTGATGGCCGTGATGTTGCGCCACAATCTGAGCCGAAATATATCGATCGTATCGAAAAGTTCTGCAAAGGCTTTAAAGACGCTGATTTTCGAATTGCTTCCGGCGGTGGTCGCATGGTCATGACCGCAGATCGTTACGAAAATGATTGGGATATGGTGAAACTTGGTTGGGATGCTATGGTTCATGGCAAAGCGCCGCACGAATTCAAATCTGCCAGCGAAGCAATCAAAGCCTTTCGTAAACAAGATCCGAAGATTCAAGATCAATATCTCCCTGCGTTCGTTGTCGTCGAGAATGCTGCGGCAAGTTCCGCGCTAAGCGCGCGGGCCGCCCGCGCCTCGGAATCGACCGCAAAGTTGGGCGCGGGCGGCCGCCCGGTCGGCACGGTTGAAGATGGTGATGCTTTCATCTATTATGATTTCCGTGCCGACCGGGCCGTAGAAATCGCCTCAGCCTTCTCCTTGAAAGATTTTGATAAATTCGATCGCGGGAAGACCCCAGATGTTTATTTTGCCGCATTGACCGAATATGATTCTGACCGTCATATTCCGGAGCATATTCTCGTCCCGCCCGTGAAAATCGATTTGCCGCTCAATGTTTTTCTTGGCAAAAACAAAATTTCCCAGCTCGCGATTTCCGAAACCGTGAAATTTGGCCATGTAACGTATTATTTTAATGGTAATAGTTATAAAAAGGCTCCGCTTGAAGCTCAGATCGAAATTCCTTCCGACACCCAGCCTTTCAATACTCGCCCCTGGATGAAATCCGCGGAGATTACCGACTATGTCCTCGAGCATATGCAAGATTATAAGTTTATTCGCATTAATTATCCTGGTGGCGACATGGTTGGGCATTTTGCTGAGCTCGAACCGACGATTGTCGCGGTCGAAGCGATCGATATCCAACTTTCCCGGCTTGCGAAAAAAGTCGACGAACTTGGTGGCATGATGATTATCACTGCTGATCATGGCAACGCCGAAGAATTGCTCGACAAAGATGGTATCCCGAAGACTTCGCATACTTCAAATCTCGTGCCCTGCATTTTCTATGACAATACTCCAAATGCTAAGCATTACAAGAATGCTGAGACCAGTGAGCCCGGATTGACAAACCTTGCTGCGACGATTACGACTCTTCTCGGACTATCGGATTATCCTGCCATTTGGCGCAATCCACTGATTAAATAAAGTTTTACTTCGGGAGTTGAATCCTAGTCATGCTATAATATATATATGCTAATCAACAACTCCCGCCTTACGAATTGCCCGGTTCTCAGCCTTCATGTCGGCGGAGCTGTTGCTAATGTCGTGGAGTCGATTGTCGATCCCGATTCGCTCAAAATTATCGCTTATCGCGTCGAAGGTCCGCTAGTTGGGCGTGAAGTTGGTGATATCCTGCCGGCGAAAAGTGTCCGTGAATATTCACGCCTCGGTATGATTATCGATTCGATCGATGAATTAGTCGAAGAAGATGAAATCGTGCGCATTCGCGATGTTTTGAAACTAAACTTCTCTCTCGTCGGTCTGAAAGTCGAGACGAAAAAACACAAAACGAAGCTCGGGAAAGTAATCGATTTTACTGTCGAGCCCGAAAGTTGGCAAGTCCAACAGCTCATCGTCCAGCGCCCAATTTTTAAATCTCTGCTCGATCCGGAGCTAGTAATTTCTCGTCAACAGATTCTCGAGGTTGACGATTATCGCGTCATCGTCAAAGATGGAGATTTGGAGCTGAAGTCCGAAGCGAGCGTCACGAAAACTGAATTCGTCCCGAATTTCGTCAACCCTTTTCGCGAGCCTGAGCTTGTCGCCGAGCTTAATTCCCAAGATGACGATGTTCGCTAAGCCGCTAATCTTCCGCGCTGGGTAATCCTTCCTGCTCATTGTATTTCTCGACTGCAGTTTTTGCATTCTGGAAATTAAATCCCTGCCGCACGAGATACCCCACGAGCTGAAAATCATTATATTTCTTGCGTTTTTTCGCAATCATCTTCATGATTTCTTCATCTTCATCCCGCGGAACGAGCTCGAAAGTTTTTGCAATCATTTCCGACTCGATCCCTTTTCGTGTCAGCTCCATTCGCAAGCGCTTATGGCTAATCCCCTTGCGCACATAACGGTTCTCGACATAAAACGCCGCAAATTTCTCATCATCAAGATATTTTTTCTGGATCAATCTCTGGAGGACCGCGTCGAGCAGCTCATCATCAAATTCCGCTAGAGGCTTTTTTTCTTCGCGCGTCCGTTGGCGGTTAAGCTGCCGTCGTTTTATTTGTCTGCGCCTGAGATAATCGCGCGCCTCGCGTACAGAATGCGGCCGCGTTAGGACCCATTCTAAACTTCTCTGATATAACTTTCCGAATTCCGAAGCCCGCCGCAGCTCCTCAAGCCGCTCTTTCGTAATTTCCTGGTCGACTTTTATGCCGAGATCGATGACTTGGTTAATCTCGAGCGATAATACGAAATGTCCATCGAGAAAAACATTTACGCGATTAGGATCTTTCACTCCTGGTGTCAACTTTGTGACTCGGAAGGTCTCTTCCTGATCGAAATCCCAACCCATATCGCCAACAGGCCCCGAAATTTCTTCCGCCGAACCATAAATCATTTCGGCCGCTTTCCGTCTCGCTAGTGTTGCCACATCTTCTGTCGACTTTGACTGCCCCGCATTTTTACCTTCTGCGCTTGTCTCTCGCACATCCGCGTCACCACTACCTAACCCTTCTATCTCCAGCATTTTCCACCCAAATTCGCCCGGCCTAGGCTTCTTCGTCGCTCATTTCTTCGTCATCGAGCATCTCGACTTCGGCATCATTCGGGCTAATTCCCGCTTCCGCCCGCACTTTTTCGTCAATTTCGCGCAACAACTCCGGATTTTCCTTTAGCAACATTTTCGCCGCTTCTCGCCCCTGCGCAATCGTTTCGCCTTTATATTTCAAAAACGCCCCAGCCTTATCAACGACGCCCTTTTGCACCGCGAGATCGAGCACATCGCCGACCTTGCTAATACCTTCATTATACATAATATCAAATTCCGCCGTCCGAAATGGCGCCGCGATTTTATTCTTCACAATCTTGACCTTCGTCCTGTTTCCGGCAATTTTATCCCCATCTTTAATCTGCCCAATTCGTCGAATGTCCATTCGCACCGAAGCGTAAAACTTCAGCGCGTTCCCGCCAGTCGTCGTCTCCGGATTGCCAAACATTACCCCAATTTTCATCCGGATCTGGTTGATGAAGATTACTGTCGCCTTACTCTTTGAGATAATGCCTGTCAATTTCCGCATCGCTTGCGACATCAATCTCGCCTGCAACCCCATCTGCGCATCGCCCATATCGCCATCAATTTCCGCCTGTGGAACTAGCGCCGCCACCGAATCGACCACGATCAAATCGACCGCCCCGCTCCGTACTAGCGTTTCGCAAATTTCCAACGCCTGCTCGCCATTATCTGGTTGCGAAATGAACAAATTATCCGTATCTACCCCAATTTTCTTCGCATAAGCTGGATCTAGCGCATGCTCAGCGTCAATAAACGCCGCCTGGCCTCCCTGTTTTTGGATTTCCGCAATCGCATGCAGCGCCAGAGTCGTTTTCCCGGAAGATTCTGGCCCATAAATTTCAATAATTCGCCCCTTCGGATAACCGCCTCCGAGCGCCAAATCGAGCGACAATGATCCCGAAGGCAAGAGCTCGACATCAATCTTCTGCGTCTCGCCCAGCTTCATGATCGAACCGTCCCCAAACTGCTTCGTAATCTGTGCGATTGCGAGGTCTAGCGCCTGCTTTTTCCCCGAATCATTTTCTGAAATATCCGCATTCGTAGTCTTTGTAGTTTTCTTTGCCATATTACCTTCCTTTGTTAGACTTATTATAACACCTCTAGCATTTTCCGACTATACCTAGAATCCGCGTCATTCCAAAATAGTAGAATCGCTTATCGTCATCATATAACAAATTATTTAAAATCAACAAGCATATCCGCGTTAAAACGCCAAAATTCTCCTAAACCCTTTAATTCTCTTAAATCTCAAGCAGCGGCTTAATATCCGCGCCCAGCTCATTCAACCTTTGCGCAAAATCTTGATAACCACGATTGATCGAGTAAATATTGCGCAAGATCGAAACACCCGGCGCCGCCAGCATCGCAATCAATACGACGACCGCCGGCCTGAGCGCTGGCGGCGCCACCAGTTCCGCCGCCCGCCACTTCGTCGGCCCCTCGATATAAACCCGGTGCGCGTCGAGAAGCTCGACTTTCGCGTTCAAATTCTCGAGATAAGTAATATAAACTGCCCGATTTTCAAACACCCAATCATGAATCAGCGTCCTCCCTTCCGCTGTCGCTGCAATCACGGAGAAAAACGGCAAATTATCAATATTTAGACCAGGGAACGGCATCGGCGCGATTTTGTCTGTAGGCGCGCGCAGTTCTGACTTTCGAATCTTGAGGTCGACCAGCCGCGTTCGTCCGTTCGTGCTATAATATTCCGCGGAACATTCAATCTTCGCGCCCATACTTTTCAGGATCTCGAGCTCAATTTCCAAAAACTCAATCGGCGCGCGCCGAATCGTCAAATTCGACTTCGTGACCATCGCCACCGCAATAAAAGACATCGCCTCGATCGGATCCTCCGCCGGCGAATATTCGACATCGGTCTCAATCCGCATTTTTCCGCGCACCTTTAGCGTCGTCGTACCGACCCCCTGCACTCTGACCCCTAATTTCTCCAAAAAGAAACACAGATCCTGGACCATATAATTCGACGAAGCGCCAATAATTGTCGTCTCGCCCGGATACAACGCCGCCGCCATCAAAACATTTTCCGTTACAGTATCCCCGCGTTCGATCAGGACAATCCGCTTTGGCGGAAATTGCATTTTAATCTGGTCGACCTGTACCGGCCTTTCCTTCGGCTTCTCCAGCGGCTTCATCGGCGCCACTTTCGCCTCATAAAACCCGCTACAACTCGTCGCGTCGACCTTTAGCCCAAACGCCCTGAGCGCCCTGAGATGCGGCTCAATCGTCCGCGTCCCGAGGGTGCAGCCGCCCGCGTACGGCAGCCGAAATTCCCGAAACTTATGCAGCAGCGGTCCCATAAACATCAAAATCGACCGCGTTTTTCGCGCCGCCTCGACATTAATGTTCTTTATATCTAATTCATCTGGTGATATAATTTCTAGATCTTTATTATCATTGATCCAGCGACATTTCACGCCCAAAGATTCCAAAACTTCGATAATCCGAAACACTTCTTCGATCCGTGCTAGATGTTTTAGCGTCGTCGTCCCCGAGTTTAGCATCGCAGCGCAAAGCAAAGCCACCGCCGCATTTTTGCTCGTATTAATCGTCGCCTCGCCATGCAACTCTCGCCCACCATGAATCCGATAACTCTGCGAAACGCTTTCATTAACAGAGAGAATTTGCCCGCCGAGGACCTCGGAAAATTTTTTAATCAAATCCAAGGAAATATTTTGCCGTCCCTTTTCGATCCGGTGAATCGCCGATTGGCTCGTGCCCAATTTCTCCGCCAACTGCGTCTGTGTCCAGCCATGCTGCATTCGTAGTCGCGCAATCACTTGCCCAATCGAGGCTTGATAACTCATACTTTGCTCTTTTTCCGTCATATTTTCATTATAGCACGTTTATATCATGAAATGAATAATTATTTTCAAAATTCCTGGATTTTCCGCCCTATTCTGCACGATAACCACAAACTACATTATTGGCATGTACCCAGCCTTCGACGCTGCCCCCGTCCAAATATTCGCCAGTCGTCGGTGCGACCCGCACGATCCCGCCCCGCGCGATATAATTATCGATCGGCGCCGTGACCAAATATTCCTCATCCCTAGGCCCAAAATCATTCTCCTCGACATAGCGCACAATTTCCTGTAATAAATCCGGCGACATGATATATTTGCTGACATTGATTAAATTCGATGGCGCATCTTCGACCTTTGGCTTTTCTATGACCTCTGTCAGTCGCCCATCCTCGACCGACAAAACTCCATATTTTTCGACTTGCTCACGCGGGACTTCGACTCCGAGAATGACCGATTCGCCCTCATTTTCGGCTGCCTTGATCAGCGATTCGCTCGCCGATTCGCCCCCCGGGTTCCAGATAAAGTCATCGCCCATGAAGACCAAAACCGGCTCATTAATCTGAAATTCTTTCACGACCATCGCGATCGGCACCGCCGTCCCATATTTTCCCGCCGGATCTTGCGTGACATAATGCACGCGCACATCGTCCGGCAGAGTCTTTGCGACCTCTAGACGATCGGTTTTTCCGCGCTCGATGAGATAATCATTCAGTGCTTGATTATCATGATAAAACGCCTTGACCTGGCAGGGCTCGACGTTAGAAATCACCATATAAATATCCTTCACGCCCGCCCGAATCAACTCTTGCACCGAATAATCCACCAGCGGACGATTTCCGACCGGCAACATCGACTTTTCGATCACTTTCGTAATCGGCAGACGTCGCGTTCCCCAACCCGCCACCGGAATTATTGCTTTTGTGATCATTTTCGCTCTCCACTTAAAACTGCTGTCATTATAACACGGAATTTTCGCTTGCGGACAAATTCGTGACTTTTAGTTATTGATTTATTTCGCCATATAGTATATAATAAAGTTATTCGGTGGCATTTTGGTACGACCAAAAGCACCTTACCAATGAAAGGGGGAATATTATGGAAGAAAAATCCCATACGACCGACGAAGGCATAGAGTTGAAAGTCTTTATGTCTAAATATACCAAGGATGTTGATGATTCGGACGAAGAAGAAGATGATGATGACGGATGTTATGAATTAGTTGCGACTGTCTGTGGCATTCTCGCTGCTATCGCTATTGCGGTGTTTGGCGTTTTGCTCTTTTTTGACAATCCGGCGCGCTTATCGAATTCTGACAGCGGCGACACTATGCTCGCGGTCATGGATGCAATTTGCGATCGTCCGGACGAAGTTCTCGCTGTTTTTGACCTTGATGGGGGAAAAGTTTTTGAATATACATCTTCTTCCGCCCAGGCGGTTGATTTTCGGGCTGCGCACCGCGATTATATGTTGGAGCATCAGCACGAGCTTGTCCTCTTACACAACCATCCTTCCGGCAACACTTTTTCCTGTCAGGATCTTGTGACCGCCGCTGAGCTGAAAGTTGCAAAGATGGTCGTCGTGTCTTCGGACTATGTCTATACTTTGGAGCCGAAACATGGCGACTGGGGCGAACCGCGGCAAATCCGCCGGCGTTATCGCGCCAACCTTAAGTATTATCGCAATACTGTCCCGGATTTGCGCGACGGAGGAGATGACGAAAGTTGGGATCGTGAGTTGACGGTTGAAACACTCGCTGACGAATTCGACCTGGATTATAAAAAGTCCGACTTCCATAAAGATTAATCTGGACCACGCTAGATTTTAGCGTGGTTTTTGCTGTCTCAGCCCACGCTAGATTTTAGCGTGGTTTTTTGCCGTCTTAGCTCGCGCCGAGCTGCCCAGACTCTCCCCAGAGGGAAAAATCTTCCTTATTTATCCGCACCAGCCGATCCTCGCCAAGGTTAAAATATTTCCCCGGCTTATAGTCTAAAATTGCCTGTCGCAGCCGTTCGATCTGTGGCCCAGTCGCCCGCATCCCTGCGGCCTCAATCCCCGCCCGCAACAATTCCCGCGCAACCTTCTCGCCCATTTTTTTCTCCAACTCCTGGAACCATTCCCGACGCCAATTCCGCGGGAGCTCCGCGACTATTTTATCCAATATTTGCTCAATTTCCGTCCTGATCGCCCATTGTTTCTGCCATAAATCATAAATTTTCCGCCTTTCCGCCCCCGAAAATTCCAGTGAATTATTTATCTCATGACGTATTCTATTTCGTAAATATTCATCTGATGAGTTAGACGGATCTTCGTGAAAACATACGTCATGCTCCGCCGCATAGCGCAAAATTGCGGTTTTATCGAAAGGAATTTGTTCCCGCAGGGCGGCTGGCGCGGTCTCGCGTTCTAGGAAAGGGCGCCTCGCGCCCTTTCGCCCAAAAGCGGCGAGACCGCGCCAGCCCGTTCCTCGAGCGAGGTTGATCGCCACGGTTTCCGCCAAATCACAGAGGTGGTGCGCCGTAAAAATCGCCTCTGCCCGACTTTCGGCTCTCACTCGCTCGAGGAACTCATAGCGGGCGAGCCGCGCTGTCTCTTCGGCTACGCCGTCTCCCAGCGCGGCTCGCCCCAGCCGAAACTTATAGCCATATTCCGCAGCTTTCTTTCGCACAAACTCCGCATCTTCCGCTGAGCTCGGCCTAGTTCCATGGTCGAAATGCGCAACAATTATATCATGAGATGAATAATCAAAAAATCGATAAATCATGTCAAGCATAACCATCGAGTCAATTCCGCCCGAAACTGCCAATACAACTTTCGTCATTATCGCCAATTATACCAGAATATGCTATAATAAACCAATGAATTCTGAAAAAATCCGCAATTTTTGTATTATCGCGCATATCGATCATGGCAAATCGACGATCGCCGATCGTATGATGGAGTTGACTGGTACGGTGTCGGCGCGTGAGATGAAGTCCCAACTGCTCGATTCCATGGAGCTCGAACGCGAAAAGGGAATTACGATTAAGCTTGCGCCCGTCCAAATGCGTTGGCAAGGCTACACCTTGAACTTAATCGACACTCCCGGACACGTCGACTTTTCCTACGAAGTTTCGCGCTCGCTCCAAGCCGTCGAGACCGCCGTCCTCGTCGTCGACGCGACCCAAGGCATCCAGGCCCAGACTCTCGCGAATGTCTATCTCGCCCTCGAGCAGGATCTCTATATCATCCCTGTGATTAACAAGATCGATCTCCCCGCGGCCGACGTCGAGAAAGTTACTGCCCAGATAGTCAATCTTCTCGGCTACGACCCCGCCGACATCATCCTCGCCTCTGGCAAAACCGGTCAAGGCGTCGCCGACATCCTTGATACTATCATCGAAAAAGCTCCCGCACCACGCCGGCTCGATACTACCATAGAGAAAGTTCTAACGCCACGCAAGTCCGATGCTATCATCGGGGAAGCTCTAGTACCACGCGAGTTGACAAACAGTGTTTCTGGGAATCTCCGACGACAACGGGAGTCGGACGAAGTGAGCAAGCTCCCCGTAACGACGGGCGAGCGCGAACGGGTCCCAGAAATACGGAGAGCCAACTCGCGTGGCGTTAGAGCCCTGATCTTCGATTCATATTTCGATGACTATCGCGGCGTCGTCCTCTATGTTCGGGTCTTTGAGGGTGAAATTCCGAAAAATTCCGAAATTCGCATGATGGCGGCCGAGACCAATGGCCTCGCGCTCGAAGTTGGCGCACTGACGCCAAAAATGACTCCGTCGGACAGCCTCGTCGAGGGAAATATCGGCTATATCGTAACGAACTTGAAGACGACGCGTGAGGCCAAAGTCGGCGATACGGTTACGCTTGCAAAGCAGCCTGCCGCCGCGCCTCTCCCCGGTTATAAAGATGTTTTGCCGTTCGTTTACGCCGGGTTTTTCCCCGTTTCGAATGACCAATATCAGGATCTGAAAGATGCCGTAGAAAAGCTAGCGCTCTCGGATTCGGCTCTGCATTTCGAGCCCGAAAATTCGCCTGTGCTTGGGTTCGGTCTCCGTATTGGTTTTCTTGGCATGCTGCATATGGATATTATTCGCGAGCGTCTTGAGCGCGAGTTTGGACTTGATCTGGTCGTGACGAATCCTTCGACGAATTACGAAGTTACGCTGTCCGGCGGGGAAGAGCTGAATATTCGTTCTGCCGCCGATCTTCCGGACCAATCTACTGTTGCTGAGATTCGTGAACCTTGGGTAAAAGGCGAAATTATCGTTCCGCAAAATATGATCGGTGGCGTTTTGAACCTCATTAACGAGAAACGCGGCCACCAGACGAACTTGAGCTACATCGAAGACCGCGCCGTGATTGACTTTGAGGCGCCGATGGCGAATCTTTTGACGGATTTTTATGACCAGCTAAAATCGATTACTTCCGGTTATGCTAGCTTTAACTACGAGCTTGATAATTATCGCCCCGAAGATCTCGTGCGGCTGGATTTTTTGGTCGCTGGGAATCGTATGGACGCTTTGAGTCTTATGTGTCATCGCTCGGAAGCTGATACGCTCGGTCGCGAAATTACAAAAAAGCTCAAGCAAGTCATTCCGCGCCAGAATTTCGAAGTCGCTCTCCAGGCCGCCATCGGGGCGAAAATCATTGCCCGCGAGACCATCGGCGCCTATCGCAAGGATGTTACCGTGAAGATTCATACCGGCGATCGTGATCGTAAAGCGAAGCTGCTCGAAAAGCAAAAGAAGGGTAAGGCTCGTATGAAGCGTTTTGGGAAAGTCGACATTCCTTCCGAAGCCTTTACGGTTATGCTTAAACGCGATTAGCGAAGCATCGTATTTTAAGGAACATTGGGCTGCCGAAAGCATGGGATTACTTATGATGCCCTAAAGGATATCATAAAAAACAAAAAGGCGTAATAGCTGCTATTTAGAAGCCATGCCCAAAGCCGCTGCACGACTGCCAGTGCGCAGCGGCGTCGTCGGTATCAATACCGGTAAGCTGGGGGTTCTGGCATCAATGGCTATGACTGGTCAGCCTTACCGCATTCCAGTGACTGGAGCGCCTACTACCTCGGCTTCGATGGTAGTAGCGTCGGCCCGTCGGGCGGCTACAATCGTTGGAGCGGCTTTCCTCTCCGCTGCCTGGCTAATTAGAGTATATGTAGCATAGAGATCTTAATCCCAGATTTTCTATATTTTAACCATTGTGCGCAGCGGCGACGTCGAAATTAGTAATGGTAAACTGGGGTACTCCGGTAAAAATGGCGTTGGCTGGTCGTCTTGGCCCCTCTCTGATGGTATTATCGCCTACTACCTCGACTTCAACAATAGTGATGTCTACCCGTCAGGTAGCGGCGGCGCTCGTTATTATGGCTTTCCTCTCCGCTGCCTGGCTAATTAGAGTATATGTAGCAAAAAATCTACAAAATCTCCCCAGAACCTAGCAAATTTGTCAAAATTTCCCGAAACCTATTGACAAAAACCATAGTCTATGCTACAATGGAAGTATAAGCCTCAACGAGGCTCGATCTGTAGTGCGACAGCGGCGCAATTTATCCCAATATCGGTAAACTAGGAAATTCTAGCTTCTTTAGCTATGCGTGGACATCTTTTTCCGACTCCAGTAGCCAAACCGCCTACTTCTTCGCTAACTATGATGACGTCATTAACCCGTCAGACAATACGGTTCGTTGCCTCGGCTTTCCTCTCCGCTGCCTAGCTAATTAGAGTATATGTAGCAGGGAGAAGCGCATAAACTTCCCCCTGCGTGAGCTATTTAGCGATGCAACGTACGCCAAAACCCATCGAACGATAGTTCGTATAGCTCGGATAAAGCCCCGTAGGATTGACAGCGACGCCATAAGCCGAATCAGTCTCATTAGCAGTGCTAGAGCGCAAATAACCATTATTCACAGCATATAAATGCTTACCGTCCGTAGGAGTAATCAGGCCAGCCGCGACAATAAAATACGGCGCATCTTTGACATTATCTTTATTCATGTCATTAATTAATGCCTCATATTCTCCGCTGGCGCCCCCAGTTGGCAATCTCCACCCCGCTGGGCAAATTGAAGCTGGCGCAGCTTTTCCGCTAGTAGTTATCGCATTACCTGATCCGGCAGTGGCGGCACCGAAGCTATAATAATTGCCATAAGAGCCATGATCGTTTGTGACATTATTCCCTTTCCACATGCTCAAGCTGGTCGCTTCGGTGCCGCCCGCCGTGCCGATCGCCAGCGCATTGTCCGGCACAGTCCAGTTCGCGGTGACATCGGAATCATTTGGCGTAAGTACTTTACCTTTGACGAAATCATAAGCGAGATTTTGGGTCATCCAGCAACGGGCCTCGTCGTTCGTCCGATTCTTGATTTTTGTTACATAATATAGTTTATTATCGCGCGTATCCTTAAGCTGTTTCGTCGCACCAACCGCACTGTTCGCGCATATGCTTGGCGTCATCGCTTGCATCGTACTAATGTCATTAAGGTTAAGCTTACGCGGATTCGCGATCGCCGACACAATAACTTCATTACTATATTCCCCGCTCGGCAAGCTCGAGTCAACTTTCGTCCCAAAAGTCAAGCTATAATTATCGCTCGAAGGCGCCGAGGTCGATTTGATACTGGTTGCAGTTTTCGGGACAGGGTTAAACAGCGTCGTATCAGAAACATTAGCATTACTCGCGCCAAAACTATAGCCCCAAGTATTATTCCGGAAATTAGCTTTAGCGGTATTCGCAGGCGTCGGATTAATTGCGGAAGGGCCAATCAGCGTATCCGTGCCATTTCCCGTGGTCATGCTAATGCTATAACCCGCGGCGCTGTTCGTCGAAACGGCCAATTTTGCCGCTTGGCTGGAAAAAGCTCCGGCCGCCGTCGGGGTGACTTCGATCCGTACGGCGGGGTCGAGCGCAACCGCGATCGTCGTAGCGACCTCGACGGCGGCCTGCGTCGAGAGCGATTTTGTCGGGCAAGCTTGCAGATTTGCTTCCGTACACTCAGCGGCGCTCGCTCCTGTATCGGCGAATGGACAAAGTAAAGCATAAGCCGCTAACAGGAGCAGAGCGCCGCCACTACCTGCCGCCGCGAGCCAAGAATGATTAACGTTAGTAATTTTCATGGTATGACCCTCCTTTTTTAGCGCACAAAAACCAACCCAAACCTCGGCAATCTGCGCTGAATGGTTTTAATGTTTAACACCCTGGGTGTCGCGAATGCCACGATAATAATTACTAAGCACAAGGTCAATCATGCTAGCCGTAAAGGAACGTATCGCCATAAACAAAAGCGACACCGCAAGGTGTCTCTACCCAATCAGCAACCTGTCTAGACTCTCGTCTTAAACCGTGTTACATAGCGATGTCGCTTTGGCGACGGTCTAATAATTCCGAGAAACGACACAATTGCTGATGGAAATTCCTAACCAAAAAATGGTTACTTATTGAATAGAGACACTTTTATTATATCACGATACATAAAACATAACCAAAAATAAGTGTTGTAATTTTCACAACACCCCAGATCAGCTTTGCCTCAAACTGCAGTTATGTTACATATACTCTAATTAGCCAGGCAGCGGAGAGGAAAACCGCGCCAACGTTCATTGCTGATGGACGGGCCAACGCCACTACTACTAAAACTAAGGTAGTGAGCGCTAGGACTATCATTATGTGCTAATGATGACCAATTGTAGCCCTCTACACCAAGAACCATCGATTTGCCGTCGTAGATAGTAATAAAGCCGCTGCGCACAATACCAGTTACTCTATATGCCCCTGAGGACAGTGCCGGCTTTATACGAACTGCAACAACTCCGGGAATTCGCGATAACCACTTTCGGAATTCAGATGCCCACCATCCTCAATGATAATTTGTTCGGTAGCAATCGTATCGGCGAATGATTTTTCGGCATCATAAGACACATAAGGATCGTTTTTCGTATAAAAACAAATAATTTCGTCACAATATTTCCTCACATCGGCAAAGTTTTCTAGATACATGTCACGATTAACATTATCGTAATCTTCGTCAATACCGAGATAGTTGTTAAAGCCACAGGCAAACACTAGCTTTTTCACCTTAACTTTATTCTCGACTAGAAACTTGCAGATAAAAACCGGCGCGATAGAATGAGCAAAAATCGTAGTGTTTTCCGTAATTAGGCCGGCATCAAGATAGACTTTCAGGAGTTTACTCCAATTTTCATAATTTTGAAAGCCTGCCCCAGTTGGAAAATCAGGGGTGTAAACTTCTTTGCTTTGGTTTCTAAGTTCTTTGCGCAGCCAAGGCAACCAATTCACGAATGGCGAACCGAAGCTGCCGTGGATGAGGAAATAGTTATTTGCCATAATTCAACCTTTCAAGATTTTCTTATCTTTACCATTCACTGGAATTACCAAAATAGATCTATCTTTTTCTCGCGTCTGATTTGCTTTGCTTCTATTATACCATTTTGCGAAAAATGACGGTTTTTTCTTTCATCGAGATTTTGCTGACCGTGTAGCCGAAGCTTGGCAATTCCTTTTTGGCGATCAAAAATGAATGGTCGATGTCGAAGCCCAAAATCGCTTTGATCTCGGCGAACGATAATTTGCAGCTTTCTTGATGGCTGGCTTTGAGATATTGCCAGAGCGGTTGATATTTGCTCATTTTTCACTCCAACTAACTTTTTGCCGATCGATAAATTTTTCGATTTTCCTTAAATCCATAAAACTTCATTCCGCTTTCAAATTGTAGCCTGTCTACTTTGCACAATTTCTTCGTCATTTCTCTCATTATAATACACATAATTCCATAATAAATATAAAAACTAACAAAGCCTAAACTCCCTCATAAGCCTTTGTTCTTGTATGGCCATGAACT
>CAZODR010000005.1:68759-69733 GCA_964578645.1 uncultured Candidatus Saccharibacteria bacterium | reverse complement strand
CCTATTTTGTTGAGAGCCTATTTATTAGTCTCTTCTGGATTCGTTAGGTGAACCTCCTAAAATTCCGCTTCCGCGCGCCCAAATCGCTAGTCCCAAGCCCCCTGCATCGCCAAAATCGGATATAATTCGTAAATTTCCCCGTTTGCCTTTTGCGCAATCGCCTCGAGTCCCCCGCTACATTCATAGCTCGCCATCACGCTCCTAATCCGGACAATATCCTCAACCCCCTCAATCTTCCCGAAAGAGTGAAATCCCTCGCTGAGCGCCTTTTTTATCGGGATATACTCGACCGTTCCGTCCTTCATCTGCATCAAAATCGCCTCGCTACCCCCGACTCCATTTCCAAACCCAGCGACAATCACATCGACGACATCGTCCGCCTTCACCCCTGTAATTTCCACTTCCTCGGTCCCAGTTTTCGTGCCATCCAGCCCATACCAATCTTTTACCAAATCATAATCTATGATAGCTGTCAACTTAGCCTCATCTTCCGCCTGTCTTTCCCCGGTATCACAATCCGCGACCGTCCCCTTCGTCCGATTCGTAAGCATAACTTTTAAGGCTCCGTTCCCAAATTCGCTCGTCAACGCATAATTCATCGGCCCCTCGCTCTCGATGACCTTATCTCCGCGCACCGCGAGATCCTTAATTTTGAGCCTTATTTCCCCGTCATCCCCCGTTTCTGACTCTCCATTTTTCTCCGATCCCCCTACTTTCTTCTCAAGATCCGCAAATTCCTCCGCCTTCCGAGCGCTAGAAATCATCCCCGCGACCCCAAATCCAGTTCCCGCTAATGCCAAAATCGCTAGACAAACTATCGTGACGACATACGGCGTCTTCGATCCTGCCTTTTTCGCCTTCTCGACCCCTGTTAAATTCCCCCGCTGTTCTTCTTCGTTAATCATTTTCCTCCTTTTTTATTTTACAAAACGTTAAATAACTCACTCATTTTACTTTACAAAACATAAAATACC